>JBDNGL010000106.1:0-22845 GCA_041689285.1 Opitutaceae bacterium
AATTTCGGGGCAACCGCGACGAGGTTGAAATCACCTTTCATCCTGCCGGACACATCGCAGGTGCTGCCGGCGTCGAAATCCGCCATAAGCACCGGCAGATTTTTATCACGGGCGACGTGCTGTTTGAAGATCAGCGAATTCTCGCCGGGGCGAAGTTCCCGTCGGGGCATTTCGATACCCTGATCATGGAAACCACGCGCGGCGATACCGAACGCCAGCCCGGGCGCAGTCGCGGCGAGGAAATGTCCCGCTTGATTACGGCCATCAACGACACCATCCAACGCGGCGGTTCCTTTCTGATTCCGGTGTTCGCTCTCGGCCGTATGCAGGAACTGCTCTCCATTCTTCACGATGCCCGTAAATTCGACCGCTTGGTCGAATGTCCGATCTTTGCCTCCGGTCTCGGCATGGATCTCTGCGACTATTTCGACGAGATCAGTCGCAAAACCAAGCACATCCAATTCACACGGCACGTTATCAAGGACTTAAAAATTCAACCTATGCCCCGTAAGCTCACCCCTGGTGAACTGCCTTCACAAGCCGCACTCTACGTGCTCGGTTCTGGTATGATGGTCGAAAACACTCCGAGTTATGCCGTGGCGGCGGGTTTACTAGGGCATGCCCGCAATACCATCGGCTTTGTTGGTTACTGCGACCCCGAGACGCCCGGCGGCGAACTCCTCGCGACCAAACCTGGTGAAACTTTTTTGTTTAAGAAGGCCAACGTGAAGACCAAGGTAAAGGCCCGCGTCGAACGCTTCGAGCTCAGCGGTCAGGCCGATCGGGAGGATTTGCTGGAATTCGCTGTGCAAGCCGAGCCGCGTAGCATCGTGCTGACCCACGGTGATCAACCCGCCCGTGATTGGTTTATACGGCAACTAGCCGACCGCCTGCCTAAGACCACAGTTTTCGACCCCACACCCGGGCAGGAATATCTCGTTTGAATCAAGCTCGCAACAATGCCCGCAACTGCGCACAGCCCGATACAGTTCCGGCCACGTAAAAAATCCGGCTCATGTGCAGATCGAATACGCGCAGTGGAAACGGAGACGCGCTGATATAGTCCACGGTGCCACCGGCGGCCAACACCAGCGGCACCGCCGACGCGATGTCCCAGACCTTCACATTGTGGTCCACCACCGCATCTAGGAGTCCAGCGGCGACATAGGCGAGATGCAGCGTGCTGCTACCGAGTCCGCGAATCTTGTAATTGCCGGCCAGCAACGCCGCGTGCTCGGCATAACTTTTGTCATGGGGACTATGAAAACCAATCATGCTCAGGGGGCCGAGCGAAGAGCCCCGGAGTCCTACTGCTCGATCACCGCAGAATACTCCCTGCCCCGGTCCCCCGTGGATCAGTTGCCGCCCTGCCAGATCATAAACTGCCCCGAATACTGGTTCTCCAGCAGCGAGCAGTGCCAGACCGATGGCGCAGTGCGGAATGCCGAGCGCATAATTATTGGTCCCGTCGACGGGATCCAAGACCCAGGAATAGCGTGCGGTTACACGCAATGGGGCGCCGCTGTCGGGCAGTTCCTCGCTAAAATATTGATCCGTTGGAAACTGCGCGGAGAGCTCACGGAAAACGTTTTCCGAGATTGCGATATCCACCGCGGTCACCCGGGTGCCATCGCTCTTCCAGCTGCTGGCTGCACGGCCCAGTTCGTGCAGCATCAGTTCAGTCTGATTGAGCACGGCTCGGCGGGCCGCTGCACGGCGGGCTAGAATTTCCGGACTCACGTTTCGTAATCGTGGAGTTTCGGGTCATGCCGTGGGGGCGGGCGGCGCACCCGAAACCGTTGCCTAGCCTCGCGGGTTTTTCGAGCCACCTCTGGCAAACCTTCGGGCGCTTCCATATGACATGGGGGTTCGCCGCCCAGCGCTTCCTCCAGTGATTCGGGATCAGCACCCTCTTCCAACTTGCGAACAACCTGCTCCATCTCGCCGTCGATTTTCTCGCCCGAAAGCTCGGCCATCCGACGCATCATCCGGGCCATCGCCCGGGGATCTTTTTCATCCACATTTGCAAACTCGCGCTCCATCGCCCCCAAAGCTGCCTCCATACGCGGATCGTCAACGGCCTCGCCGGGGACGGCAGGAATAGGCGGTGCTTCGTTCCGTGCACCGTTGGTGACCGCAAAGCTAGAGAGCAGTTTTTCCATCCGGTGGGACGGGTTGTCGGGACAACGCGGCACGCTGCGCCCCTGCGCCAATGTTTTGGCGTAGAATTGATAAACCGTGTGGTTATCAGGGCAGTAATACTCGTAAATCGGCATGAAGAAGCTGCACGGTTATCGCGGCGTCGTCCTTTTGGCAAGCTGGTGTCCATACCGGACGACGGACTCACGTCCGCAGCCGTTAAGTTGATCAAGGACCGCTGCCAGCCGCCGTCGTTTATCCGCAACTTCGGTAAACATCTCCAATTGCGTCGCATCCTCATCCACTCCGGAAAACCGCACACTGATCAGCCGCAAGGGCCGTTTCTTGGTCCACGCGGCCTGCAACAGGGGCGTGACAAGTTGATAAAATGGCACCTCGAGATCGGTCGCGACGGCTAGACTTTGGCCATGTGAGTTTTGGGAGAAATCCCCATAGCGAACCTTAAGGGTCATCGTTTTTACCCGTTTTCCATCCTTACGAATTTTTGGTAGCAGTTCGTCAATCATCCGTTTTGCCACCTGTTCTATGGTCGAAAAATCGCCGAGATCAGCGGCAAAGGTCTCCTGTTGGGAATAACTTTTTGCGTCTTCCTGCTCCGTTTCCACCAGTCGGGCGTCTTCCCCCTGTGCCATGGCCTTAAATTCTCGCCAATCGCGGCCCAGAATCGCCGCCAGTTTGCTTTCGCCACAAGCAATGACGTCACCCATCCGCTGCAATCCCTTAGCAACCAAGGCGGCTTCGGTTTTGGTGCCTACGCCGGGTAGTTTCCCGATTGGTAACGGTGCGAGAAACGCGGCTTCTGTTCCCGACGGCACCACGACAAAACCCTGCGGCTTGCGCAGTTTTGAAGCGATCTGGGCGACCAGTTTGTTCGCCGCGATCCCCATGGAGACGGGAATCTGCAATTCAGCCCATATCCGCTCCTGTAGTCCCCGCACAGCTGCGGCGATCGCGACCGGTGACGACAAGCCGCATGGCCCGAGATCCAGATAGCCCTCGTCAATCGAGTTGCGTTGCACCACGGGCGTCAATTGCTCGCAAAGATCAAACATCTGCCGCGACACTTTCCCATACAATCCCGCAGTGTGTGGGATGAGGTGAAGGTCCGGGCATACTTTGAGCGCCCGGGATGTGGGCATGGGCGTATAGACACCGCAGGCCCTTGCCTCGTAGCTCGCGGATGCAATGATTCCTCGCTCGCGTCCGCCCACCGCACATTTGGTGCCGCGCAGCTTCGGTCGCACCGCCTGCTCGCAAGACACAAAAAAAGCGTCAGCATCGAGGTGAACAATGGTCGGGAGAACAGGCATGAGCTGAGCCTAACACCTGCCGGCGCGGAGACAATGACAGGATGTGCCGATCCTCAGGCTGCGTCCAATAATATCCTCAAGGCGATCTATTTGGCCTCGCTGAGGCCATCCGCAGCTCGCCACCGGCATGGCGCTCGAACATGTCCATCACTGCCGCAGGTAAGTGGGCGCTGAAATGGGATTTGGCATTGTGGTTGTTGGATCCGTGTGCGTTTGGGTGCGACAAACCACGGTTCCGCCCCCGATGGTTACAGGAAATTTTGCACGAACCACAAACCGACTGAAACCGGCCGGTTATGCTTGGCAGCAGTCCATCCGTTCCCGATGCTGACGTCTCACTCGTTATAAATCGTCAACCCCCGGAGAGTTCATTCATGGTAAAACGTCCCTATCCAACCGAAGAAGGCAGTGGCAATCCGCTTCAGGATGCACTCCAGCAGCACGGTCGCCTTTTAATGGTTATCCCCCTTCTGCTGGTGATCGCGTTCGCCGGCCTCACCAGCTATTATATCGTGCAACCTGAGGAGGAAGCTGTCGTCAAACGCTTCGGTCGTGTCATCACGATCAATCAACCAGGCCTCCACTTCAAAATCCCCTTTGGCATTGATCGCGTGCAATTCGTCCCGACTGCGCGCGTTTTGCAGGAGGAATTCGGTTTCCGTTCCCCCGGCACCGACGCCCGCACTCGGAATCGGAAGGACCGTGTGCACACCGTCGAGTCTCTCATGCTCACCGGCGACCTTAAGGTTATCGATGTCGAATGGGTCGTTCAGTATCGCATCATTGATGCTGATAAATTTTTGCATCGCGCACGTGACCCCCGGGCCACGTTGCGCGATACCTCCGAGGCGGTGATGCGCCGCATCGTGGGCAACAGTCTAGGTAGCGATGTGCTCACCGAAAAGCGCGTGCAGGTGTCCAGCGCCGCTCGTCAAGAACTGCAGGATCTGCTCAACTCCCTCGACTTAGGAGTGCAAATCACGACCATTGAGCTGCAAGATGTTACCCCGCCCGAGCCAGTCAAACCCGCATTCAATGAGGTCAACCAAGCCGAGCAGGAGCGCGAGCGCCTCATCAATGAGGCGGAGAAACGCCGTAATCAGGTCATCCCGCGGGCCGAGGGAGAAGCTCTTCAGATCATCGCTGAGGCCGAGGCATACCGGGCCGAACGCGTCAACCGGGCCCGTGGTGAAGCCGGTCGGTTCACCTCCATCCTCACCGAATACCAGCGCGCTCCGGATATCACCCGACGCCGACTTTATCTTGAGATGATCGATCAGGTGCTGCCCCGCGCCGGCAACATTTACATTATGCAAGAAGGCCATACCTCGCCTGTGCCTCTGCTCAACCTTACCCGGGATTCTTCCCTCCCCCAACTTGGAGTCCAACGATGAAAGCCTCTCCTATTCTGATCATTGTCGTCGCAATCACCGCAATTGCCGCGTTTTTTATTTCCGCATCAGTTTATACGATTGATGAAGCCGAACAAGCCATCGTCGTGCAACTCGGCGCTCCCGTAGGGGACCCGATTACCACGCCTGGACTGCACTTCAAGAAACCTTTCGTGCAGGAAGTGCGCCGGTTCGACAAACGCCTCATCTCGTGGGACGGTGATCCCAACCAGATACCTACCCGCGGTGAGCAATTCATCTCCGTGGACACCACGGCCCGATGGCGCATTGCTGATCCTCTGCTCTTTTTGCAGCGCGTGCAAAACGAACGCGGGGCCACGATGCGGCTTAACGATATCCTCGACTCAGTCGTGCGTGACCATATCTCGGCGTCCGATCTCGTGGAAATCGTCCGCTCCAAGGACTGGCAGGTTTCTACAGAGGACCTCGAACGCGCCAAGGCAACTGGACAAGGGGACGAGGCCATCCTTCTCCAGCAAGTCTCAACCGGTCGCGAGGAATTAGTCCGCTCCATCCTAGCAACTGCCCGGAAAATGGTGCCAGAGTTCGGCATCGAACTCGTAGATATTCGTATCAAACGCGTGGACTATGTCGAAGCTGTGCAGCAGCGCGTGTTCGAACGGATGATTGCCGAACGCCAACGCATTGCTGAGCAGTTCCGTTCCGAAGGCCAAGGTCGTGCCGCCGAGATTGATGGTGATACCCAGAAAAAGCTCTCACAGGTCCGCTCGGAAGCCCAGCGACGGGGTGAGCTCATTCGCGGTGAAGCCGATGCCGAGGCGACCCGCATCTACAACGACGCCTTCAACGCCGATCCTGAGTTCTTCGGTTTCTTTCGCACGTTGGAGAGCTACAGCCGCTCGATCGGTCCTAAGACCACGATCATGCTAGGGGCCGATGCTGAATATGTTCGCTACCTGAGCAACATCTCCCGGTCAAAAGAGTAAGACTGCCAGCAGCAAAATCAACAGGGCAGGATCACCGATCCTGCCCTGTTTTGTTTTAGCGGACGAGGTGGCGAATGTTTGCCGAACCGAGCGCTGTCGTATTGTCGAAGATTGCGCGACTAGTTGCGCTCAAAAGGCTAATGCCACCGCGGCTAGGACCGCTGAATCCAGCAGGCCGCAGCTCTCACTTCAGGACCGAGCTGGCGACGGGCAAATGTGTCTGCATAGCGGGACGATTAATGGTTACAGAAAATCCGAGCGACCTTCACGCATCAACGCCATCATGGGCAGCGCGATAACTGCAAAGAAATGCCCGGGCTAGTCATGCTTCGCCAACAGTAAACTTGCATATACCTACCGTCACGATTTTGCCGCTTACGACTAGGATCGCCAACAGACCTTTGAGTGAATCGATCCTCTACTACCACTTTTCACAGCTCAGTTCCGCAATCTATCTGCGACTGATTACGAGAGCCTAAACACATGAAAAATCAATGAAACCAAGTAAACAATTCAAGGATAACCTCAGGTAATCTTTGGTATATTGATTTGGGATGCCTTTGCTTGCGCTAACCGCGGTAGTGGGCACTGACCCACACAAGCGATGAGGGCCCTCGATGTTATTTATTTAAGCCGGAGCAGAACCGTGCGAGCCGCTCGACACCCTTGGCGATAATGGCATCGGAGGTCGCGTAGCTGAGCCGTAGGTAACCTTCTGCACCGAAGGCTGAACCCGGCACCGCAGCGACCTTTTCGGTTTCTAAGAGGCGATTGCAAAACTCCATGTCCTTGAGTCCAAAACTAGAGATATTGGGGAAGAGATAAAAAGCGCCTTGGGCCAGCAGGCAGGAAACCCCCGGAATGGCGTTCAGTGCGGCATGCAGATACTTGCGGCGACGATCAAAGGCTGCTAGCATAGTTGCTACCGCCGCTTGCGTCTTTTGCTTTTCGGTGAGCGCAGCCAATGCGCCATATTGGGCGAAGGTTGTGACGTTTGAGGAAGTTTGGCTCTGTAGCTCGGCGATCGCCTTGGCAATCGGCTGCGGAGCGACGGTGGTCCCGATACGCCAGCCCGTCATGGCGTAGGTTTTTGAAAAACCCGCGACCGTGATCGTGCGTGCCTCCGCTTCAGGTGAGAGCGAGGCGACACAGGTTGGCGTGACACCATCGTAGATGAGATGTTCATACATCTCGTCAGAAAGGATGTAGAGATTATGCCGCACCGCGACTTCCACGAGGGCCGCCAGTTCAGCCCGGGTGTAAACCGCGCCAGTCGGATTTGAGGGCGAATTGAAAATGAGCAGTCGAGTCCGCGGAGTGATGGCCGCCGTTAACTGAGCCGGGGTAAGTTTGAACCCCGTGCGATCATCACAGAGCACAAATTTTGGAATCGCACCGGCGAGCTTTACCATCTCGGGATAGCTCACCCAATATGGCGCAGGAATGACCACCTCATCGCCCGGCGAACAAACTGCCAGCACGCCAAGATAACAGTTGAACTTCCCGCCAGGGGATACAACGACCTGCCCCGTGGTCACTTTGAGGCCATATTCCGCCCCATAGCGCTCAGCGATGGCTTGGCGCAGAGGTTCGATGCCGGGAGTGGGCGCATACTTGGTCTTTCCAGCCTTCAACGCGACGATACAGGCCTCTTTGATATGATCCGGAGTATCGAAATCAGGTTCACCAGCGGCGAAACTACAAACGTCTTCGCCAGCGGCTTGAAGCGCCTTGGCCTTCGCATCAACGGCGAGCGTTGGCGAAGGCGAGATATTGCGGGCCCAGACAGAAAGAGGTGGTAGGGTGCACATGAGCGGTCAGCACTAAAAAGGGCTGGCCTATAAATTGGCAAGCCCCCGCTCTTACCGCACTACCAACTGGGCTGATTAGCGTTTTTTCCGCGGCGATTTTTTAGTTGGTAAGTCATTAAGAGCCAAACGAAGCAATTCGCCTACGCTAACGTCCTTTAGCCGTGCTTGTCGCTTGAGTGTCGCCCGATGTTCGCCTGAGAGCCGCACAGATATCTGCCGATGTGGAATATGTTCGGGCCGGCACTTGGCGAAATCGAAGCGCGCAACCGCCGAGCGGATAACCTCGCTTGCCGACGTCAGATTGAGCGCATGTCTCACGGCCTCGATTTTTTTGATAAGGTCAAGTGGAAGATCGAAAGTCAAAGGCGCTGCTGTCGATGGGGATTTGGAACGCTTATTCATGGTGATGGCGGCGAAGTGCCGACCTGAAATCACGTCGGTAGCTATGCGGGTCCGCAATGTAAAAATATGCCAAGGTCTGGCATTGACTCATTCTAGGATTATCCGATTTTCGCGAGGTCTACTCACCCCTTTAAATCCCTCACCATGGCACGTGTCGTAATCGAAAATCTGGTCAAAACTTACCCTGAAAAAAACGGTCCCGGAGTCACCGCAGTTAAGGGTATCAATCTCACGATCGAAGACCGGGAATTTATGGTCTTGGTGGGTCCCTCAGGTTGCGGCAAATCCACGACGCTCCGCATGATAGCTGGCCTAGAAGATATCTCTGGCGGCAGCATCACTATCGATGGCAAGGTTGTGAACAATGTCCTCCCCAAGGATCGCGACATTGCAATGGTTTTTCAAAACTACGCGCTCTACCCGCACATGTCAGTTTATGACAACATGGCATTTGGCCTGAAACTGCGGAAATTTCCGAAGAAAGAAATTGATGCCCGCGTGCGTGAAGCGGCCTCCATGTTGGGATTAGAGCCTTACCTCGAACGCAAACCCAAAGCCCTCTCAGGCGGTCAGCGTCAACGCGTCGCGGTGGGACGTGCGATTGTGCGCAAGCCGAAGGTCTTCCTGTTCGACGAGCCGCTTTCCAACCTCGACGCCAAGATGCGCGTGTCAACCCGCACCGAGATCTCAAAGCTCCACGCTCGGCTCGGGGCGACTATGATTTATGTGACTCACGATCAGGTCGAAGCCATGACGATGGGCGACCGCATCTGTGTGATGAAGGATGGCCATATCATGCAGGTGGCCACCCCCCTCGATCTCTACAACCACCCTGCCAACATGTATGTGGCCGGTTTTATCGGCTCCCCGCCGATGAACTTCCTCAAGGGTCGCATCAAACGCAGTGGCAATCACCTTCTCTTCATCGAAGAGAATACCCGCTCAACACCGCTATCGGTTCAATTGACTGACGATCTTGCGCAAAAAGCCGGGGCTTACGTGGACAAACCCATCGTGTTGGGAGTCCGCCCCGAGGATGCTCAAGACTCACTGACCCTCGCCACCCCGAATCCTGAACATACCGTGGAAGTCACGGTCGAGGTTTCTGAACCAATGGGTGCAGAGACTTACCTATATCTCGATACCGGAGCCCATTCCTTCATCGCCCGTGTGCGGGCCAGTGACCGCTTTGACGTAAACCAGAAGGTGAAAATCACCTTTCAGATGGATAAGGCCAAGATCTTCGACCCGACCACCGAAGCCGTTCTATAACGGCTAAGCGGGCAAATGGATCAAACTGGCTCGCCGCCGCGAGCCTCGGCCAAGACCTCGGCAATCGCCGCAATTAAATCTGCGCTGGCAAAAGGTTTTGCCAGCACCCGGTTGGCCCCAAGTTTTGCGGCCGCCTTGAGATAATGCGGCGCATTGGTGAATCCACCTGAAATCGCAATGATCGGAAGCTTGGCGTGATGTTTACGCAGTGTGGTAATCGTTTCGATGCCTTCCTGCTCCGGCATGATGAGGTCACTCACCACCACATCCGCAGGCTCCTGCGCGAAAAACTTCAAGCCCATTCGGCCGTGGTTTGCTTCACGCACGATATGCCCAGCGTCACGCAAGTTCATGGCCAAGACTCCACGCAAGTCTTCGTCGTCTTCGATGAGTAGGATATTGGCCATTGGGGTGGGCTGGTTTACCGTAACCGCGGTGTGAGCACAAACGCACTAGATCTGCTAAAGGTCAATTCCGCGCTGCTTGCCGTGTCACAATCCAATGATTTCATCTGGTGCGGATAGAGGTAGGTCCAGCTGTTCTGGGTTGAATATAACCGGCGAGAAATCCTGAGCCAACACAACTCCAGTAATTTGAAAGCGCGTTTTGTTGCGCGTGCGCTCATCCCGCAGATCGATGGTTTTGACCATCCACTGTTTACCAACTTTTTTCAGATCTAGCACACTCATGGTCTTGTAGGGTTGCCCATTTGTGCCGATGAGTTCGGATTGCACAAGCGCGTTGAACTGGGTGTCAAGTTGCACACGCACCCCGAGCAGCTCGCTATCAGCCGCCAAGTAACCCGCCGGTGGATAGAGCATAAATGTATGCGCCGGCCGGCCTCGGATACGACTCACACCCTCAAAGACAAAGTCTTCCCAGTAGAGAAACGGCATCTGCAGGTCGAATGGAGTGATATCCGCCCCGGGCGCTATTGGGAGAAATAAATTTTCGGTGGCAATCAGGTTAGTTGTGTCATCTGTCGTCGAATGCCAGACCATAGGCGTGGCACCATTTTGGATCAACCAACGCCCATTGTCCCCAGCCTGGCCAAGTTCCACGCGTTGGATGGGTCCGAGCGCATTCCGTGTCCCCCAGAGACTGCCGCTCGCCTCAACCTCAGCGCCACGGCGCGGCATCAGGCGGAGCTTGAATTCGAGATAATAGTCGCCAGCAATTCCCATACTCCGAAAGCCCCGTAGAATGCGCGCACCTTCGTCTTGATCAGGGGTGCCGAACTGCACGTAGTTCGGAGGCGGCCGCACCTTACGCCCAGCAGGCTGGGCTTGAGCCAAGGCCACTCCCAAAAGGGCCAAAAGCAAAAGCGCCCTCCAGCAAAGGTCGGGCGCTGCTTTCAAATCGAATGGCACAATCGCCTTAGGGATTCTGCGGAGCGGCGGGAACCGCTGGCAGGCTGATGCTCGGAAGCGCATCCTGCGCGGAGGCGGCGCGGTCGCTGCGTTGATAAATATGGCCTAGGTAAAGCGCAAAGCTCAGCAGAAAGAAAGCAATGGCTCCGTTAATGGTCGCCTTGCTCAAGACGTTGCCCGTATCCGCTCCGAAGGCCGCCTCGGTCATGCCACCGCCCAAGGCGGCACCCACGCCGCCGTCATTCTTGGCCTTCTGGGCCAGCACCACGAGGATGAGAAAAACGGAAACGAGGATCAGGATGAAGGTAAAGATACCGATGAGTATGCTCATATGAAGGGTCAACGGAGCAGAAGGGAGACCCGGTTGTCAATCCGGGGTTCCAAACCGGCGCTGAACACGAATTTACAGGTTGACGCCGAGTTTTCCTAGCAAGCGCTGCATGTCATCGTTGCCGCGATACTCGATAACGATGCGGCCTTTCTTTGGTGTATGAAAAACCGCCACACGCGCGCCGAGGTGAGAAGTAAGCTTCTGCTCGATGCTTGCCAATGTCTCAGCCTCCTGATTCGGCAGCTTACGGGCCTTCCGCGCGGAGCTTTTTGCGGTGCGGATCGCCTGGGTCAATTGCTCGGTTGCACGCACACTCAAACCTTCCTCAATGACCCGTCGCGCGAAAAACGCGCGCCGGGTCACATCGTTGACACTGAGGAGCACCTTGGCGTGCCCAACACTCAATAGATCCTTCCCGACAAAGCCTTGGATTTCCGCATCCAAGGTAAGCAGGCGAAGACTGTTGGCGACAGTAGCGCGACTTTTGCCTACCCGGTCTGACGCGGCCTCTTGGGTAAGGTCGAAATCGCGTATGAGGCTGGCATAACCGTGCGCCTCCTCGATCGGGTTGAGACCCTCGCGTTGCAAGTTCTCGATGAGGCCAAGCGCAGCGGCAGAGGCATCACTCGCTTCGACAACGCGGGCAGGAATGCTGCGGAGCTTAAGTAGTTGAAAAGCCCGCCAACGACGCTCGCCCGCCACGAGTTGATATTTATCCCCACTCTTACGGACGACAATCGGCTGGAGCAGCCCTTCGGAGCGAATACTATCGGCCAGTTCGCTGAGTTCTTCGGGGACAATATTTTTTCTGGCCTGCGACGGACTGGGTTCGATCAAATGCACCGCAATCTCCGTATAGCCCGGAGCAGTGGCGGGTGACAGCGGGGTGGGTGTGATCGAGGTGGTGGCTACAGACGTTACAGCCGGATTCGCGGACGACGGCAGTGCAGCTTTGGCGATGAGGCTGCCGAGACCACGACCGAGGCGAGATTTGGAGGCGGACATGTTATTTGGCGACAGGTATAAATAGCGTCTGGCCCACTTGAATGCGTGTGGGGTCAGTAATTTTATTGGCATTCACGATATCGGCTACCCGGGCATTGTGTTTTTGCGCGACGGAAGAAAGTGTGTCGCCGCGCTGAACGGTATAGCTGACACCTTCCTTGGAGAATTCCTCGGTAAAAACGGTATGCACCGGCTGGCGCGTGGCCATGCCCTTGGCCAGCGAATCGATCGCGGCATTGGTCTGGCGTCCGAGTCGCTCCATCTGCCCGGCGACTTGCTGCAGGGTCTCGCTTTTCGTCGTGGCGGCGGAACTGCGGATGGTGCGGTTGAGTTCAGCCACGGTATCATTCAGTAGCTTCATCGTCACGTAGGTGTCCTGCGCAGCACTGGTGCGATTCCTTAGCTCGTTGTTTTCACGCTCAAGTTGCTCGATGCGCAGGCTGAGTTCCCCCACCCGTTGCACGAGCCCCCGCACGTCTTCGCGCAAATTGGCCATGTCGTGCTGGATGGTCTGGGCATGGCCCAAGCCGGTCGTTGCCACAATCAAGACGAGGAAGGAGCGATACCACATGGCATGGAGTCTGTGCATGACCCCGGTAAAAACAAGGCCCTATCGCCGGAATGGTGCGGAGGCGACCATGCTAAGCATCGGTTGCGATCCTAGCACGGTGCCGACCGGAATTCGATTTCCCCGCAGGAAATCTGTCGCGGTCAGCATCCGGCCGCCGGGCCGCTGAAGCCGATGCACACGCAGCACGCCATCTCCGGTCGCGATAAGCAACCCGTGGGAGTCAACCCCGAGGACGGCTCCCGGGTCACCCCCACCAATTACGGCATCCGCTAGGCCGAATTTGAGCGACACCCCATTAATATTGACACTGCATGCTGGCCAAGGAAACAGGCCATTAACTCGCGCCGCAAGTAACGTGGCCGCTTGGGTAAAGTCGATTGCACTGTCCCTTTTGTTGAGTTTACGGCAGTAGGTCGCTACCGCATGATCTTGAGGCGTAAACAACAGCGACCCCGTCGTGAGTTTGGGCAAGGTTCGGGCCAGCAAGGGAACACATGCCGCGGCCAGTTTTTGCTCCACCCCCAAGGCGGTATCCAGCGTCACGATGGTGACCCGTTCGACATCGGCCACCGGGCCAGCATCAAGCTCCCGCACAATGCGCATGAGCGCCACTGCCGTCTCGGTGTCTCCGCTGGCCACGGCTGATTGGATCGGCGAGGCACCGCGATAGCGCGGCAAGAGTGAAGTGTGCAGATTCAGCGTGCCCAAGCGCGGCACGGCGATGAAGTCGTCCTTCAGGATGTGCCCGTAAGCCATCACAAGCGCCACATCCGGGCACAGGGCGCCGAGTTGCATGCGCGCTTCCTCGTCAAGTTTAGCCGGTAGATAAACGGGCAGTCCGTGCGCCAAGGCCCATTGTTTAATCGCACTGGGCACAACCTGCTGGCCCCGACCAACCGGGCGATCTGGTTGCGTGAATACCCCGACTATCTCAGCAACGTCACGTCCCTCCGTAACTAGCCAGTTGAGTAACGGTAAGGCGATGGGATCAGAACCCAGGAAGACGAGACGAAGCACGGCATTCACTGCAGGATCATAAGCCATGTTTTCATCGCAGCGGCAAGTGTGGTGAAAGTGGCGTCAGTGTCGGGTCGGCGCAGGCCATCCAGTAAAGTCCAATGCTCGACATGAGCCGCGCGGCCACCGGGGGCGATCGGACCTAGCGGCGCGAGCGTTTCGAGTTCAAGTATATCTCCGTTGGTGCAGGTTTCAAAACAGCAGCCAAAATCAGGGTAAAGCGCCCGAGGTATTGGCCGTGGATATTTCACGAAGGTGGTGCCATCGAGCCAGCAGGCTGACCAACCCGGATACTGGGTGATGCCAAGTTTTTGGGGAGTCTTGGCCTTGGCCACTCCTATGCCGATGAAGTCGCGGTGCAAATCCCAAACCGGCAACGAGAGGTCCGTATAAGACCAAGGCGCAAGTGTATAGTTGGGCAACAAGTGATCCGGATGTGAACCCTCCGGAAGGAGTGGCAGCACGCCATAGCCATCTGGCCGAAACATGGTGCGCGCCCAAGGTGCGCATTGGACTGGCCAGAGACCCCGGTTGGCGAGCGAATGGGTGACCGTGGCAGCGCGCTGGCCAAACACTTCAATCTTGATGGTTTTTTGAAAACACGTGCCAACTTCAACCGGCTGTGTGACCGCAAGTCCGTTGCTTAACTCACGCACAACCAATGGATCGTTGTCGGGTCGGTAAGTGCGGACCGGGTGTTCAGGGGAATGCCCTAACCGACGCCCGCCCCGCAGACGAAAATCACCATTGGAGTCCCGTGCCGCCGGCATCTCGAAAACGAGATTACCCGCCCGACCCTGCTTGCTCCGCATGGTGAGTATACGCGGACCCACACCGGTCGTGACAGTAAGTTCGAGTGCTTGGGGGCTTAGCGCTATGGCCGCGAGACCAAAGACCTCAGTCTTCAAGCGTTTCATGCTCAGGTTCTCCTTCAGCCGACTTCCATTTCGGCTGCGGGGCGACCTTGGCCCCTTTGGAGGTATAGGCAGTGCCGGGTTCGTGTTTCTCTTTACCAACGAGATCGAAATAAATCGGGCAGCCGTCGAGTCCGAACTCCTTGACCAACCCAGCCTCGAGGTAACGGCGATACTGTTCGGTAAGTTTTTCCTCCCGGTTGCAAAAAATCTTGAACCGGAAAGGCCGATTCCCTGTTTGCGTCGCATAATACACCCGGAAACGTTTACCACCTACCGCAGGGGGCGGAGTGCGCTCAGTCAGATAAGCGAGTATCTTATTGAGTTTCGCGGTGGGTAACTTGATGTCGAGTTGGCGATGGAGTTTCACCGCCGCATTGAGCATACGATCAACTTCGTAGCCGCTCATCGCCGAGACGAAGATCACCGGAGCACCCGGCGTGAAGTAGAGGCGCTCGAAAAGCGCGTGCTCATATTTTTCGCGGTAATCCCGCTCGCTATCGTAGGGTTCCATGCCGCCCTGCGCCTTGAATGCCTTCCGCACCAGATCCCACTTGTTGACGACGACGATGATGGGTTTGTGCTCCTTCACGGCTTCGCCGGCGATGGCCTTGTCCTGCTGCGTGACGCCATCAATCGCATCGAGGACAAGAAATACGACATCCGTCTGCCGGATGGCATCGAGTGAACGCAATCGGGAGAAATATTCCACCGGCGAGGCTAGCTTGGTGGCGGCCTTGATCCCGGCGGTGTCGATGAGCCTGAAAGGATACATCTGGCCGTCACGTCCCTTGAAGTCGAACGGCAGCTCGATGGCGTCGCGCGTCGTGCCGGGCACTTCGCTCACGATCAATCGATCGCTTTGCAGCAAGCGATTACTGAGGGAGGACTTACCAACATTTGGCCGGCCGATGAAGCACACGCCAAGTGGCTTGGCCGCATTCGGATCTTCATCTGAGTCTGGCACCGCACCTAGCACTTCCAAAATCGCATCACGGAGATCACCTTCGCCTCGACCATGCTCTGCGGAAACCCGGATCGGTTCGCCTAAACCTAGGCGGTAGGCATCGGCGAGATCGATTTTTTCATCATCGAAGTCAGCTTTGTTGATGACTAGCCGCACCGGCTTTTTGCTGCGGCGAAGCATGCCTGCAATCTTTTCATCAAGGGCGGTGAGACCCTCGATCCCGTCGATCACCAAGAGAATCAGTGATGACGCCGCGATCGCAAAATCGACTTGGGTTTCGGAAGCGGCGGTCAGGGCGGCGGGAGTGTCCTTACCCTTGTAGCCGAGACCGCCCGTATCGAAAAGCGTGAAAGCGCCGTCCTTGATTTCGGCCGTGATCACATCCCGAGTGATGCCGGGCTGATCGTGAACGATGGAGATACGCTTGCGGGCCAGCCGATTAAAGAGCCGGCTTTTGCCGACATTGGGACGGCCGACGATGGCGACGGTGCGGAGGGTGCTCATAATCGAGTAGAGTTTACGTAACGATCGATTCGATCGCAGGCCGTGATGAGTTGCTCGTAGCCAGTGGCAAAACAAGCCCGGACGTGACCGCGCCCGCCCACCCCGAATGCGGTGCCAGGCACGATGGCCACCTTTTCGTTTTTCAACAAACCAATGGCAAAATCTCCTTCACTCAAACCCGTGCTGGTGATGTTGGGGAACGCATAGAATGAACCGCGCGGGGAATGACACGTAAGCCCAGCCGCGTTGAAACGGCGCACGACGAGATCGCGGCGACGATGGTATTCGTCGCGCATTTGCACCACGGCTTCCCAGCCGTTTTTCAGCGCTTCGAGGGCGGCTTCTTGCGCGATGATCGACGCGCACATCATGGAATATTGGTGGACCTTCATCATCGCATCTATGAGTGGCGCGGGTCCGCATGCGTAACCGATGCGCCAGCCAGTCATGGCAAAGGCCTTTGAAAATCCATGCAGGAAGAGGGTGCGCTCAGCCATACCCGGCAGGCTCGCAATGCTGGTATGGGTGCCGTCAAAGGTGAGTTCAGAATAGATCTCATCGCTCAGCACCAACAAGTCTTTTTCCCGGCAGAATGCGGCAATCTGCTCAAGCTGCGTGCGATCACAGGTGCCGCCGGTTGGGTTACACGGCAGGTTGAGCATGAGCATTCTCGCTCCGGGTTGCCACGCAGCGCGCAGGGCATCTGCGGTTAATGCAAAGCCGTCCTTGGCGTAGGTGGGCACGGCGATCCCTTCAGCATGCGCGAGCGCGATGCTGGGATGATACGAAACGTAACATGGCTGGTGATACATCACCTTGTCGCCGGGATTGCAGAAAGCACGAAACGCCAGATCCAGTGCCTCGCTCACCCCCACCGTCACGATGACCTGATCTTCTGGCCGATAGCTGACATTGAAATGCGCCTCTACATACGTGGCGATTGCTCGACGTAGCTCAATCATACCAAGGTTTGAGGTATAACAGGTTTTGCCATCTTCAATGGCGGCGATGGCCGCCTTGCGGATGTGCCATGGTGTGACAAAGTCGGGCTCACCGACACCGAGCGAGATCACGTCCTGACCCTTGAGTTTGGATACCAACTCAAAGAAATCGCGAATGCCACTTTTAGGTAGCGTAGCCACATGGCCCGCCACCCAGCGTTGGGAATCGGTGCTCATCGGGTGTCTCCTTTAGGGCACAACGTTGAGCCGCGCATCACGACCGTCCTCACCCGACAACAAATACCCCTGCTCCTTGTAAGTGCGGAGGAGGAAATGGGTCGCAGTCGAGAGCACACCCTCGATGGTGGAAAGCCGTTCTGAAACAAAGGCCGCCACTTTTTGGAGGGAAGGTCCTTTAACAAAGACCAGCAGGTCGTAGCCGCCCGACATCAGATGGCAGCTTTCGACCTCATCGAAACGGCTGATGCGTTCTGCCAGCCGGTTGAACCCGCCACCCCGTTCGGGAGTCAGTTTAACCTCGATCACGGCCCGCACCGCGGCAGCGGCGGCGGCCTCGTGCGAGAGATCAAGCACCGGACGCCAGCCGAGGAAGATTTTATCTTTTTTCAGCTGTTCCAAGTGCTGTTCGACTTCAGCCACGGACAACCCGGCCACTTGCGCAAGTTGCGCGGTGGTCAAGCTGCCGCCATCGATCAGGAGTTTTAGAACAGGATTCATGAATTGACCATAGTGGCAAAGACCCCGGCCACTAATCCATCTTAATGTTTGTGACTTGGTTTAACCGAGAATGGCTACGTTGCACCTTTAGGGCAGATCGAGCTTCGGGTCATGTGGACCCAGCCATACAGGCTGCGGTAAAATTTAGCGTGGATTACCGTGAATTAGCGGTTTCAACTGCTCCTTTCCATGTTCGAATCCCTCACCGACAAACTAGGCAGCGCACTCCGCAATCTGCGGGGCGTGGGCAAGCTGACCGAAACCAATATGACGGACGCCCTCAAGGAGGTGCGCACCGCCCTGCTCGCCGCTGACGTGCATTTCAAGGTCGCCCGTGATTTCGTCAATCAGGTGCAGACCCAGTGTGTCGGCCAAGAAGTGCTGAAGTCCGTCACCCCCGGCCAGCAAGTCGTCAAGATCATCAGCGACGAGTTAGTGAAATTGCTCGGCGAAGGCGAAACCGCCCTGTCGGGTGCCCGGCCACTAAAGATTCTCATGGTCGGTCTGCATGGGTCAGGCAAAACGACCTCAACGGCCAAGCTCGGGAAACTGCTCAAGAAGCGCGGTTATCGTCCGCATGTCGTGGCGTGTGATGTTTACCGCCCCGCCGCCATTGACCAGTTGGAGATCCTGGCAAAGCAGGAGGAAATTGGTTTTTTCGCCGATCGTATTTCCAAGGATGTGCCCGCCATCGGTGCCGCCGGCCTCGCGGCCGCGCAAGCCGCTACTGCGGACTGCATCATTTTCGATACTGCGGGTCGCCTACAGATCGACGCCAACTTGATTGACGAGGTGAAAAAGCTTCGCACCAGGGTCCAGCCCGATGAGGTGCTGCTCGTGGCCGATGGCGCCCTCGGGCAAGAAGCGGTGAATGTCGCCAAGACTTTTCACGACGCGCTTCAACTCACCGGTTTGATTCTCACTAAGATGGATGGTGATGCCCGTGGTGGGGCTGCACTGTCCATCAAGTCAATCACCGGCGTGCCGATCAAATTCACCGGCACCGGCGAGAAAACCACCGACTTTGAAGTATTTTACCCTGATCGTCTCGCCTCCCGCATCCTCGGGATGGGTGACGTGGTCTCACTCGTCGAAAAAGCCCAAGAAAATATCGACCAACATGAAGCCGAGCGCATGGCGGAAAAGATGCGCAAGGCCGACTTCAACCTTGAGGACTTCCTCGCGCAGATGCAGCAGATCAAAAAGATGGGCTCAATGCAGTCCATTATGGGCATGATGCCCGGCATGAGCGGCGTGCAATTGCCGGACGATTCCGAGAAACAACTCGCCCGCACCGAAGCCATCATCCGCTCAATGACTATTCAGGAACGGCGTAAACCCGAGATTTTGAACGGCAATCGGCGCAAACGCATCGCCGACGGCTCCGGCGTCAAGATTGTCGAGGTCAACCAGCTCATGAAACAGTTTCAGCAGATGCAGCAGATGATGAAGATGATGAAAGGCGGCGGTGCCAAGAAGATGATGCGCCAGATGGAAGCCATGAAGGGCAAGGGCGGCTTCCCGGTAATGTGATCTTCAGCATGTCTCAGGGCGCACCGACCAAGCGCACGGCAACAAAACGCACTACGGCGCGGTTTTCAGCGCGCGACTCCGCCAGCGAAACGGTGAACACAGCCTCCCAGTCGTTGAGTCCCTCGTAGTCAACGAGCATTTGAGCGACCGTCCACTCGCCTGCCTTGGCGTCTTCCGTCCGATGCGTGTGCTTGGCGGCGCGACCCTCGGGATCAAGCCGGAAGCGGCCGCGGGCTTCGAAAAAAACCTCGAATCCCCGGTAGCCCTGCTCGCGCGCCCGGTCGGTTTCCTCGCCTCCCGTCGACGGAAGACGTCCACCGCTCTCCCATCGAGCCACCCCTTGCAGCCAGTTCAAGATATCTGCACGCACCAACCGCCGGAATGACGCCGCATCCCGCGTGATATCAAAGCTGGCCGGTCGCACCGGCTTCTCACCGCTTACTTCCGCCACCACCGAGTCCGGATTCTTCATCCGCTCCCATTCCTCCAGCAGGCTGGAATCTACGCTCCGGATCAATTCCCGGAAATACCCTTCCATCTCCGCGACTTCTTCCGTCTTGAAACTATCCGGCACCGTTTGGGCGAGCACCTTCCACACCTGCGACAGATGCCGTAACAGCAAACCCTCCGCGCGTTCCAGTCCGTAGTCGCGGATATAGTCGGCAAACGAGAGATAGCGCTCGAACATTTCCCGTGCAATCGACTTGGGTCGCACGTTCTCGTTTTCAACCCACGGATGCGCCGCCTTAAAGGTATTGAAGGTGTCGTAAAGAAACTCCCGTCGGGGCTTCGGATGCTCAACCTCCTCCAGCTTGGTGATTCGTTCCTCGTATGCGATACCCGCGGCCTTCATCTCCGCCATCTTGTCGGTTTTCAACCGGTCCACCTGTCGACGTAGGATCATATCCGGATCCTCCACAATCGCTTCGCACAATGTGAGGACATCAAACGGATAATCCGGCGAGGCGCGGTCCAGCAGCGGGAGCGTGTCGAGCAGGTAGAGTGACAGCGTCTGGTGAAGCGAAAAATCATCTTGTAGCTCTACGTTCACGCGGAGTTTGCGCCCCGGCGACCCGGCCGGTCCCGCGATTTCCACAATACCCCGTTCGACGAGCGCCCGGAACAACTGCCATGCTCGTTTGCGCAAAGCAGCTTTTTTTACCGGCGTCTCGTGGCACTCCGCCACCAGCCTCTGCAACGCGCGGCAGCCGTCATCGGCCCGGCCGAGCACGAGCAGGAGCATGCCGTGGGACACGGTGAATTTCGATGTCAGGCCTTCCGGCGGCGCCTTCTGCAGCCGCTCGAAGGTCTTCCCGTCCCAACTGACCGCTCCTTCAGGGGCGCGCGATTTCGCGAGCTTGCGCAGTTTCTGCGGATTGCCTGCCGCTTTTTCCTCTGCCCGCTTGTTTTCGATCACATGCGCCGGCGCCTGTGCAATCACGTAGCCCCGGTCATCAAAGCCCTTGCGGCCGGCGCGACCGGCGATCTGCTTGAAATCTCGCACTGCCAAAACTGCGGCCTTGATGCCATCGTATTTCCAAAGCTGGGTGAAGATCACCGTGCGAATGGGCACATTGATGCCCACGCCGAGCGTGTCCGTGCCGCAGATCAGCTTGAGCAGTCCCTTCTGCGCCAGTTGTTCCACTAGAATGCGGTATTTGGGCAGCAAGCCGGCATGATGCACGCCGATGCCGTGCCGCAGCCAGCGTTTCACATCTTTGCCGTAGGGACTATTGAATTTCACGCGCTCTAGCTCAGTCGCTAGCACCGCCTTTTCATCCCGCGTGCAGACATCAAGGCTCATCAGAGCCTGGGCCGCCTCCGAGGCTTCTCGCTGGGTGAAGTGGACCAGATATGCCGGCGCACGCCGCTCGGTCAGCACCTGCGCCACCCGTTCTGCCAACGGTGTCTCGGAATATTCGAAGGCAAGCGGGACCGGCCGGTGATCGCTACGCACGGTGACCGCTGGCGCGCCGGTCACCCGGGCCAGTTCGCGCTCAAAGAAATCAGTCGCTCCCAGCGTGGCCGACATCAGCAGAAATCGTGCGCCCGGCAGGGTAAGTAACGGCACCTGCCACGCGCCACCCCGTTCGGCGTCGGAGTAATAATGAAATTCGTCCATGATGACGGCTTTCACCGCCGCTGCCCTCGCCCCGCCCGCAAGGGCGATGTTGGCGAGAATCTCCGCCGTGCAGCACAACACTGGCGCTTGGAGGTTCACGCTCGCATCCCCCGTCATCATGCCGACGTGCTCTGGCCCGAAATCACGGCACAGCGCGAGGAATTTCTCGTTCACCAGCGCCTTGATCGGGCAGGTGTAGACCGAGCGCTCACCGGCACACAGCGCCTTGTAATGCAGCGCAGCCGCGACCAGCGATTTACCCGAGCCGGTCGGCGTGGCCAGAATGACATTTTTCCCAGCGAACAGCTCGAGGATAGCCTCCTCCTGCTCCGGATACAGTTCCAGTCCTCGGGCCGCCGTCACCGTCAAAAACCGGTCCAGCACCGCATCGACCGGTGGCCGACCGGACAAGGGAGCGAGAGGTGTGGGCGACATCAGCCAAGCAGAGGGCAACCGCGCGGGGCAATCGATGCCAAATCTGACTTTCTAAAGCCACGTCCGTCGTTACGCTCCCGACGTGAGCAAGGCCTTCACCAAGGGAGATGATCTGGGCGACGCGCCGCCGCCGCCCCGACCCGTCGCATTGCTGCCACCCGGAACGAGAAACTACCTGACACTCCGGGGCGCACAGCAACTGCGCACCGAGTTGACCCGACTAGTTGAGGTCGAGCGAGCGCCCCTGCTGACCAAACCGGGGGACGCCGACGCCAAACATGCCCTGCAGGCGCTAGATCAACGTATCAAATATCTGTGGGAGAGCCCGCGGACGGCCGAGATCTTGGCTGCCCCCAACCGCCGCATGAGGTAGTGCGGTTTGGCGCGACCGTGACCGTGCGCGGGAGTGACGGCACTGAAGTCGTTTACGACATCGTCGGAGTGGACGAGTCCCACTTCGCCCGCGGCTGGGTGAGCTGGCAGTCACCCCTAGCCCGCGTCTTGCCAAACGCCCGGCTAGATCAGGGGGTGAGGTTCACGCCGCCCCGCGGCCCGTCCGAATTGGAGATCACCGCCATCTCCTATGGTTGACGCCATCAGATCCGGGCCAGCTTGATTGGATAAGTCGCCTTGGAACTGGCCTGCGCGACGTAAAGGCTGTCGTCGGACGCGTCCACGACGACACCATGGGGATGCATGAAAAACTCTTCCTGATGCCGCATCGGCTGCAGCACGCCCTTGGCATCATAGACCGGGGCGGTGCCGCCAATGTTGGATACGACGCGTAATTCCTCATCAAGCACTGAGACGTAGCCCCGACTATCAAAGTCCGCCGGCCAATTGTCACCGATGTGCGGGCAAAACAAATGTCCCTTGTGCCGGTGAAACATGCGGGGATTACCGCCCGGCATCTCAACCCGCTGCAGTTTCTCGCCCGTGGTGGACAGGCGCAGCAGATGCTGCTGGTCGCACATGGCAATCAGTAGCGTGGGGTTGCCGGCCGCATCGATGTCCATGATCCCGCCATGCGGACCCCAATGCCCGACGCCACCTTCCTTGCCGCCGAAAATCGCCTTGCATACG
>JBDNGL010000107.1:0-2644 GCA_041689285.1 Opitutaceae bacterium
GGAGGCAAGGTTCCTGATCGAATCCGACCCGATGCCTGACTACGAGAATGTGATCACCGATTGAGCGCGAACCCCCGCTTGGTGGGGCAATCTCGTGCTCGGAAACCGTCCGAAAAGAGGCTGAAAACCACAGAAAGACTGCCTGAGTCCCCCAAAGTTCCCTCCGTCGGCCTTAGGGCCCGTGCTCCAGGCCATTGACACCGCCAAGAACAGGGGGATGCTCGCGAAATGTCACCGCTGTCATCAAACCAAATCTCCCTCACCGCGGAGCGTCAAAAGCAAATTCCTATCAGTGCGTTTATCGTGAAACAAAATAAAACGGCGAATCCAACCGAGATAGGCTTCTTCGGTTCGCAAACTTAAATGTTTGACGCGAATCAAATCGCGGACGGATTTAAGAAACGGCGATTTCGAGCAGTTGGGCATAATTCATCCACAACAATTGTTTTGAATAATGCAAAAAGTGTGGATTATTTGTATATTAAGTGTGAATAATCCGTCAAGCGCGGAATAACTGCTTCAACGCATTCCCTGTCGGCCACGGCCAACGACTGATACAGATTCGATACAGAACGATTTGACCGCCTAACCAGTGCGCTGCAGCGAACGGCGTCTGGCCATCGCGGTTCCATCGGCGCGTCTCGTGGCCGCCGTCGTTGAGCTTGGGTCGTTGGACAACTTCGCTTGAAACTCAAGATGTGAAAAATGAACGTCAAAAGCATAATCACCGCGGAGCGTCAAAAGCAAATTCCTATCAGTAACCCGCACCAGCACCCCAATGTTTTGACTGAATCTCGAGTCCTTACTTTGTGTTCATTGATGCTGGGCAATGGCGCTGGCGTCTTCATCGTGGATCTATCACCATACTCGGGTACTCAGAAAACCGAAGCTCGCAAGTTTCTCGGCAAACAACTCAAACCCAAACTACTTGACCACAAAGACCGCGACGGAAAGCAGATTGATATCGAAAGTCTGCTGGCAACCGAGCAAGCGATTTTCATCGCGCTCAAAGATGTGTCCACGCCCAAAGAATTCAAAGTCGAAGCCATGCACGAATCCGAGTCCGGCTATGAGAACCAGTTAAAAAAACGTTCGGACGCTGCTTATGCCAAATACGAGGGCTGGCTGAAACGTGACGAAGAAAAGGCAGCGAAGGAAAAATCCAAATGAATATTAAAAGATTAGCTTCATTCGCAGGTTGCCTTCTGATTTGCGCCGGATGCCAAACGCATAATCGCGCTATCATCAGTTCGTTTGAAGAAATCACGAGCGCAAAGCATGAAGAACGGGGCACATTCGCACAGACTCATTTGGCATCGGTGAACGGGTTGCTTCCGTTCGATACAGTGGGCCAAGCGTATTATTTTTCTGCCAAACGTGGAGTGCTGACTCCCATCGGTGTCTCGGCCGTCTGCACCAATTCGGTTTTCCATTTAACAAACACAATCACCTACGCGACGATTCGGGAATATCCCTGTTCTGCAACATTCAGCGATTTATTCAGCATCCGGGATGCTATTCTTGATGTATCCGCTTGGACAGGCCGCGCGCTTGCGGCAAAACAAGCCTATTCTCAAGTCGTCACCAATCCCGTTCTCGCGTCCGCGTGGTTTACCGAATGGACAAATGCCGTCGCAAAATCTGATGCGGTGTTTGCGCAAATGAAGAATTCAGCCAACAAAGAGAATCTGTTGATATTTCGTTGGAACGCGAACACTGGCCATTCGGGTGGCATTTCCGGTGGAGAAATGGTCGAAGCCAAAGGAAAACGGGAAACGGCACAAAGCGGATACGTCATCGTTGCGGGATTCAAGACTTCGACGCTCTATGTTGGTTATGATTTAATTCGCCAGTTACAAGACGACAGCAAACACCATGGAAAGCTCGTGACGGACAAGATTCAAATCCCAACTTTCATCATTGCCGCGTCAAAAATTGTTTATTTTTCTCAAGACGATTTGGCGGCAGAAGCGTCCCTCGGATTGAGCGGTTCTTATTCTCAATTCGCCAATTTGCCACAAACCATAAAAAACTTGGATAAAATCGAATTGAATTACGCCACGCGCAAATTGCAAAGTTTGAGCAATTCCGGAATGGTGGGAAGCCCCTCTGTGTGCATGAGAGAAATTCCAATGTTTGTCGATGTATCGAAAGTTTCCTCACAACAGGAGGGAAATTTTCTTCGTAATCTTTTCCAGTCTTCAAAAGAGAAATCACCAACAATAGTTGATAGCCCGCTTGGACGATCCGTTTGCGTCGGGCAGGAATGGACGCCGTTCTTCTCAGTGTTGACCAGTTCCAAAGATGTTTTAAAAGTCTTTGCAGAAAAAAGGAAAAACTAAAATCAAAAAATGAACTCTGATTGAAATGAAAATATGAAACTACACTTATTACTCATCGTATTATTGGTTTTAAACTCGTTCCGGGTGTGGCACAGACCGAGACACCCAATGAACTGATTCAAACACCCCTGACCATAAAAACACGGCGCGTTTTTCTGAACCCAACATTTCCAAAGGCGCTCAACAATGGAACTGAAGTGGTCCCCGTTTTTAGGACCACCGGCTAAGTTATCGTTTTGCAGGTCTGGTCGACCAAGAAATGATCAGACCAATGAAGACCAAACCAAAGCGAAAGAAGCACA
>JBDNGL010000108.1:0-29685 GCA_041689285.1 Opitutaceae bacterium
CCGGTGCGCAGGACGGCGGTGGCGGGCACCACCAACGGGGCTTTCTTACCGGTCGAAGAGGTGTAGCCGAGGGAAGCGGCGGGCACCAAGTCCATACCGCATACGTCGCACTGTCCGGGACCGTCCTTGATGATTTCAGGGTGCATCGGGCTGATCCATTTTTCCGCCAGTTCTGGCGAGAATATCTCGTTGGCACTGGCGAGGAGCACCTTCACTTCGCCGCGGGCAAACATGCCGGGCTTGAGCCGCGCATCGGGATTGGGAACGTTGACGCGCACCGGCACGGTGCGCGTGCGTCCGTCGACTCTAGGAGCGATGAAGGCGATCTGGCCGGTGAAGCTTTCACCGGGCCAAGCGTCGACCGTGAAGGTGACCGTCTGACCGTAGCGCAACTTGGCGACATCGGATTCGAAGGCTTGGAGGAGGAGCCAGAGTTCACTGAGGTCAGCGATGCGGAAGAGAGGATCGCCGGTCTTCACATAGTCGCCCTCCTTGACATTCTTCATGACGACGACGCCGCCGATGGGTGCACGCAGTTCAAAGTCGTCGGCCACAGTGCCGCGGGCCAGCAGGGCATCGATTTGGCTCGGGAGCAGGTCCCACAGGCGAAGTTTTTCACGGGCTACCCGGGTGATCGCGCCATCGGGATCGGCGGTGTAAGTGGTGAGCAGTTCGTGCTGGGCGGTGAGCAGTTCGGGGCTGTAAACCCGGGCGAGGTGTTCCCCCGCCTTCACTGAGACGCCAGTGTAGTTGACGTAAAGTTGATTGATGCGGGCAGGGAAACGGGCGGTGAGCGAACGCATGCGGGTCTCATCGTAGTCAAGCTGGCCGACGAGGCGAAGCGTGACCTCGGGAAAGCGGCGTTCGATCAGCGTGGTAGAAATCTCCGCGAGCGCCTTGGCCGATTCGCTCATGACGAGGGTGCGCGGACCGTCGTCGGCTGAAGCGGCGTTGCTTTCGAGCGGAATGAGATCCATGCCGCAGATTGGGCACTGACCGGGACCGGATTGCTGAATCTGTGGATGCATGGAACAGGTCCAGATCGCGGATTGCGCCGCTGAGCCCATGCCAGCAGATGCGGCGTCATGATCGTGACCGGCTTGAGAAACTGTGTATCGGCCGACGAGCAGACCGACGAGGAGGAGGAGCACAACGGCTACGGCGAGTTTGAGGGTGTGTTTCATGGGTGGGGCCGTGCCGTGGGTTACAAAGGCTGGTTGGCGAGCGTGAGGAGAATGATGCGCTGTTGGGCGGCGTCGGCTTCGGCGCGCCAAAGTTGAAGGTCGAGATCAAGGAGCGAGCGTTCGCTGTCGATGAGTTCGAGCAGTGTGGCGCGGTTGCCTGCATAGCTGATGCGGGTGATGTCGGCGGCTTGGCGGGCCAGCAGCAGGAGATCATCCTGATAGAGGTGAACCCGGCGGTGGGCATCCTGAAGCGAGGCGAGAGCCGACTTGGCATCAGCGCGCAGGAGGTTGCGGCGGTTGGTCAATTCGCTTTCAGCCGCGCGCTTGTTTGCGAGTGCCTCTTGGCGGACCCCACTCGTGCGACCGTTCCAAAGCGGCAGGTTGACTGCAAAGGTGAGGGCCCAAGGATCTTTGCCAGCGTCGGGCGTCAAAGGGTTGACGACGGGCCGGCCTACTTGGATGTAGCTGAGGCCCACGGTGAAATCGGGCCTTGTTTCAAGGCGGGCAAGTTCGGTCTGCGCACTGGCGCTGGCAATTTTGCGTTCGAGGAGGAGGAGTTCCGGATTGGAGGCGTCGAGGGTCGCCAACAGACTGATAGGGTTGGGCAGGGTGAGCAGCTCGGACCGGGCTTCGGGCGTCCAATCCGGCCAAGGCAAAAGCTCATCGGACGGTATGGCGAGCAGCGCAGCGAGGCGGGCACTCAGCTGCGGGCGCTGTTGGGTGAGCGAGGCCAGGCGATCACGGAGTTTGCCGAGCTCGACTTGCAGGCGCAACAGTGCGTTGAGGTCACCGCCGGTGCGAACGCGTTCTTCGACTTGGGGAACCAACTTCCCGAGCAACGCTAGGTTTTGTGCCGTCAGTTCGATGGCTTTACCCTGATACGCATAATCGAAAAACCCGAGACCGACGGCTTGGGCGAGCATGAGCTGGCGGGCTTGAAAGGCATGGTGGACGGCCTCGGCTTCCGCAGTGGCCATGCGTTCGCGGCCGGACAGACGTCCAAACCAGGGGAGCCGTTGGCTTAAGCCGATGATATTTTTCTGCGGGCCGGTGCGCGTTTGGACGGACTCAACGAAGCGGGAAATTTGCAGCATCGGATCGGGCAGGGAAGCGGCCTGGGGGATGCGGGCGCGCGCGGCCTCGTAACGGGCGGCGAAGGACTGCAGGTCGGGATTGGCGGTTTGGGCACGGTCTAAATAGTCATGAAGACTGGTCGGGAAAGAGAATGCCTTACCGTTTCCAAGGGTTGAATTTTCCATCGGCTCAGCGGCGGTCAGGCCAAGGGTGACCAAGATTAGAGAGGGAAATAGATGGAATATTTTCATGGCTGAACTGAGTTATAGACGGAAGCGGACGACGTTGCTTACACGCGAGCACAGCTAGGCATCGCGTAACGGGACGTTGTGTGGGCGGTGCCGCGCGATACGCGGATACACCGCGCCCTTGAACTCAGATTAAGCCGCGGGGTGGCGAGGGTGAGATCGACGTTGGGGCCGCGAAGGGCGTCGTGCGGCCAGCGCACGCCCAAGCCGGGATTGAGCAGCCGCGACACGGCGAAGAGATCGGCCTGCGAGAGGCCGATTTCCTCGAAAGTGGCGCGGAGGTCACGGTTGTTGAGCAGCGCGACATGCGGGCCGGTGGTGATGCACCCTGCAGGCAGGAGTGCGACCGAACCTGCGGCCATGCTGCGGAGGGGGAAAGGCATGAGTGGGGAGGCGGAATGCGCCTGGCGCGTTCCGGCAGATCGAATTTATTCAGGCTTGGCTTTGCTGACGGCAGCGTCGTCGATCTGTCGCAGGTAGCGCGCGGGGTCTCGATTGAAGTCCTTGAGACAGCCTTTGCAGCAGAGGCGCACGAGCCGATCGGGTTGACCGTCTTGTCTGTGAATATGATCAAAGGGTTGGCCCATGGTGCCGAGTTTCTCACCCGAGACCACGCAGACATCGAGAGGGTAAGCGGCTGGATCGGTCGAACTGACGACGATGATGTTGGATTCTTGAGCAAGCCCGACCGCTGGCACGGCCAGAGCCGTGAAGCCAAGAAAGGCAAGGAGGTAGATGAAGGCGGAGTGAAACAGTTTCATGACAGCGATATTGATGGTGAATGACAGAGCATCGGTTTTGGAGCGTGGATCAGAGGGTCACTTCGAGATACAGCACGGTTGTGTGGTCGTCGGGCTGGTCGAGGGCGAGGCGGGTGGGGCGGTCGCCGAAGAGCGCGTCGGCGCGGCGGACGGGGGCGCTGCCGGGGGTCCAACCGAGGGGCATGTCCGCCGGGGCGGTGCTGAAGGTGGTTGCTTCGCCGGTGGCGGTTTTCAACCAAGCAGCGGCGGCCGGCCGCTCCAACGTGATCCGGGCGAAGAGCCGGTCGGCGCCGGGCGCTTTCGTCAAGTAGGCGGAGGTGACCTCAGAGGGCAACGTGCCGCCGGCGAGGGTTGAGAGCTCGAACCGATTGGCTGCGGTGGACTGGTTGATGACCGCGACGGCGGAGGCCGTGAAGCCGGCGCGCGCGATGATTTTTTTCGCGGCGTCGGCGCTGAGGGTGGCGTTTGGCTTCACGACGAAGCGGGCGAGGGCGTTGTCTAGATCGACGACGACATCGGCGATGGCGGCGTCGCGCTGGGCGGTGGCGGCGATGCCGTTGGCGCAGAAGGCGCAGACGAGGCCCTCGACGGTGAGGACTATTTCGCGGGCGGAAACGGCCGGGACGAGCCCGAGCACGGCAATGAGGATGAGGCTATTTTTCATGGGAGGATAGGGATTGTGGATTTAATGTGGAAATCAGGAACTCTGGAAACGGACCAAGGCACGACGGGATGTGGAAATCAGGAAAGCAGGGACGGATCGGATTCCAGCGTTCTCAAGTTCCAGATAAATGGATCGGTTTTAGCCTCCGGCCGGCCCTGAAATTCAGGGCCGGCCTTTTGCATCCGCGTTTGTCCGCGGGATCCGCAGGGTAGGGGATTCATATTTTTCAGAATTCGAAGCTGAGGTTGAGGAAGGGATCGCCTTGGAGGTTGGACCCCAATTCGACGAGGACGGTGCGTGTGTAGAAGCGCACGAGGGGACGGAGCGTGGTGGTGCGGGCGGCGGCGGGTTTGTAACCGGCCTCCAGCATGAACCACGTGTTGAGGTCGTTGAAGCCGGCGAGCCACGGGGCCCAGCCGACGCGGGCGGCGTATTCGCGGCGCGTGAAATGGCCGGGGGCCCACCATTGGGCGGACTTGACCATGCCATACCAGCGGCGCGATTCGGCGTCGGCTTGGATGGAGCCCCAGCCGCCGTTGAAGGAATCGCCGGCGCTCCGGTAGAAGGCCGGACCGCCGAGCGCGTAGAGATTGGCCTGCCGGGTCCGGGTGTTCCAGCGCTGCACGAGCCACGTGAGATGGGGCGCGAGCGCGGTGACGTCGCCCGGTTGCCCGGGCGCGGCGAATTCCGACCAGAGCAGGCCCGGGGCGAACTGCCGCGTGACGCTGTGGCGAATGAACAGGGTTTGCTCCGCCTCAGCGATCTGTGCCGTGAAGGCCGTGCCACCGACGAAGGGCATGGGCCGGGCTTGGGCCAACAGGCACGGCGCGGCGGAGAATAACAGGACGAGCAGAAGGGAAAATAAACGCATGAGAACACAGAAAAGGTTGGGCCCGAACGACGGGCATTTGTGCGGCGCGCCAAAGAGGGCGGCAGCCGGCACAGGGACACAACTAGTCTGGGCGGCTCAGATCCGGAGACTGCAGAGCACCGCGAACAACGGCGCACCCGCGGTGGGCACCGGTGACACTGGCGCAGCAAGTCCGGCGGCGGTCACGGCGGCCGGGACAAAGTCAGCGTAAAAAACCTTGGTCGCCGCGACACGCGCGACCGAGCGCGCCTCAATGCGCAGCGTGGTGGCCGGGGAAACTTTGAGCGACGACGCGCCGGGCTGGGTGGGCGGCGGGGCGCATTCGGGCGCCGTGCAGGCGCAATCAACGCCGCAGCAGCAGAACACCTCGTCGTGGGCGAGCGCGGTCACCGGCTGCACCTGCGCGAGCACGGTGCCGACGATGAACATGGGGAGCCAAGCGAGACGTTTCATTGGACGAGAGGAATCAGGCCCAGTGGTGGGCAGAAGGCAACCCCGTTTATGGGATCGTAGGAGAGAGTTGGGAAGGGATTCACCACGAAGAACTCAATGGGCACCAAGCGCAGGGGATTGAATCTGGACCGCAGGAACTCAGGAAACGGACCAAAGCACGAACTGAGGTGGAAATCAGGGACGGATCGGATTCCAGCTTGGGTCATCCAGCTCCGTGGGGGATCGTTTCCAGCTTTCCTGATTTCCACATTCCAGCGCCCACGTTTTTATCTTCCGGCCGGCCGTGAAATATTAGGGCCAGCCCTTTTGCATCCGCGTCTATCCGCGTGATCTGCGGGTAAAGGATTGGGGGTTTAATCTGGAACTCAGGAAAGGAGGAAACTGATTTCGAACATTACCACGGATTTCAAGTGAGCCCCGGGCATGGCTGTGAAAAGCCATCAAGGACACCGCTTGGCGCATTTTTCAATCAAACCGTCTGCATCCGGGTATGCCTCCGTGCCTCTGCGGCCGAGCAAACGTCTGAATACAATCCCCTGTTTTGCCACTGAGACGCGGAGACCCGGAGCCGAACCTATGAGAGCAAGATCCCTCTGCTTTTGGACTTTCTCTGGGTTAGATTCTGTAGAGCGGGGTTCGGTGAGCCCCGCCCTGCTACAGAAACGGACGACACGGAGGTCGTCCCTCCAAGGGGGGGAGATGGAGTCAGGGGTTCGGGCCGGTGGCCTTGTGATGAAGGCACCGCTTGGCGCAACCGGGTGGCTCAGCGCACGGTGCGGAGTTGGACGCTGTCCACGAGGCGGTCTTGGGAGAGGATGTCGGTGGCGACGACGAGCTTGTCGCCTACTTGGATGCGGCCGATCTGTCTTAGGTGGATGATGGCGTTCTCAATCGTGCGGTCGGGCTCTGAGGCGAAGGGCATGAGGTGCGGCTCGACGGCGCGGAGCAGCCGGAGTTGCCGGAGGAGTTGCACGTAGGGCGTGAAGGTGAGGATGGGGGAGTGGACGGGGCGCAGTGCAGCCAGACCGTGAGCCATGAAGCCGTGGCGGGTGAAGGTGAGGATCTTCGAGTGCGGGACCTGATTGGCGAGGATGACGGCGGCGTGGAGGACCTTCATGCGCTCACCGGTGAAGACCGCGGGCTCGCGGGGATTGGTGTCCTCCTCGGTCTCGATGCGGCGGGCGATGCGGTCGAGCGTCTGCACGCATTCGAGGGGGTATTTGCCAATGGTGGTCTCGCCGGAGAGCATGACGCAGTCGGAGAGTTCATAGACGGCGTTGGCGACGTCGGTGATCTCCGCGCGAGTGGGCACGGGCTGGGTGATCATGGACTCCAGCATGTGGGTGGCGACGATGACGGGGCGGCCCTGGGCGAGGCAGGCGCGGACGGCGCGGCGCTGGATGACGGGCAGTTCCTCCAGCGGGCACTCGATGCCGAGGTCGCCGCGCGCGACCATGAGGCCGTCGCAGGTGCGCACGATGTCGTCGAGATGGACGATGGCGGACTGGTCCTCGATCTTGGCGATGATGCGGACCTTGGATTTCTGCTCGGTGAGGAAGTCGCGGAGCAGGGTGATGTCGGCCGCAGTGCGCACGAAGGAGAGGGCGAGGAAGTCGATGCCCTCCTCTAGGCCGACGAGGGAGTCGGCGCGATCCTTGGCGGTGAAGGAGGGGAGGTTGACGGTGACGCCGGGGAGGTTGATGTGGCGGCGGGAGGAGAGCGGCCCGGGGATGAGCACGCGGCAGCGGATGTGCGCGTGGTCCTTGGTGAGGACCTCGAGGCGGATGAGCCCGTTGTCCACGAGCACGGTGTCGCCGACCTTGATGTCGTTGACGAGGTCCTGGTAGTTGACGTCCACGGAGCGGATTTCCTCGGCGTTTTCGCGGTCGGCGCCGGGCTTGACGGTGAAGTCGAAGATCTCGCCGGGCTGGAGCTCGATGGGGACGGCGAGGTCGCCGGTGCGGATTTCCGGGCCCTTGATGTCCATCATGATCGCCACCTCGCGCCCGATGCGCTCGCTCACGGCGCGGATGCGGCGGACGACAGTGCGCGTCCAGTCATGGGTGGCGTGGGCCATGTTGAGCCGCACGATGTCGGCGCCTGCGCCGATGAGTTTTACCAGCATGGCCTCGCTATCGGTGGCGGGGCCGAGGGTGAAGATGATCCTAGTGCGGCGGAAACCGGTGGGCATGGTAGATCAGGTGAATTCGTGGACGGGCGTGCCGCCGCCGGGGGCGACGATGGAGAAGGGGCAGGTGAGGCGAGCACAGGCGGCTTGCACGGCCGCGAGGCTGTTGCAGTCGCGGCTGAGGTGGGCGAGGAAAACGTGCTGCCAGCGCGGGCTGGCGACGGCTTGGAGGAGCTCGCAGGCGGCGGCGTTGGAAAGGTGCCCGTGGCGTCCGCTGATGCGTTGCTTGAGCGACCAAGGGCGCCGGGTGTCGGCCTGGAGGAGTTCGCTGCAATAATTGGACTCAATTACGATGACGTCGGACGCGCGCAGGTGCTCGTGGACGTGCTGCGGGGCGTAGCCGAGGTCGGTGACCCAGGCGAGGCTACGCCGAGGGGAGAAGAGGTCGCCCTCCCGGCCGGTGGTGAAGCGGAAGCCGACCGGTTCCTGCGCATCATGAGGTACGGAGAAACTGTGCACCTCGAGGTCGCGGTAGCGGAACGTCGCGCCGGTCTCGAAAATTTGCCAGTCGGGGCGGTGGGTGAGACCGGCCTGCACAGTGCGGGCGGTGGCGGCATTGGCGAAGACGCGGATGTGGGGGAATTTTTTCAGCCCGTCGATGGCCGCGGCATGGTCGCCGTGCTCATGGGTGAGAAAAATGGCATCGATCCGCGCGAGTTCCTCGCCGTGGGCCGCGAGGAGCTGGGCGAGCTTGCGGGCGGAAAAGCCGGCGTCCACCAGCACGCGGGCACCCTCGGTCTGCAGCAAGGCGCTGTTGCCCGAGCTGCCGCTACCGAGAATACCAAAACGCATGGCCATGGCCTTAGAAAGCGACCGTGGCGGGCCGGCGACAAACCTAAAACCGGCCGGCGCGCATCAATTGAAGATTACCAATGGCAGTAACGAGCACCGGAAGCTGGCAAGGCCAACGCGCCGGAGGGGAGCAAATTCCCAGACGACGCGTGCGCAGCTAAGCGGCCCACCCGGAGGTCGGGCCCTACCGCACCGCACTGCTTCGGTTTATCTTCAATAATGCATGCGCAGATTGACCAAGGGGACATTTGTGCTACCTCTGCCCTCCATGCACGCCCAGTCCACCCGCCGTAAAGCCACCGTGCGTCCCCCGCGCGTGCTGGGGGGCACCGTGTTCATCACCCGGCAGGTGCATTTCAATTCCGCCCACCGGCTTTACAATCCGACCAAGAGCTTGGCGTGGAACCAGAAGCAATATGGCCTCTGCACCAACCCGCATTGGCACGGGCACAACTACGTGCTTGAGGTCACGATCAAGGGTCAGCCAGATGCAGCGACCGGCTACATTATCGATCTCGGGGCACTGAAGCGGATATTGCACCTAGCCGTGGTGGATAAATGTGACCATCGCAACCTCAACGAGGAGGTGCCTTTCCTGCGTGATATCATTCCTTCGACGGAGAATCTGGTCATCGCCTTTTGGAACGAGATTGCCCCGCACATCAAGGCCGGCCGGTTGCACTGTGTGCGGCTTTACGAAACTCCGCGCAATTACGCCGAATATTTTGGACCCGAGGTCAGCTGACCCCGACTCCGTGGGGGCTACGGTTATCGTCACAACCGCCTGGCCGCATTTCTAAAAAAACGATATGAAGAAAAAACCCATGTATCTCCACCGCTCGGCGGATGGCACGGCGCCGAAAATGCAGCGCGGTTACGATGTGAAATTCCGCGTGACGCCGGCCTACCGGCAAACGCTGCCCGACATGATGGAGGCCGCGCATGACGCGATCCAAGGCGCCAACGTGCCGATCCAGCAGGTGGGCATCCACAACTTTAAGCTGCCGCTCAAATACCGCACCAAGGGAGGCAAGACCCTCACGCTCGAGACCAGTGTCACCGGCACGGTGTCGCTCGAGGCTGAACTGAAGGGCATCAACATGAGCCGGATCATGCGTTCGTTTTACGAGCACAAGGACGGCGTGACCACCGGCGAGTGGATGGGAAAGATCCTGAAGAGTTACCTGCGCAATGTGGACAGCAAGGACGCGCGGCTGAAGATCACGTTTTCCTACCCGATGATCCGCGAGAGCCTGCGCAGCGGGCTGCACGGCTACCAGTTTTATAACGTGGCGTTCGAGGGTGTGATGACGCGCGACGGGCGTTACCGACGATTCATCCATTTCGACTTCGTGTATTCCTCCGCGTGCCCCTGCTCGGCGGAACTCTCCGAGCATGCGCGGGAAAAGCGCGGGGCCTACACCGTGCCGCACTCGCAGCGCAGCAAGACGCGCGTGACGGTCGAGGAAGTCGAGGGCAATAAAATCTGGATCGAAGATCTCCACGCCCTCTGCCTGCGCGCCCTGCAGACCGAGACGCAAGTGATGGTGAAGCGGGAGGACGAGCAGGCCTTCGCCGAGCTCAATGGGGCGCACCTGAAGTTTGTCGAGGATGCCGCTCGGTTGCTCTACCGAGAATTTGAGACCGACAAGCGCATCAAGGATTTCCGCATCGCGTGCTCGCACCTCGAATCGCTGCATTCGCACGATGCGGTCAGCGTGATCTGCAAAGGCGTGAAAGGCGGTTTCGTGGCCGACTTCATGGACTTCGGTTCGCTGGTATGTTGACACTTAAGTTAACCACCAAGAGCGCGAAGTGCACAAAGATGACGGAAAAGTAGGGTTCTAACTTTGTGCTCTTTGTGGTGAATCAACATGAATAAGCCCGTCATTCTCATAACCGGGGCGTCGCAGGGGATTGGTACGGCGATTGCGAAGGTTTTTGCCAAGGAGGTCCGCGGAGTGCGACTGGCGCTGGTGGCCCGCAATGAAAAGAATCTGCGGTCGGTCGCGAAGACATGCGCGAAGTTCGGCGCGACCGCGGAGAGCTTTTCGTGCGACGTGACCGATGAGAAGGCCGTGGAGGCTTTGGCGGCGGCGGTGACGAAGCGGTTCGGCGCGGTGGACGTGTTGATCAACAATGCAGGAATTTTTGAAGGCGCGCCGTTGGTCGAGACCCCTGTGGCGCAGTTCGACCGCGTGGTGGCGACCAGCCTGCGCAGCACCTTTCTCGTTTCCCGCGCTTTCGTGCCCGGTATGGTGAAACGTGGGCGCGGTGATGTCTTCAACATGAGTTCTATTGCCGGGCTGCAGGCCTATCCGGGTGGGGCGGCGTATTGCGCGGCGAAATTTGGCGTGACCGGCCTGACAAAAGTCATGCGGGCGGAACTCAAGACCAAGGGCGTGCGCGTGACCTTGGTGTGTCCGGGGGCGACGTGGTCGCCGTCCTGGGACGGCAGCGGCGTGGCGGCGGAGCGCATCATGCCGGCAGAGGACGTGGCGCGGGCGTTTTTGGATATTTACCTGCTAAGCCGGCGGACCGTTGTGGAGGAGATCGTGCTGCGGCCCCAAGAGGGAGACATTTAAGCGGGTCGATTTTTGGGAGTGACATGCGCATCGGGTGGCTAATATATTGCAATCCTGATGCAACTAATGGACTACCCCCGTGTGTTGGCGTTAGGTGCCATTTTGGGTTTGTGCACCGCCCACGTTAAAGGGGAGGAGATGACCGATCCGGAGATTTCGAGCTATGGTTTTGGAGTGATCAAGGTTTTCACCCAAGATTCGCAAGGCACGCAAACCTACGGGACCACTCCCTATGTTTTTCAGGCGTTCATCAACGGCGGCAGCGCCAGTGCCACGGAAGCCGTGCTCACTGCGCCCAGCGGGACTGAATACGGGCTGATTGATGATCCCGACTATATTTTCGGCGTTGCCTACCGCTCGGCTGGTTTTGCTTCGCTCGGGGCATTGCAGACGGTGTTCAGCAGCACAGGAACCTATTTGCTGCATTTTCACACCCCGGATAGTGAGCCGAATGGCTACAATGTATCTTCGCTCAGTCTGGCAGATGTGGAGATACCCTCCAGCGTGCCCATGATTCTGGGCGGCGGAACTTGGTCGGGCGCGCAGTATCTCTTCGACGTGCTGGATGAGAACGCAGCGATCAGCTTCAGCGAGTTCAGTGGGATGGTTTCGAACCAAGATCTCATCATCTTGGATATTTATTCGGAAACGGAATACCAGGCGCAGCGGATTACCAGCACCTATCCCACGACCAGCTTTTATCTGGGACCTCAACAGGGTGAGCCCTACTTCACGCCCGGGGTATCATACAAGGCGTTGCTCACCTTCCTTAAGGTGGTGGATGCTGACCAAAGTTCGGCGGTCCTTGGATCGAACGGCATCGCGTATTACGCGACCCAGACGCAGTTCACCTTCACCGCCGTGCCGGAGCCTTCGACTTATGCGCTCATGGCACTCGGCTTGGGCGTGGTGCTGTTCCCGGTCCTGCGCCGCCGTCTTCGGCGTTAAGGGCGGACAAATCCGCCAAAGCATTTTTCCGGTTGCGTGGCGCGGGCGGTCCGCCATCGCTGGCAGGTGTTACCTATGAGCACCCGAAAATTTCGTGTCGGCCTGATTGGCGGCGGTGGCATCGCCCAGGCTGTCCATATCCCCGGTTGGAAAAATCTGCCGGAAGTTGAGATCGTCGGCGTCGCCGATGTCTCCGAAGCCACGGCGAAGAAGGCTGCGGCGGCGGTGGGGGCGCCGCAGGTCTTCACCGACTACCGCGACCTGCTCAAGCTAGACCTTGACGCGGTGGATATCTGCACGCCGAACAAGGTGCATACGCCTGCGGCGCTGGCCGCGCTGAATGCTGGTAAGCACGTCCTTTGCGAAAAGCCGCTCGCCGTAAGCACGGCCGAGGTGCGTGCGATGGGCGAACTCGCCGACAAGCAAAAGCTCGTGCTGATGACGGCGCAGCACCAGCGCTTCACCCAGCCGGCCGTCGCCGCCAAGTCGTGGGTGGCCGGTGGGAATCTCGGCGAGACCTATCACGCCCGGGTGCGCGCGATGCGGCGCGCCTGGCTGCCGGTCGCCCCCGGTTTCATCGACGCGAAGCTTTCCGGTGGCGGGCCCTGCATGGACATTGGCGTGCATGCGCTCGACCTCTGCCTGTGGTTGATGGATTTCCCCACGCCGGTCCGGGTATCCGGCACCGCCAAGACGGTTTTTGCCAAGGGCAAGACCATGCCCAATCATTGGGGTGAGTGGGACCGCGAGCGTTACTCGGTGGAGGATTTCGCGGCCGGTTTCGTGCATTTCGACAACGGCGCGACACTCGTGCTCGAGTCGGCGTGGATGTGTCACCAGCAGGAAAACGAGGAACTGCTTTGCCAGCTTTTCGGCACCAAGGGTGGCATCAAGTGGCCGAGTGCCGAATTCGCGACCGTGACTAACGGGGCGTTTGCGCAGGGCACGATCACGCACCCGGTGCCTGTGGCGCATCCACATTGGAACGAGATTGCCGCCTTCACTGATGCCGTGACGAACGGCAAACCTTCGCCGGTGCCGTGGACCGAAACGATCAAGGTCATCGGCATCCTTGAGGCGATCTATGCGGCGTCGGCGCAGGGTCGAGAAGTGGCCGTGCAGGGCTGAGCGCAAGGCGACCTTGCCAAGACCGGCCGCATGCCTTCTCTGGCCGCATGCAAAAATTACCGACACCGCGGGCCATGCTGGCGGCGGTCCTAGGTTGCCTGTGCTTGGCCGAAACCGCGGCGCAGGACGTGCGGCGGATTTATCAGGAGCACTGCGCGAGTTGCCATGGGCCGAATCTTGAAGGCGGGCTCGGTGGCAGCCTGCTCGACGACACCTGGAAACACGGCGCCGACGATGGGAACATTACCCGGCTGATCCGTGATGGGGCGGTTGAGGATGGCATGCCGGGATTTGACGCGATGCTGTCTGATGCCCAAGTGCGCTCGTTGGTGATTTACATCCGCGAGATGGGCGCGCGGGCGGCGGAGCGCCAGACGGATTTCAACCGGCCGACGCCCGATAGGACCACGCAGAGTGAAGCGCATGATTTTCGACTGGAAGAGGTCGCGGGCGGATTGGAAGTGCCGTGGTCGCTCGCGTTTCTGCCCGACGGCCGATTACTGGTCACCGAGCGCGTAGGTCGTTTGCGCTTGATTGAGCATGGCCGGCTGCAATCCACGCCCGTGGTCGGCACGCCGACCGTGTGGGCGCAGGGGCAGGGTGGATTGCTCGCGGTGGCCCCGCATCCCGATCATGCGACCAACGGCTGGGTTTATCTGGCTTACAGTGATGCCGGGCCGAGTGGCACGGCGATGACTGTCATCGTGCGCGGGCGGCTTCAGGACGGTCGTTGGACGGACCAGCAGGATATTTTCCGGGCGCCGCCTTCGCTCTACAAGCGCGGGGGCGTGCACTTCGGTTGCCGGCTAGTTTTTCAGGACGGGTATCTCTTCTTCACGATCGGCGATCGCGGCGCGCAGGCTGAAGCGCAGGATCTCACCCGACCCAATGGCAAGGTGCACCGCGTGCATGACGACGGGCGCGTGCCGGCGGATAATCCCTTTGTGCGCATGCGGGAGGCGCTGCCGACGATCTGGACCTACGGCAACCGCAACCCGCAGGGCCTCGCCCTAGAGCTGGCGACCAGTGCGTTGTGGGAGACCGAGCACGGCCCGCGTGGTGGCGATGAGCTCAACCGCCTGCAGCCCGGTCGCAATTACGGTTGGCCGGTCATAACCCACGGCATGAATTACAACGGCACGCCGATCACCGCTTTCACCGCCAAGGAAGGCATGGAGCAACCTGTGCTGCACTGGACCCCCTCGATTGCGGTGGGTGACATGGCGTTTTATAACGGGGACAAATTTCCGCGCTGGCAGGGGAATCTTTTCGTGACGGCTCTCGCGGCCGAGGAAGTGCGTCGGCTGGTGATCGTCAACGGACAGGTTACGCACCAAGAATTGCTCTTTAAGGGTATCGGTCGCGTGCGCGCGATCACCACCGGCCCGGACGGGTATCTCTATTTCGGGCTCGAAGGCCCGGGTCGTGTGGTGCGGCTGGTGCCGACGGAATAGAATCGGTAGCCGCGTCTGTCCTACAACAGACTGCCTTGAGCGCCACCGTTGGCTTTCAAGCCAATGGCGACGTAGCCTTTGGGGGTGAGGACGCGGCCTTGGGACGTGCGCTGGAGGTAGCCTTCCTGGATGAGGAAAGGTTCGTGGACTTCCTCGAGGGTCTCGGCCTCCTCACCCACGGCGACGGCGATGGTGCTCATGCCGACGGGGCCGCCCGCGTAGTTTTCCGCCATTACGCGGAGCATGCGTTTATCCATCTCGTCGAGCCCGGCGGCATCGATTTCCAATAGCTCAAGCGCGGCGGCGGCGACCGGTTGGGTGATTTTACCTTTAGCGCGTTCCTGTGCGTAATCACGCACGAAATTGATGAGATTGTTGGCCACACGTGGCGTGCCGCGGGCGCGGGTGGCGATTTCCCGGGCGCCGTCGTCATCGATGGCCACTTTGAGCAGGCCGCAACTGCGGCGCACGATGCCCTCCAAGGTCGGGTGGTCATAGTAGTCGAGCCGGGTCTGCAACGTGAACCGGGAGCGCAGTGGGGCGGTGAGCAGGCCGCTGCGGGTGGTGGCGCCGATAAGAGTGAAGCGCGGGATGGAAAGTCGCACGCTGCGCGCGTTGGGTCCTTGGTCGATCATGATGTCGAGGCGGAAGTCCTCCATCGCGGAGTAGAGATATTCCTCGACAGTTTTTGGGATGCGGTGGATCTCGTCGATGAAGAGAATGTCGCCCTCCTCCATGTTGGTGAGGAGACCGGCGAGGTCGCCCGCCTTTTCGACGACGGGGCCGGAAGTGACGCGGACGTTACGGCCGAGTTCGTGGCCAAGGATGAAAGCGAGGGTGGTTTTGCCGAGGCCGGGCGGCCCGCTGAGCAGAATGTGATTGAGGGCCTCGCCGCGTTTCTTGGCGGCACCGACCATCACTTGCAGGCGTTCGACTGTCTTGAGCTGACCGGTGAAATCCCCAAAGGACAGCGGACGCAGTGCGGCCTCGGCGGGCGAGACGGGGTTGGCGAGGGCCGTACTGATGAAGCCGAGGCCCTTGGCGGATTGGTCAGGAGAAGGCATTGAAGGTGGAAATTGGGAAAATGGGATAATGGGTCAAAACAGGATTCCTGATTTCCTGAGTTCAATATTGATCGGCTTATTTCCACTCGACGTCGGCGCCGAGACTGCGGAGGTTTTCGACGAAATTTGGGTGGGCCCGGCGGATAGTGTCGGCGTTCTTCACCACGGATTTTCCAGGGATACTGGCAGCGACCATGTAGAGGGCGACGGCGGCGCGGATGATGTAGGGCGCCTCGACGACGGCAGGACGCAGCGGCCGGTCACCAAAAATGATGACGCGGTGAGGATCACTCACGACGATGTGGGCGCCGAACTTCACCAGTTCGGGCATCCAAGTGAAGCCACCCTCATAGACCTTGTTCCAAAACATCATCGTGCCCTTGGCGCGCACGGAAAGGGCGAGCATGCACGGCAGCAGGTCCACGGGAAAATAAGGCCACGGCGCGGCTTCGATGCGCGGGAGCAGATTGGGGGTGAACGGTTGCTCGACCACGAGCTTCTGATTTTTGCGCACGATGGCCGTGTCGCCCACATGATCGATGCGCACGCCCAGCTTGTTGAAGGCGCGGCCCATTAAGTCGAAATGATGGGGGAGGGAATGCTTCACCTTGACCTCGCCGCCGGTGATGGCGCCGAGTGCGAGAAAAGTGACGACCTCGTGGTGGTCGGAATTGATGGTGAAGGTGCCGCCCTTGAGCCGGGCCACGCCGGTGATGGTGAGCTGGCTGGTGCCGAGGCCGGTGATTTTTGCCCCCATGCCGACGAGGACAGCGCAGAGATCCTGCACGTGCGGTTCGCTGGCGGCGTTGATGAGCACGGACTCGCCCTCGGCGAGGGCGGCGGCCATCGCGAAGTTTTCCGTCGCGGTGACTGACATGTAGTCGGGCCAGTGCCGTCCGCCCTTGAAACGGTTTTTCAGCGAGAGCGTGAGGGCCCCATTACGGGCGATGCGCGCGCCGAGTTTTTCGAGAATTTCTAGATGCGGATCAAGTTCGCGAATGCCCAGCGAGCAGCCCTTAGCGTTGGTCGGGATCGCGATTTTTTTCATGCGCTGCAGGAGCGGCGCGAAGAGCAGGACCGCGGAGCGCATGCCGGCGGGGAGTTCACCGCTAAGACGACGGGCATCGAAGCTGGAGTGATCGAGATCCAGCCGGCCGGCGGTGCGGTTCCAGACCACGCGCGAGCCCTGTTCGCCAAAAAAAGTCACGAGTTTTTCAACATCGGTGATGTTGGGCACATTCCGTAGCGTCACCTTCTCGTCGGTGAGGAGGGTGGCGCAGAGGATCGGCAGCGCAGAGTTTTTGTTGCCGGACGGAGTGATGGTGCCGGAGAGGGGTTTGCCACCGTTAACGATGAGGTCGGACATGGGAACTTTGAGCGATAAGCAATAAAAAGGCGCCCGCAGAAAGCGGACGCCTTGAATGCGATTCGCGCGAGGCGCGCGGAGCAAGGTTTAACTGATTGTCAGATGGCGCCGCCGCCCTGTTGGCCATCGGAGCGTGGCTGACCGCCGCTATCACCGCGGTGACGATTGCGTCCGCCCCGACGACGACGGCGATGGCCGCCCTCTTCGCCTTGCTGATGCGATTCGCTCCCGTGGGGCCGGCTACCCTCGTGGGGACTACCGCCCTCGGCGGCCTGGCTATCGCGCGGGCCGCTGAAGCCTTGCGAGCGACCACGACCGCCGCGATGGCGGCGGCGACTGTGGCGATATTCGCCATCGCGTTGGGCTTCGTCGGTTCCGGTCGTGCCATTGGTCGCGGGTTTATCACCCCCACCAAAGAGGCCTTTCAGCCAAGCGAGGAAGCCACCGGATTTCTTCGGTTCTTGCCGACGGGGTTCGCGATGTTCGCGCTCGACACGAGGCTGGGCCGAACGCGCTTCGGTGGATGGGTCGCGGGGTGCGCGCGGATCGCGGGGATCCGACCGGCGGGGTTGACGCGGTTCCGGGCGAAAGGTCGGGCGCTCATCCGTGCGACCTTGGCCGTTGGATTCCCAGCTCTGGGCCGGACGCTTGGAATCGGCGGGAGGCAGGATGTTGAGCTCGGACTTTTGCGCCGCAGCGGGCTCATCTAGCGGAAAAAGTTCACTGGTGGCAGCTACGGTCGGCGGGCCGACCGCGACCGGAGCCGGCCTGACCATCGGAGTGGCAACGACCGGACGGGCCGCTGCCACCGGAGCAACGATAGCTTGGGGGACGGCCGGTGCAACCGGCTCGTTGATGACCTGTGCAACCGGCTGAGGGCTGACGGGGGACGCCACGGACGTTTCGCCCGTGAACGGATTCTTATACTCGCTCTTTGTGGTGATGACCTCGATGGAGCTTGGCTGATAGCCGCCGGGAGCGGCGGCGGCGGCGGCCGGAGCCGCAGGGCGTTTTGCTTTGCCGCGGAGCAAACCTGAGCCGCGGGTGGCGCCAAACGAGCCGAACGGCTGGGTGGCGCCTTGGGCGCTGACGCTAGGCGTCGCGCTGTCAGTCTCGGCAGGGGCGGTGGAAGCCGCGGTGCCGGACGTTACTGGATCTGACATGGTTGTGTTGTTTTTTCTGTTAAGGCGCTGATCACGCGGGGGCGGACGAGCGGCCGGGTTGAATGGCGGGTGGAGCACGGAAGTCGCGCTCGACACTTACCATAAAGGCGCAGCATCGCTCGCGAGGCGGTGGGGGGCAATCCCAAATTCCGCCTTGTCCCCATCCGTGCACTATGCCTCCGGCTAAATCGTTGGCTGCCAGCAGGCCGGACGAACGGGGCCGAAAGGCGGGCTTGCCAGCGTGGATGGCGCCCAACAGCTTCGGCCTCATGGACAAGCTCGAAGAAATCTTCCGCATGCAGGACGCGCTCAACCAGCGCATCGGCGTGAGTCTCCCGCCCCCGACCGACGAGGAAAAGGCCAAATGGATCCTCAACTACACCCGCGCGATGCAGCAAGAAACGGCTGAGCTTATCGACAGCGTGCCGTGGAAGTGGTGGGCAAAATACCAGAAGTTCGACGAGCAGAATGCGAAGGTCGAGGTGGTGGACCTGTTCCACTTTCTTGTGTCGCTCGCGCAGACCCTCGGCATGACGGCCGAGGATGTTTACCAAGCCTATCTCAAGAAAAACCAAGTGAACCACCAGCGGCAGGAGAGCGGCTACGTCGAAAAGGACGAGGCGGATTCGAAACACATCTGAGCTTAGGCCGCTGCGCAGGCTTGCTCAGCGCGTGACGACGAAGGCCGCGGTCACATCAACAGCGGTCTCGCCTTCCTCGACGACGCGGGCGCGAAGCTTGAGCTTGGCCTTGCCGTAGCGGGAAAGGGCTTCCTTAAACTCGGCGATGGCGGCTTGGGCGGGACGCTCGCAGATGGCGCGCAGATCACCGATCACCGGCCGGCGATAGGCGGCGCGGCTTTCCTTCACCACGATGCGCCATTCGGTTTTTTCCGCACCCTTTTCGTTCTTCATCAGTTCCCACACGACGCCATAACCCGCGAGAGTGGCGATCGAAACAAGGCTGCCACCAAAGGCGGTATTAAGCGGATTCTTGTTTTGCTCTTTTGGTGCTTTGAGCGTGAGTGCGCGGTCGTCGCTCACCTCCACACCGACGCCCATCATCTTCGCGAGCGGGATCATCTCGTGAAGGAAAAGTTCGAACGCGGGGACCTTGACGGACTTCATGAAAGCGGACGCTGAATGAAAAAAACGGTCTCGTCAAAGAATGTCGGTGAAGTAATTCGTCCCGCTAGATTTGACGGAAAGAAGAGGATGAATCCCGTATCGCCACCGTGGTTAAAGTCGGTCAAAAACTCCCGTGCGATCTGAGTTTAACTGTTTTGCAAAATAATGTTAATAAGGAGCTTAAATTAAGCGAACTCCTGACCGAGCGCACCATTATATCGGTTTACATGCGGAACAACACCGGCGGCTGCGACAAGCAGAATGACAGCCTAGTGATGCACACAGCGGCCTTGACCAAGGCGGGTTATAACCTCGTCGCAGTGAGTCGCGACACGATTGCTTCGCAGCGCAAATACGCGACGAAGAAAGGTATCACTTATACCTTGGTGAGTGACCCGGATGACGTTTTTGCTAAGGCGACGGATTCGCTCGTGGAGAAATCAATGTATGGGAAAAAATTCACTGGCCCGGCGCGAGCAGCCTATGTGATTGATCGCGACGGCACCGTGCTCGCGGTAGTGGAAAAAGTGGATACAGCCGATCACGGCACGCAACTACTGGCCGCGCTGGCGACCATGAAATAATCCCGAGCCTCGTGGCGCTGCATATGCGATCGTTGGTTGAATCCTGATGTTCGTATTACGAACAATTAACCCGAGCGGCTTCGTGCGGGGGGAAGAGAGGTGCTTTGGTGGCCGTCAGGGCTGCCGTAATTGCGCAATGAACAGTTGCACGAGTTCGGCGGCGGCGCGACGTTGCATCGTTCGGCTGCGCGCTAAAAATTACCCGTGCGGGCGAGCGCCACCATGTATCTGAGTTGATGCATCTCCATGGGCAGAGACTATAGTGGCAAGAGGGAAAAAGTATTACAACAATAGCTCGCGAAATGGTTTAATCGCTATCTGCTATTTTCATTCATAGCTGAGCCCCCTCAACTGCATGACCATCGCCGACAGCAACCCTTTTCAGAGGATTTAACGTTCCACCCGGAACACTCTTAACCCAAAACACAGCATACATCGGAGACAACAATGGACACGAATACCGAAAAAAGCGGAGGTAAATGCCCCTTCGCCCATGCGCACCCCATGGTCGCGGCCAAGTCCACCCAAGACTGGTGGCCCAATCAGGTGAACCTGAAGCTCCTGCACCAAAATTCGACTCTATCGAACCCGCTGGGTGGCGGCTTTGACTACGCGGCGGAGTTCAAGCAGCTCGACCTTGCGGCGCTGAAGCAGGACCTCCACGCACTCATGACGGACTCGAAGGACTGGTGGCCGGCCGACTTCGGGCATTATGGCGGCCTCTTCGTCCGCATGACTTGGCACAGTGCCGGCACCTACCGCACCGGTGACGGTCGCGGTGGTGGTGGCACCGGCCAGCAGCGTTTCGCCCCGCTCAACAGCTGGCCGGACAACGCCAATCTAGACAAAGCGCGTCGGCTGCTCTGGCCGACCAAGCAGAAATACGGCAACAAGATCTCTTGGGCCGACCTCATGGTCATCGCCGGCAACGTCGCCCTCGAGTCGATGAGCTTTAAGACCTTCGGCTTCGCCGGCGGTCGGGCTGATGTGTGGGAGCCTGAGGAGGACGTTTACTGGGGTCCGGAGGCCGAATGGCTGGGCGACAAGCGTTACGCGGGCGATCGAGATCTCGCGAAGCCCCTCGCCGCCGTGCAGATGGGCCTGATCTATGTGAACCCGCAGGGGCCGAACGGTAACCCAGACGCCGTCGCCGCCGCTAAGGACATCCGCGAGACCTTCGCGCGCATGGCGATGAACGACGAAGAAACCGTGGCTCTCATCGCTGGTGGCCATACCTTCGGCAAGACCCACGGCGCTGCCCCCGAGTCGCACGTCGGGCGCGAGCCTGAGGGCGCGAGCATCGCCGAGCAGGGCTTCGGCTGGAAGAACAGCCACGGCTCCGGCAAGGCTGGCGACACCATCACCAGCGGCCTCGAAGTCACCTGGTCGAAGACACCGACCAAGTGGAGCAATAACTATTTCGAAAACCTGTTTGGCTACGAATGGGAGCTCACGAAGAGCCCCGCCGGCGCACACCAGTGGGTCGCCAAGAACGCGCCGGACATCATCCCCGACGCCTTCGACCCGCAGAAGAAGCACAAGCCCACGATGCTGACGACGGATCTCTCGTTGCGCTTCGACCCCGCCTACGAGAAGATCTCGCGTCGCTTCCTAGCCAACCCGGACCAGTTTGCCGACGCCTTCGCCCGCGCCTGGTTCAAGCTCACGCACCGCGACATGGGCCCGAAGTCCCGCTATCTCGGGCCGGAGGTCCCCAAGGAGGACCTGATTTGGCAGGATCCCATCCCCGCCGTGAACCATCCGCTTGTGGACGCCAAGGACATCGCCGGCCTCAAGGCTAAGATCCTCGCTTCGGGTCTCGCGGTTTCCGAACTCGTCTCTACCGCCTGGGCCTCGGCCTCAACCTTTCGCAAGTCCGACATGCGCGGCGGTGCCAACGGCGCTCGCATCCGCCTCGCTCCGCTGAAGGACTGGGAGGTCAACCAGCCTGCACGGCTCGCGAAGGTCCTCAAAGCCCTTGAAGGCATCCAGCACGCGTTCAGCGCCTCTGCCGTCGGCGGCAAGAGAGTGTCGCTGGCCGACCTGATCGTCCTCGGCGGCGGCGCCGCGATCGAGCAGGCGGCCAAGCTCGCCGGGCACACCGTGGAGGTGCCTTTCACGCCCGGCCGCATGGACGCCTCGCCGGAGCAGACCGACGTTGAGTCCTTCGCCGCCCTTGAACCGGTGGCCGACGGATTCCGCAACTACCAGAAGACTCGTTACACGCTCCCGGCCGAGCACCTGCTCGTGGATAAGGCCCAGTTGCTGGGCCTGACGGCACCGGAGCTGACCGTCCTCATCGGCGGCCTGCGCGTGCTCAATGCCAATCACGGCAAGTCGCAGCACGGTGTCTTCACCAATCGGCCCGAGACGCTCACGAACGACTTCTTCGTCAACCTGCTCGACATGGCCAACGAGGTGAAGCCGACTTCGCCCTCCGAGGAGCAGTTCGAACTCCGCGACCGCGCCACCGGCGACGTGAAGTGGACTGGCACGCGCGTGGACCTGATCTTCGGATCCAACTCGCAGTTGCGTGCCTTCGCCGAGGTCTATGCGCAGGGCGACGCGTCGGCGAAATTTGTAAAGGACTTCATCGCCGCCTGGAACAAGGTCATGAACGCCGACCGCTTCGATATCGCCTGAGCCCAACAGGCGTTGGAACAATTCAGCGCCATGCTGCGGTTATCCGCGCATGGCGTTTTTTGTTTCCCAGAGTTCCGCGGCAAACATTCACCACTGATGAACACTGATAGTCACTGATGAGGATAACGCTGAGGCTCTTCCTGACCCTGTTTTCTCAGTGCCCATCAGTGAAACCAGTGGTTAACTTTGGGTATGGACTGCCGTTCCCATTGTGGCGCGTGTTGCATCGCGCCGTCGATCACCTCCCCGATTCCGGGTATGCCGCATGGCAAGCCGGCGGGGATCCCCTGCGTGCAACTATTGCCGGACATGCGCTGCGCGCTCTTCGGCAAGCCGGAGAGACCGGCGGTGTGCGCGAGCTTGCGGCCGACTGAGGAGATGTGTGGGGCGAGCCGTCACGACGCGCTGCAATATCTCGGCGGTCTGGAAGTGCAGACCAAGCCCGACGCGTGCTCCGTTTTGTCGAGAGTTGAGACGTGAAGGCTTACGTTTGGTCAGAGCAGTGAAGTGGGCCGCGCTGCTGATTAATCCCGAGTAAAATTTAGACCCGCTAGATGGGTCCTTAGGGAAGGTTCTTGGACGATTTCTCGATAGCATCTAACTAAAAAACCTTCCGATCTGTGCCTGCTGATTACAGAGCTAGCTAATGTCCGCCGTCGAGGTCGCCGGGTTTCAGCAGCGGGGCGAAGAGGGCTTTGTTGGCGGCTTTCATGTAGGCTTCCTTCGGCTCGATGGTGCCGTCCTTGATCCGGGCCTGCAGGCTGTTGTCCATCGTGATCATGCCGTCGTTGCCGGCGCTTTCGATGATGGCCTTGATATTGGCGATCTGGCCGCTGCGGATGGTGTTGGGCAGTGCCTCGTGCTGGAGGAGGATTTCATGCACGGCGCAGCGGCCCTTGGGGATGCGTTTGCAGAGGAGCTGGGCGACGACGCCGGCCAGACAGCTGGCCAGCATCACTCGCACTTGGTTCTGCTCGTCGGCGGGGAAGGTGTTGATGATGCGGTCCACGGTCTTCGCCGCGTTGTTGGTGTGCAGCGTGCCGAAGACGAGCATGCCCATCGAGGCGCAGCCAAGGGCGAGCTTGATGGTCTCCATCTCGCGCATTTCGCCGAGGAGGAGGATGTCGGGGTCGTGCCGCATGGCACCCTTCAGCGCGGCGGCGAAGGAGCCGGTGTGTTCGCCGACCTCGCGGTGCACGATGACGGATTTCTTCACTGGGTGGACGAACTCGATGGGGTCCTCGATGGTGATGATGTGCCGTGAGAGGTTCGTGTTGATATAGTCGATCATCGCGGCGAGCGTCGTGGACTTGCCGGAACCGGTGGGGCCGGTGACGACGACGAGGCCTTCCTTCAGGTGGCAGAGTTTTTTCAGCGCCTCGGGGAGCTTGAGCTCGTCGAAGGTGAGGATTTTGGCGGGAATCTGGCGGAAGACGGCGGCTTGGCCCCAATGGTTGTAGAGGTAGTTACCGCGGAAGCGCGCGAGACCGGGAATCTCGTGGGCGAGATCGAGGTCCTTTTTATTCAGAAACTCCTGCCAGCGTTTCTCCGGGCAGATTTCCTGCAGGAGCGCCGCCATGGTCTGGTGGTCCAGAGGCGTGTCGTTGAGCGGCACCAAGGCGCCGGAGGCACGGATCTTGGGCGGCAGGCCGACAGTGAGGTGCAGGTCGGACCCGCCTTTTTCCAGCATGCCTTTGAGGAGGGCGTCGATGGCGGCCATGGTCAGGTAATTTTGTTGCGGAGGACGCGGCTGAGGATGTTGGCGCGAGCGGTATCGGCGGAGATTTCGTGTTTCTGCCAGAGGCCGTAAACGACATTATCCATGAGGCACATGCCTTCTTTGACGCCGGTCTCCATGGTGTTGCGCAGGCCGGTGGACTTGCCTTCCTTAATGAGATTCTGGATGGCGGTGTTGTTGACGAGGATCTCGCAGGCGAGGGCGAGGCCGCCGCCGATGTTGGGCAGGAGACGCTGGCAGACGACGCCGCGGAGGGACTCGGCGACGCTGGAGCGGATCTGAGTCTGTTGCGCAGGCGGGAAGACGTCGAGCAGGCGGTTGAGCGTGGTGGAGGCGTCGCTGGTGTGCATCGTGCCGATCACGAGATGGCCGGTCTCGGAGGCACTGATGGCCATCTCGATGGTCTCGAGGTCGCGCAGTTCGCCGATGACGATGATGTCGGGGTCTTCGCGGAGGGCGCCCTTGAGGGCGGTGAAGAAGGACTTGGTGTGCGGGCCGACCTCGCGCTGGGTGACATTGCAACCCTTGGAGGGCTGCACGACCTCAATCGGGTCCTCGACGGTGATGATGTGGTCTTCGCGCGTCTCGTTGAGGTAGGCGACCATCGAGGCGAGGGTCGTGGTCTTGCCGGAACCGACGGGGCCGGTGATGAGGATAAGGCCATTGTGGTAGGAGAGGAGGCGCTTGAGCGTCTCGAGATGGGCGGAGTAGCCGAGGTCCTCAAGGGTGCGGACCTTGTCCGGCACCATGCGGTAGGAACCGGCGGCGCCGTTTTTATGGAACATCAAGTTGACGCGGTAGCGGTCGCTGCCGCCGAGGGACAGGGCGAAGTCATAGTCCTTCCGCTCAAGGTAAATGCCCTTTTGCCCATCGCTGAGGAGGATGGTGTTGAGCCGGAGCGAATCTTCGGCGGAGAGCGGCCGGTCCGTGAGATACTCGAACTCGCGGTGCTTGCGAATGAAAGGACGCGCACCCGTGGAGAGATGCAGGTCGCTCGCGCCGTAGCGGGCGGTGGCCTTGAGCAGCTCGCGGAAGGCATCGGCGAGGGCGTCATCGGCGAGGGTGGCGACCTCGTTGAAAGGGAACTTGGGGGTAGAGGCGGCGGGCGCTGTTCCTGCGGCGGCGGGTTGTAGAGCGGGCTCGGGCTCGCCCTCGTCGAAGGGATCGTCGGCCGGGGGGGATTTTGCGCCCTTGGTCTGGGCGAGGCCGGCGAGTTTCTCGAGGGTTTCGAGGTCCTCGACGATGGCGTCGTCGATGAGCTGCTGGGCGAAGTCCATCAGCTCGGCGGCTTCGCCGACGGCCTGGCGCACAGCGATGGCCTGGGCGCGGGTGAAAAGGCGTTGATCGAGGCCGAGTCGGACCAGCCAGAGTATCTCGTTGTTCATGCGCAGTAGCGGAAGCTGGGGGAATCTCGCGGTGCGTGGGGAATGAGTCGAGCCGAGAAACCGGGCGACGACGGGTTTTCACTTTCGGGCTCGCGGCGGCGGGCACGCGGCCTCCAGTTTCTCCTCCATGGCCCAGACCGAAGCTCCCAAGATCATTTTTTCGATGATCGGCGTCACGAAGAAAATCGAGCGCAAGGAAATCCTCCGCGATATCTCGCTGTCATTTTATTATGGCGCGAAGATCGGCGTGCTCGGGCTCAACGGCTCCGGTAAGTCGTCGCTCATGCGTATCCTTGCCGGGATCGATACGGACATCGATGGCCGGGTGCACTTCGAGCCGGGCTACACCGTGGGCTTTCTGCCGCAGGAGCCTGCGCTCACGGCCGGGGCCACGGTGCGGACCTGTGTTGAGGAAGGGGTTCAGCACCTGACCGCGCTGACGGCTGCCTACGATGCTAGCTGGGATGATCTTGCTGCGGCCCCGGATGAGGCGGCGAAAGATGCCATCGCGGACCAGCAGGCTAAACTGCAGGACGAAATCGAACGGCTCGGTGCGTGGGATGTAGCCCCGTTGGTGGAGCAGGCGATGGAGGCCCTGCGTTGTCCACCCCCGGACGCGATCGTGGATCAACTTTCCGGCGGTGAACGCCGTCGGGTGGCGCTGGCCCGGTTGTTGTTGCAGAAGCCCTCGATCCTGCTGCTCGACGAGCCGACGAACCATCTCGATGCGGAATCGGTGAACTGGCTCGAGCAACATCTTTCGCGGTATGAGGGCACGGTCATTGCCGTGACGCACGACCGCTATTTCTTGGACAACGTCGCCGGCTGGATTCTCGAACTCGACCACGGCCATGGCCTGCCGTGGAAAGGCAACTACTCCTCTTGGCTGGAGCAGAAGCAGACCGTGGCGACCATTGCCGACCGCACCGAGAGCAAACGACAGAAGGCGATGGCGCGCGAACTCGCGTGGATCCGCCAGTCGGCGAAGGCGCGTCAGTCAAAGGGCCAGGCGCGCATCAACGCTTACGAGGCCATGCTCAATCAGGACGTGGCCGAGCAGGAAAAATTTTTCGAAATCATCATCCCGCCCGGACCGCGACTGGGAACCCTCGTGGTCGAGGCGCAGGGCGTGACCAAAGCCTATGGCGACAACCTGCTCTACGAGAACCTCTCGTTCAAACTGCCGCCCGGCGGTATCGTCGGCATCATCGGTCCGAACGGCGCGGGCAAGACCACGCTGTTTAAGCTCATCACCGGGCTGGAGCAGCCGGATGGCGGGAGTTTCAAGGTCGGCGACTCGGTGAAGTTTGCCTACGTTGAGCAGTCGCGCGATTCGCTGCAGAACGACAAGACCATCTGGCAGGTCATCAGCGATGAGCAGGAGGCGATGACCCTCGGCGCGCGGGCGGTGAACAGCCGGGCCTATTGCGCGCAGTTCGGTTTCACTGGGGCTGACCAGCAGAAAAAAGTCGGCGTGCTCTCGGGCGGCGAACGCAACCGCGTGTTGCTCGCCCGCGTGCTGAAGAGCGGCGCCAACCTGATCCTGCTCGACGAGCCGACCAATGATCTCGACGTGAACTCCATCCGCGCGCTGGAGGAGGCGTTGGAGACCTTCGCCGGCTGCGCCGCGATCATCTCGCACGATCGCTGGTTCCTCGACCGCGTGGCCACGCATATCATGGCCTTTGAAGGCGACAGCTACGTGCACTGGTATGCGGGTAACTACTCGGCCTATCTGGAGGATTTCAAGAAGCGGAGAGGCAAGGAGGCGGACCAACCGCACCGGATCAAATACCGCAAGCTGACGAGGTAGGATTTTGCTTCGGAGATGAGACGCGCAGGGTGGCTGATTGAGGACGCCCCTCTCGACCTGGTAGAGGCACCTGCCGGCCCAACTCAAGCCTTAGGCGGCAAACTTTTGCCATAATTTCAAAGGCTACGGGCGATTGTTCTCAGCCGCCTGATCTGCGCCAAATGGGATAGGCGGGAAGGGCGCACGAAACCATTCCGAGTGCTTGCGAGGAATCATAAGCGGGTTTGCGTATCTTATCCTTATGAAACGTCTTCTTTTGCTTCTGGGCGGGTTTGTGCTTTGGTGCGTGCCGATGAGCGCGACTGAAAATAAAACCGAATCCTTGGTGCTTGGTGGGGGTTACTTCTGGTGCACCGAGGCGGCTTACGAATTGCTGCCCGGGGTCAAAGCCGTCGTCAGTGGTTATGCCGGTGGGCGCACGGAGAAGCCAACGTATGCGCAGATCGGCACGGGTCGCACGGGCCATGCCGAAGTCATCCGCATCGATTTCGACCCCGCGCAGATCACGGTGGATCAGTTGCTGGAGTTTTTCTGGGACGTGCATGATCCGACTCAAGTGGATGGGCAGGGCGCGGATATCGGGCCGCAATACCGGTCGATCATCCTCCCGGCCGACGAGGCCCAGCGTGCGGCAGCAGACAAATCCCGCGTGATTGCGCAGGAGTCGTTTTCCCGGCCGATTGTCACGCAGATCGCGCCGCTGACGAAGTTCTGGCCCGCCGAGGATTACCATCAGAATTATTTCCGCAAGAATCCCGAGCAAGGCTACTGCCGCGTGGTGATTGCGCCGAAGATTCGGAAGCTGGAAAAGAAGATCAAGACGGCGAAGTAAGGGGCTAGCCGAAAACCTCCACCCCCAAGAGCGGACAGAGGAATTTGGCGAGCCCACCACCAGCAAGGTTTTCGGATAGGTGCTTGGGGCGTCGATTTCAGGGAGCGCCACCCTAGGAGGCGGGTGGACTCAGGGTTATGCCGGTGCAGGCTTGAGATTCCGCCCCGTTGGGGCTCCCTTGCGGCATGTCTGAATCCACGCCCGTCAATCCTGCCGCCTCTGGTCTCGAAGTGCGCACGCAGTTTGTGCGCCAGCGCAATGCCCTGATCGCGAGGGCGGATTTCGGCGAGTTGTTTGTGGACTACTACCTCCACCTCGCAGAACACGGCCTGCGACCCGACCCGGCGTACGACGCGATGTTCAAGCGGGCTCTAGTCGCGTTTGTGCTGCATCAAGCATCGCGGCCAGCGAATGAACTCACGGCGTGGACGATCAATTTTCAAAAACCGCTCGTGAACGTTTTTCTCACGGGAGACAATGAAACCGGGATCGTGACTGGCCGGGTCTTTGCCGATATGGTGAAGGAGCGTTCGGAGAATATATTTTACGCCGATGTCGTGCGCAGCGGGCCGACGGGGGTGCAACCGAAGCGGCGGAGCGCCGTGGATTTCACCGGCGATGATCCGCTGCGGGCGGTGGAGACCTATTACGCGCAGAGCGAACAGCGCGGAGCGCGGTTTTTTCAGCTGGGCGAGGAGGAATTTATGCTCGTGACCGAGCATCCCGACTGCGACCTGCCCTGGTTCAGAGCCCTGACGACCGAGCAAGTCAGTGCGCTGGAAACGACGGAGACCGTGGCGCTGCTGGAGCGCCGGCTTTACCGCTGGCACTGCGGCTGTAATCAGCAACGGATGCTGGAGGTGCTGGCGCCTGTCATGAAGGCGGATGCCACCGGCTTGTTCGGAGATGAGCCTAAGGTGGAGATCCGCTGTCCGCGCTGCGGCGCACGGCATGCGATCACGCGCGAAGCGTTGGAGGCGTTTGTCGCTGGGAACGGATGAGCACGATTCTGGATGGCATCTGGGCAGGTATTATCGGCGCCCCCGCGCTAGAGCAGGTGGCAACCGTGCTGGGTCTGCTCGGCGTGGGCCTGATGATCCGGCAGAACGTCTGGACCTTTCCTGTGGGGCTGGTGCAGGTGAGCATTTTTGGCTGGGTGTGTTTCGAGGGCCGGTTGTATTCCGAGACGGCGCTGCAGCTGATGTTCTTCGCGGCACTGGCGTATGGCTGGGTGCACTGGACGCGCGGCCGAGATCAGGCGCAACCGCTCCCGGTGACTAGGTTGAGCAAGCGGGGCCGGGTGGTTTGGGCCGCGGGGGCGCTCGCGCTCTGGGTGGGCTGGGGCACGGTGATGCACCGCTATACGAATGCCGACCTCGCGTATGCCGACGGGTTTGTCTTTGCCGTGAGCGTGGCGGCGCAGTGGCTGCAGGCGCGGAAGCATCTGGAGAACTGGCTCGGCTGGATGGTGGCCAACGCGGTGGCGATCGGCGTGTTTTGGACGAAGGGCTATTATTGGTTCGCCGTGCTCTATGCGGTGTTTGGGCTGATGGCCGTGGTGGGTTTCCGTTCGTGGCGGCGGACGATGGTAAAAACGGTTTAACCGCGAATGGACACGAA
>JBDNGL010000109.1:0-6079 GCA_041689285.1 Opitutaceae bacterium
CCGGCATCGCGAACATTTGGGCGGCAGTGTGATCCACCTTAGGCGCAATGACCAACCGCCAATTAAACTCCCAGCCTTTGCTCCGGGCGAGATTTTTGGCTGTATCAAAGCAAGCCACGCCGCGGGCATAGCGAGAGGGTCCTTGGGCGAGTGCGGGGGGACTGCGATCCAGCGAAGGATGGTTTGGGTCGGTGTCACCCGAGCCGAGATAGAGCGTGAGTGGTGCCGCCAGATAGCGTTGCAGAGAGGCATCATCGCTCAATTCGTCAGGTAGATTACCGAAGCCGTAGCCATAGTCGGCCGTGCGCACGGGGAACAGATGGGAGCCGGGATTGGCGGCGATCAGCCTTTGAGCCCCGATGGATCCCATCATTCCCGCCAATCGCGCCACGAACTGGCCGCCGGCGGAATGGCCGATCACATAAAACGGCCTAGCCTGATCACCAGTCAGGGTACGGAGTTCGGTGACGAGTTCAGTGAGGCGGGTGAAGGTCCAGTCCGCCCGTGGTCGCGCCACCCCCTCGCGCAGAATGCCCCCTTGTTGGTAATCATTATACGGGAAGCGCCTGCGATCAAAATGCGGCGCGGCCACGATGGCGCCGAAGCGTTCGGCCATGTTGATGGCGAAATTGCGGTAGTCCTCGGCGTTGCGTTGCACCCCATGACAGATCACCAGCAAAGGCCCGTCCGTATAGGTGGGCGGACGGTAGGTGAAGACCTCGATGGGATCGGTCGTTCCTAAGAGCACCCGCCCCGGGCCTATCGGTATGTCGGCAGAGGCGGTAAAAACGGTGAGCGCAAGCAGTAAGAAAGCAAAGCAGCGTGAGGGCATGAGGCGATGCAGGCTGATGCCGGCGTTGGCGACAAGCCGTTGCCTGAGGGTATTTCTACGCCATGCCATCAGGGCACCGGGATACAGGCTCGTCGGCCAGTCACTGCTGGCAGGGCCGTGATAGCATGCAAAAATTTATCGTCCTCCTCGGCGGCACCACCGTTTTGACGGTGCTCTTTATGGCAGAAATTTTACTCACCATGGGACCCTTGGAAATAGGCAGGACGAAACCTGACCGTCATCAATTCTGGCCGCGCGGCCAGAATTGATCCGGTTCATTCAGCGGTGACCGCGGATTCATTTTGGCCGCGGATTGGCTGGATGGCGCGCCCGTGGAAGATCGCGTTGAAGAACAGGCGTTGCCCGCCGTGCCACATGCCGCGGAAGTTCGGATCGTCTGGCAGAGCGATCACCGCGCCTCCGCCCGTGGTGAGCGTGAGGGCGGCGGCGGACCCGGCGATGGCCCGTTGGTTGGCCTCCGAGGCGTAGCCGGCGAGCAGGGGCGTGCCGGTGTAAACCGCTGGGGTCTCGTAAGGGGACTTGGCCGGCTTGAGGATGATGGTGTGGGTGCGGCACAGGGCTAGTTGTCCGCGGCTGAAGCCGTAGCCCAGCGGATGCGTGGGATCGATCTCAGCCGCAAAGAGGGCCCCAGCCACGCGCTTGAGCGCCTCGGTGTCGGCCGCGCCGGCGTAGGGTTGGCGGCCTGCGGCGGGGTGCTCGGCGGTGACGAATTCCAAGGCGGCGATTTCCTTGCGGGCGGCCCACTGCAGGGCCCGACCCATCAGCACGAGGGTGCCGCCTTGGCGAACCCAGCGCTTCAATTCGGTAATCGTGACGTCGGTGATGCCGTCGTAGATGCCGTCGGCAAACACGATCACGTGATAGCGGGCGAGGTCAGCGCGGCCAAACTGGGCGACATCAAGCAGCGTCGGCACGAGTCCGGCGCGCTGGTCGAGCGCGTGCCACGCGGGGCCGATGGCGGTGGCGCTGACCCCGCTGCCGCTGATCAGGGCCACTCGCGGCGCGATCAGTGGTGCGAATGACGGGCTGCCGAGATCCGGGCCGGTGGCGGTGCCGCCCGAGTGGCGGCTGTAAATGGTGACCGCATCCTGCGCGACGATCCGGTCGATGACCTCGCGGATGAGCGGCGCTTTTTCCGTCTGCAGGCCCACGGGGATGAGGATGGCACCGGGGGCGAGTTGCGCGCGGGTGCCGTCGGCCAACGCCAACTCCAAGCCTGTGCCGCCGAGGCCCTTCACGAGGATGCCCGCCTGATGCAGCCGTTGCAGCGCCCGGGGGGCGTGGTGGCCGCTCCAGTCGAGCAGGTAGGCGTAGTCGCTGTGGCCCCCGACGAGCTTGCCTTGAGGAAACGCCGGCACGCCTGCCAACACATCACCGGCCTGCGGTGATTTCTCAAAGGCCGCGAAGGGCAGGTTGTAGGCGAGCGGCAGCGTCCAAGCCGACACATCATAGAACACGTTGTCCTCAAATTCGGTGCGTTGGACGAACAACTCACTAAGCAGCCGGAATTGGGGTTGATCGGTCAGTGCCACCCAGGCGGTGCCCGGGGTGAAAGTGTGACCAGCGGCGGTGACAGCTTCGCGCAAGGGCCGGACCTCGATGTGATGGCTCAGGAGGAGATCAAGGAAGGCGTGGGCCCGGGCCGGGTCGCCGTCATCGTTGAACACGTAGGCACGGACCTTGGACGCGGCGGCGGCGGCGGCGGTTTCGCGCGCAAAGGTTCGCTGCTGCCGCAACAGATCAGCGCGCAGGGTCACGGCCGCCTGCAGGGTGCTGAGGGAGGTGAGCACTTGGTTGCGGATGGTGATCGGGAAGGTCAGGAGACCGTGCGGAGTGTCCTGCGCATGACCGCGCGAGCTGGCCTGCTCGAACAAGATGCCCACGGAACCGTGCAGATCGGGATAGGTGGAGCCTTTCCCAGCATAAAAGTCATCAAAACGCTCGCGGCTGAAATAGAGCACACCGGCTTCGTCGAGGGCAGTGCGATGGAAGGTGGCGATGCGCTCGCTGAAGGCGACGACCGCCGCAGGGATGCTGGGGTTGTTTCGCGTGGGGATGCCGGGTTGGAAAAAGTAGGTCGTGTCGGATCCCATCTCATGAAAGTCGGCCGCCACATGTGGTCGCCAGTGGTGAAAGGTCTCCGCGCGGGCGCGGGCCTCGGGGTGCACGAGCGGTAGCCAATCGCGGTTGGGATCGAACCAGTAGTGGTTGAAGCGCCCGCCGGGCCAGACTTCGTTGTGCTCGCGGTCGAGCGGGTCGGCCGAGGGGGCGGTCAGGGATTTGTGTTGGTTGAACCACTGGGTGGAACGGTCCGAGCCGTCGGGATTGCGGAGGGGTTCGACGAGGATGACGGCGGAGCGCAGGAGAGTCTCGATGTCGTCGCCCTGCGCGGCGGCCAAGTGATAAACCGCGACGATGGCGGCGTGCATCGCGCTGGGCTCGTTGCCGTGGACCCCGTAGCCGAGGGAGACGATGGCGGGCGCCTCGGCGTCACGGGCGACCGGCGGCGGTTGCAGGCTCCACCGCGCCAAGTGGTCGCGGCGGATGTCAGCCAGCCGGGCATGGTTGGCTGGGGACGTGATGGTGAGGAGATGCAGTGGCTTGCGCTCGTGGGAATGACCGATGATTTCAAGGCGCACCCGGTCGGGGGCGGCGGCGGCCACGGCCCGCAGGTAGGCGTCGAGTTGGTGGGAGGAGAGATGCCATTCCCCGGTCGGGAAGCCGAAAAATGTATCCGGCGTGGGCACTCTGGTGTCGTAGGCGACGCTAGCCGGTAGGTAGTAATCGAGCTGGGGCCCGCTGTGCAGCGTGGCGGGAACGAAACCGAGCGACAGTGCACACAAGAGTGAGGCAATGAATTTGAGCATGACGGGACGATTGAAACGGGCGCAAACTTGGTGCGGCAACTTCAAAGCATGGCGTAGAACTACGCCGCTTTCATTGATCCAGCCCGCGCCGCTTCAGCAGGTGGCTGACCGCGGGTTCGCGGCCGGCGAAATCGCGGTAGAGCTGCATGGCGTCCACGCTGCCTCCGCGGGATAACACCGACTGGCGCAAATGATCACCGACGGTGCGCGACAAGCCGCCGTGGTGCGCGATCCAGTCGGCCCCATCGGCATCGAGCACCTCGGCCCAGATGTAAGAGTAGTAACCGGCGGCGTAGCCGTTGCTCGAAAAGATATGGGAAAAATACGGGCTACGGTAGCGCGGTGGGACCGGGGCGAAATCAAAGCCAGCGCGGGCGAGCGCCGTCGCTTCGAAGGCGAGCACCTCGTCAGCGGAGGGCACGGCTACGGGTGACAATTGGTGCCAGGCTTGGTCGAGCAGCGTGGCGGCGAGATATTCACTGGTGCGGAAGCCCTGATTAAACTTCGCCGCCGCGTTGATTTTGGCGAGCAGCGCGGCGGGAATGGGTTCGCCCGTGGCGTGGTGACGCGCGTAGTTGGCGAGGACGGCCGGATCGTCGGCGAAGATCTCATACAGCTGGGAAGGAAATTCCACGAAGTCGCGCGGCACATTCGTGCCGGCGAAGCGCGGATAGCGCACTGCGGAAAGCAAGCCATGGAGGCCGTGACCGAATTCGTGGAACGCGGTCGTAACCTCGTCGAAGGTCAGTAGCGTGGGCTGGCCGGCCGGCGGTTTGGGCACGTTGAGGTGGTTCGCGATGACGGGCCGGTTGCCAAGTAGGTCAGACTGGGCGACATAAGAACTCATCCATGCGCCGCCGCGCTTTGACGGGCGGGCATACCAATCCACGATAAAAAGTGCGAGCGAGGAGCCGTCGGCCTCGAATACTTCCCATACGCTCGTGTCCTCGTGGTATTTCGGCAGATCGGGCCGCGCCTTGAAGGTGAGGCCGAAAAGCAGGGTGGCGCTGTAGAAAACACCGTCCACCAGCACGCGGTTCATTTCAAAATACGGCCGCACTTCGGCGGCATCAAAAGCATAGCGGGCTTGCCGGACTTTTTCCGCGTAGAGCGACCAGTCCCAGGCAGCGAGTTCGAAGCCACCACCTTCAGCATCAATCATGGCCTGGAGATCAGCGGCCTCGCGGCGGGCATTGGCGATGGCGGGCGGCACGAGTTGCGTCATGAGCCGATTAATGGCGGTGATGGTTCCGGCGGTTTGATTGGCGACTTGGAAGACGGCGTGCGACTCGTAGCCGAGCAAAGCGGCTCGCTCGGCGCGCAAGCGGACAAGGCGGGCAATGACGGCGCGATTGTCGAATTCGCCGCCACGACGGTTGCGCGTGAGGGCGGTGATCATAAGCCGCTCGCGCACCGCGCGGTTAGTGAGTGTCTCAAGCGCTGGCTGGCCGGTGGTGTTGAGCAGGCTCAGGAGATACTTGTCCACATGCCCGGCGGCGGTGGCGGCGTTGGCGGCGGTGGTGATCGCAACCTCGGTCAGGCCGGCGAGTTCCTCCCGGGTTTCCACGATGACGACGGCGGCGTTGCGTTCCTTGAGGACGTTTTGGGCGAAGTGGGTGTGGAGGGTGGCAAGTTCGCTGTTGTGGGCGCGGAGGCGCGACTGGTCTTCGGCCCCGAGGTTGGCACCGGCGCGGACGGAGTCGTGGTGATAGCGTTCGAGCAGACGGAGTGATTCGGCGTCGAGGCCCAGCGTTGCACGGCGCTCATGCAGCAAGCGAATCCGGTCAAAAAGCGCGGGGTTGAGCACGATGGCGTCGCGGTGGGCGGAAAGTTTGGGCGCGAGGGTTTTTTCGATGGTCTGGAGGTTCGGATTAGTGACGGTGCCATTGAGGTTGCCGAAAACGCCGGCCACGCGGCTGAGGGTGCGCCCGGAGCGCTCCAGCACGACGAGAGTGTTCTCGAAAGTGGCCGGAGCGGAATTGTTCGCGATGGCGGACACCTCCACGAGTTGCTCGGCCATGCCTTGCTCATAGGCGGGGAGAAAATGCGCATCCTTGATCCGGTCAAAGTGCGGATATTCGTAAAGGAGCGTGCTGGGGACGAGGAGCGGATTATCGGGCATGGCAGGAGCGATAGCGGCGATAGAGTCTAAAATCAAACCGCGGCTGAGGATCGGGGCTCGGCTTGGCCGCCAATGAGGGTGGAACACGGTGCAGTGCAAGCCGCCCGGTGTGATTGGTCAGATCGTCCGGATTAGCCCGTGGCGGTCGCGCAAAAAAGCCGGAGCGGTGAAGCTCCGGCCTGAGGAAATGAACTGAGACGGATTTACGAGCCGTCAGCCTTGGCCTTCTTATAGGCG
>JBDNGL010000110.1:0-5559 GCA_041689285.1 Opitutaceae bacterium
CCTCGTAGATCGCGAGAGCACCCGACAAATCCTTGGCCTCCAGTTTTTCCCGGGCCGCCACGAGTCGGGGTCTCACGCCTCCGACCGCCGGGTTTTCGGGCGGCGTGCTTTCCGGAGCAGGTGTGGGGTCGGGGGTTTTCCCGGCGAGGCGATCAAAGAATCCCATCCGGCGAGCAAAACGCCCGGAGGCTCGCTGGCGAATCGTTTCTTGCACAATCTAGGATCAATTGTGGCCACGTGGCCACAATCGTGAAAGGCGATTGGGGTAACCGGGTCACAGCCTGTCCGGCGGCAGGCCGGCGCGCACCGCCAGCGTCGCGAGCACCTTCGGGACATACATGCGCGTCTCGACCGGCAGGGCGGCAGCGATGGCGGTGAAGGTTTTTTGGTCCGACTTCGCTAACGTGCGCTGCACGCGACCGGGGCCGGCATTGTAGGCCGCCAAGGCCAGCGGCCAGTCGCCAAAGCGTGTGTGCAACTGTCGCAGATAGCGGGCGGCGGCCCGAGCGGATTTTTCCGGGTGGGTGCGCTCGTCGGGGAAAAACGTGCTCAGGCCCATGGCCTGAGCGGTCGCCGGCATAAATTGAAACAGGCCGCGCGCACCGACCGGGCTGCGGGCGTTGGGGTTAAAGGTGGACTCGACCTCGGCAAGCCACACCAGCGCCGCCGGCACGCCCTCGGCGGTGAAGATCGGGCCGAGGGCCGCCGCCTGCCGGGTGGCATTGGCCGGCAACGGTCGGGCGCGGATACGTTCCAGCCAGAGATCGTAATGGGGCACGATGGGCGGGACGGGGCGGACTTTCTTGATCGGTGGGGGAGGGGCGGCCTGAACCGTCTTGGCCGCCTCGATGTAGTCGAGCCGCTCGGCCAGCCAGTCAGCGTATTCCTCGTAACCCGGCAGGACGCGGAGGGCGGCCGACGCCGCGCGCGCCTCGGGTTCATATACTGCCAGTTCCTCTAGGGAATCGCCTTCCAACGCCCCCTGCAGGCGAGCCGCAAATTCATCCCATTCCTCCTTTGAGGGAAACTCGTAGTGCTCTTTGATCTCAGCCGACGCAAACAACTCGAAGAACACCCGACCGCTTTCGTAGAGCTCCTCCAGTGAGGGCGAGGCCACCGGTTCTGCCGCCGGCACCGGCTCCCCGGCACGCAATGCCGCTGCCAACAGGAGCACAGGCAAGAGGCGGAGGGCGGTGGTCATGGCGGATTCGACCCGGCCAACGTGCGGAAGTTACGTGGCGGGAGCGAGTCCGCAGTGGCAATCCGCCGTTGACCCCCTCCCGGGCCGCTCTACTTAGAACCCTCTTTTCCAGTGAATCGGGTCCACATCAAGACTTACGGATGTCAAATGAACGAGCGCGACAGCGAGGCGGTCGCGGCGATGTTGCGCGCCCGGGGCTACCGCATCGTGGGCGGCGAGGACGAATGCGACATCATGCTGCTCAACACCTGCAGTGTGCGCGATGCCGCCGAGCAGAAAGCCATTGGCAAGGCCGGCTACGTCTCGGCGCGGAAAAAGAAGCAACCGGACTTCGTCCTCGGGATCCTCGGTTGCATGGCGCAGAACCGCGGCGCCGCGCTGCTCGACCAGTTGCCCGACGTGGACCTGATCATCGGCACGCAGAAATTCCACCAAGTGCCGGACTACCTCGATAACCTGCGCGCCGCGCGGGAGGCCGGCGTGCCCGTCGGCGCGACGATCGTGGATATCGCGGAGGAAGCCGGCTCGCAAAACACCATCCGCGAACACGTGCTCACGGAAAAGCAGGTGAGCGCCTTCGTTTCCATCCAGCAGGGCTGCAACATGGACTGTCATTTTTGCATCGTTCCCAAGACCCGCGGCGATGAGCGCTCGCGGCCGATGGACGAGATCGTGAGCGAGTGCGCGGAACTCGCCGCCAAGGGCGTGCGGGAGATCACGCTGCTCGGCCAGATTGTGACCAGCTACGGTCGCCGCGACTACGCACACCCCAACGGCATCTCGCCCTTCGTGCAGCTCATCGAGCGGGTGCACGCCATCGCCGGAATTGAGCGCATCCGCTTCACCTCGCCGCACCCGCGCGGTTTCAAACAGGACCTCGTCGAGGCCTATGGCCGGCTGCCCAAACTCTGCCCCTACGTGCACCTGCCGCTGCAATCCGGCAGCAACCGCATCCTGAGGGCGATGAACCGGCCCTACTCGCGCGAGCGCTACCGGGAAATCGTGGCTGCCCTGCGCGCGGTCGCGCCGGCCATGTATTTCTCCACCGATGTCATCGTGGGCTTTCCCGGTGAAACCGAGGAGGATTTCCAGCAGACGCGTGAGCTCTTCGAGGACTGCAACTACGACATGGCCTTCATCTTCAAGTATTCCATCCGCACCGGCACCGTCGCGGCGGAACTCGGCGATCAGGTGCCCGACGAGGTAAAGGAGCGGCGGAATCAAACCCTGCTCGATCTGCTCCGCGCCAATTCCGAGCGCCGCAACGCCGCGTTGCTGGGCACCATGGAGGAAGTGCTCGTGGAAGGACCGGACAAGACCGGCACCCACTTCACCGGCCGCACCCGCGGCAACCGGGTGTGCGTCTTCGACGCCGATCCACGCCTCGTGGGTTCGCTCGTGTCGTTGCACATCGAGCGCGCCTCGGTGAGCACGCTTTACGGTTCGCTAGTGCTCAAGGGAGTGGAAGTTTAAGCATTAAGTTGAAGCTGCTTCCTCGTCTGACTTTCCGCTCGTCGCCTTCTCCTTCTTCAACTTCAACCTTCCCCTTCAACTCCTGATGTCACTCACCGTCGCCACCCTTATTCCCGGACTGCTGCTCCTGGCGCTGGGCGCAGCGCTGTTCTCCGGGCGCTCCACCGTCACGGCCGCGCTCAAGGCCTTCCCGCGCTCGCCGGCGGCCACCTATGTTTTCTTTGGGGCGGGGAGCCTGTGGTTTCTTTCCCGCGTGTGGGCTTTATCCCCGGCCGATTTTGGCGAATACCGCACTTTGCTGACGGTGGTCTTTGCCGTGATCGCACTGCTCTCCTTCAAGTACGTGCCGGACTTCCTGGCTGTGCGCGGGCTGGCGATTCTCCTGCTGGTCGGCGCCCTGCCGCTCCTCGACGCCGCCTACATGGAATACGAGCACCCGCAGCGGTTGTTCATGGTGACGCTGGTCTATCTCGGCATCGCGCTGGGGATATACCTTGGCGCCGCGCCTTACCGGCTGCGGGATTTCTTTGGCTGGCTGTTCCAACGCCCCGGCCGGAGCCGCGTGCTGGGCGCCGTTTTGCTCGGTTACGGTGCCCTGCTGGCCATCCTGACTTTCACCTACTGATTCCGTGACCGGTCAACCCACCGCCCTGCTCATTCTCGCCGGACCCGCCGGCGTCGGCAAAAGCACGCTCTGCGACCGGCTGGTCCGCGAGGTGCGGGGGTTTGAACGCGTGATCACCACCACCACGCGCCCGGCGCGACCCAATGAGGTCATGGGCCGTGACTACCATTTTTTATCCGAGGTCGAATTTGACCAGCGGCTAGCCGCCGGGGAATTTCTCGAATGGGCCTGGGTGCACCGCAAACACCGTTACGGTACCTTGAAGAGCGCGGTGATCGACCGGCTACCCCACACAAGCCTCGTAACGAATATCGACGTGCAGGGCGTGCGGAGCATCCGTGCCGCCGCCAGTGAACTGCCAGCCTTGCGCGGCAAGGTGGTCACGATCTTTGTCTCGCCCGACTCCATGGCGGTGATCCGTGAACGCCTGCTGGGCCGCGGCCCGGTGAGCCCCGAGGAGTTGGAACGGCGCCTGCAAAGCGCGGCGCAGGAATTGGTGGAGCGAGAAAGCTATGACTTCGTCATCCACAGCGGCTCCAAGGAGCAGGACTTTCAGGCGCTGCTCGGCTACTGGCAAGCGGCGCAGCGCAAGCTGGCCGGTTCCTGAAACCCTCAATGGCGGCGCGGTCGGTTGCGGTATTCATCGCTCCGCCGGAGGTGGTCGCGCAGTTGTTGCTCGGTCCACTCCTCCTCCAACAGGAGACGGCGGTAGGTGCGGAGGCCGGAGGGATCGGGAGCGCGGTTGAGCAGATCCTCGTAAGCCCGGTTAATGATACGATCAATGCCGGGTCCGCGGTATTCCTCGCTGCGCTTGAGGTGGTCGCGCAACATGGCTTCCGTCCAACCTTGGTCGATAATCAGCCCGCGATGGTAGCGCCAACCCTCGGTGTCCGGCGCGCGACCGAACAAATCCTCGTAGGCGCGCCGGACGAGCGCGTCAGGATTAACCGGCCGACCGCCGCCACGCCGGAGCTCACGATCCGCCCGCAGGGAGGAAATACGGTCATTCCAACTGCTGCGGCCTGCGGGCGTGGGGCGGTCGGCGAGGTTGCGGATGCTCTCCGTCACCCGCATCACCTCGCCGCCGAAGTTGGCGTGCTCGAAAATATAAAGTTCGGCGCCGCCCTCGAAGCGAATCGAGGAGATCTGGTCGTTGATGCGCTTGCCACCCTCGAAACGGCCGGAGCCCAGATTGCGAATCTCGTCACCCGGATAGATCATGAGAGAGTCGCCGCGAAAATTCGCTTGTTCGTAGAGGATGATCTGGGGTTCGATCCCGGCGATTCGATTGTATTTTTGCGCAAAGGCAGGCGGGGTCAAGGCAGCGAGGCACAGGGTGAGGGTGCCGAGGTGTTTCATGCCCATAGGACGCCACGCGGAGAAAAAATATTCAATCCCGAAGACACCGCGACCCCCGCCTTACTCGTCGGGATTGAGATAGTGGCAGCCCTTGCTCACAGGGTTGAGCGAGGCCGCGTGCACCACGAGCAGCGCGGTCTGCACGGCATTGCGGAGCTCGACGAGTTCGCGCGTCGGCCGGCAGTCGCGGTAGAAACTTTGGACCTCCTCGCGCAGCTCCAGCAGAATGCGGCGGGCGCGAGTCAGCCGTTTAGGGGAGCGGAAGATGCCCGCATAGTTCCACATGGTGTTTTGCACCTGCTCCAAATCCTGCCGCACCAGCATGGGGTCGGCCGCCCGGGTCGGACTGCGCCAAGGGTGCGGCTCCGGCCATGCCGCGGGCGTCGCCCTGAGTTCCGCTAAATCGGCGCGGGCGGTAAACTTGGCCCCCGTCAGGCATTCCAGCAGCGAGGTGCTCGCGAGCCGGTTGGCGCCGTGCAGGCCGGTGCAGGCGGTTTCACCGATGGCGTTGAGGTGCCGGATGTTTGTGCGTCCCCGTAAATCGGTGTGCACTCCCCCGCAGGAAAAATGAGCGGCGGGCACGACCGGAATCGGCTCACTCGTGATGTCCACCCCGTGCTGGCGGCAGCGGGCAAGGACATTGGGAAAACGGCGGCGGATAAAATCGGGCGCCAGCGCCGAAAGATCCAAGAACACACAGGCTTCGCCGCTAGTCGCCAGCTCCTGCGAAATCGCGCGCGCCACCACATCGCGGGGCGCGAGCGAGCCCGCCGGATGCCGAGCCTCCATGAAGCGCTCCCCGTGGGCGTTGCGCAGCACCGCGCCTTCGCCCCGCAGCGCCTCGGTGACGAGGAAACGGGGGGCGTTTTTCTTCGCGAACACAGTCGGATGGAACTGCACG
>JBDNGL010000111.1:0-10204 GCA_041689285.1 Opitutaceae bacterium
GAGGCGATGCGCCGATCCAGCACGATGAGATGGCAGGTCTGGGCATCGACGCCGGTGCTCATGAGCCGCGAGGTGCAGGCGATGACGGGATAGGTGGACTCCGGGTCGATGAAGTTGTCGAGCTGCGCCTTGCCCTCGTCGTTGTCGCCGGTGATGCGCATGACGTATTTGGCGTTAGCGGCGGCGAGGTCGGGGTTGGCGTTGACTAGGGCCTGCCGCATCCGCTCGGCGTGGTCGATGTTCTCGCAAAAGATGATGGTCTTGGCGAAGCGGTCGGTAGCTTTCAGGAACTCAGTGACTTTGGCCGCGACGAGCGCGGTGCGCTTGGTGAGGATCAGGTTCCGGTCGAAGTCGCGGTCGTTGTATTCACGGTCTTCGATGAGCTGGCCGTGCTTGTCGGTCTGGCCATCTTCCGGCCGCCAGCCATCGAGGTCTTTGTCGAGGCCAATGCGGACGACCTTGTAGGGCGCGAGGAAGCCATCGGAAATGCCCTGCCGCAGCGAGTAGGTGTAGATGGGGTCGCCGAAGTATTCGATGTTGGAAACGTCCTTGGTTTCCTTGGGCGTGGCGGTGAGGCCGATCTGTGTGGCGGAAGAAAAGTATTCCAGCACCTGACGCCAGGCGGCATCGTCGGCGGCGCTCCCACGGTGACACTCGTCGATGACGATGAGATCGAAGAAATCGGGCGAGAATTGCTTGTAGATATTCTGCTCTTCCTCGGTGCCAGTCACGGCTTGATAGAGGCAGAGATAAATCTCGAACGCCTTGTCCACGGTGCGATTGGTGATCTTGGTCATCGCCTGACCGAACGGCTTGAAGTCGTTCGTCTTGGTCTGGTCGGCGAGGATATTGCGGTCCACCAGAAAGAGGATGCGTTTCTTGGAGCCCGCCTTCCACAGCCGCCAGATGATTTGGAAGGCGGTGTAGGTCTTGCCGGTTCCGGTTGCCATCACGAGTAGGATGCGGTTCAGGCCGCGGGCGATGGCCTCGACCGTGCGGTTGATGGCGATGAGCTGGTAGTAGCGCGGCGACTTTTGCGAGCCGTCCTCGTAGTAATCCTGGGTCGTCACGGCGAGCTGCTGTGCCGTGAGGCCCTTGGCAGCGCACCATCGTGACCAAAGCTCTTCGGGGGAAGGAAACTGATCGAGCGGAATTTCACGCGTTACCGTTCCATTGCCGGCAGTGCGATCGTGTTCGAGGAAAGCGTCACCATTGCAGCTGTAGGCAAAGGGCACGTCGAGAATCTCAGCATATTCGAGTGCCTGCTGCATGCCGTCGCCGACACCGTGATTGTTGTCCTTGGCCTCGATGACCGCGATGGGCAGGTTCGGTTTGTAACAGAGCAGGTAGTCCGCTTTCTTGGCTTCGCCACGACGAACGGTTTTTCCACGAACGACGACACGGCCTTTGGTGAAATAGGCTTCCTCCCGGACCTGAGTCATCAAATTCCATCCCGCTCCCTCTGGGCCGCAGAGCGCCGGAGTGATGAACTTAGACCGGATGTCCGTTTCGGAGAGTATTTTTTTGTTCATGCGGCGCGGAGGTCGGAATGGAGGTCGCGGCGGAAGGTGCCAGCGTTCGCGGTGCCGCGCAGGGCGAGGTTCATGATGGCGAGTGCCAGTTCGGTTTCGACAACAGAGCCGTCGTGATCGCTTTTCGCAAGGGACCCGAGGCAGACGGGAGTCTGCGTGCTGGAGAAGCGCTGGCCGGGGAGGGTGTTCATTTGAGGCGTTTCACGTTTCCCGCAGTAAGCAGGGTGCGCATCGGGGTGGTGGCGATTTCGTTAGTTTCCGCAGGCGTCCGGCCGCGGTCAAGCCCTGGCGAATGAGGCCGGAGTTGAGGCTCTCAAGATTGGTCAGGACGACGAGCTGCTCGATAGGGGCGTGGTCGCGGATGTTGCCGTCTGCGTCCGGTTGGTCGTCGCGCCACGGCGCGGCGGTCTGGCCAAAGAGGGCGACGTTGAGCAGGTCGGCTTCGCTGGCGTAGATGGCATTCGCCTGCGCCTTGGCGGTCTCCTTGGCCTCCGCTTCGATGATCTCCACTTCGTCCACGATTTCGGCAATCGGCCGGTAGGTCTCGGCGTCGCTGGTGCGGATGTAGCGGCTGGGGAGACATACATTGCGACGGGCTAGTTTCCACTCGGGTTTGGGCATGAGGAAAGGCGGGCGAACCCGCCCCGGCCGGTGGTGGTGCCTGAGGAGTTCGCAGGTCGAGGCTGCCGGTCCCTTTTTCCGCGCGAGTCGAAAAAGCGCGCTCCCCGACCTCGCCCGGCCCAACTCCGTTTGTCATCTAATAGATGACAAACTTTCGAGCGGTGGTCCGGGCTTGGGGGCTATAGGCTCGGTTCAGTCCGCCGACCGCGTGTGCAACTTGATGTCCACCATCAGGTCGGCCGCGATTTTTTCGAGGTCGGTGCGGACCGCACCGAGGTTAGCCGAGGAAGGCACCGATACCCGCACCGTGGCCTGAAACAGCGTGCCGCCGCCCATCGGCGCACTGACGCGTTCCGAACTCAGATCCTCCACGTTCACCCCGTGACTGGCCAGCACGGCCGACACCGCACGCAATATCCCGGGCCGATCCAGCCCGACCAGTTCTAAAGTCGCTCCCGCCGCTAACTGCGCCATTGGCACGCCGCTCTCGGTGTGGAGAATGACCCGCAGACCTGCTGTCTGCAATTGCATCAAGGCTTGCACGAGTCCCTCAGTCTTTTCCGCCGCCACCTCCACGCGCAGGATGCCAGCGAACTGCCCGCCGAGATGTCCCATCCGGCTCTCCAGCCAGTTGCCGCCGTGGTCGGCCACGGTCGTCGCCACCAGTTGGACTAGCCCGGGCCGGTCGGCCCCGATGATCGTCATGACAAGATTGGAGAGCATGCCCCCAGCGTGAAACCACGGTGCCCCGCACGGCAATCCCCAACCCTACCAATGACTCACTCGTCCAGTTCCACGTTCCAATAGGCAACGTCGAGGAAATCTTTCCAGACCTCGTGGCGCTGGTTGCCGAGCACGAGCGAGATCACCGGCCGCCATTTCGGGCGGACGGGCTTGCGGATGAGTCGCATGTGCGCCGCGTGCGGGAGGCGGTTGGCCTTGCGCGAATTGCACTTGATGCACGAGCACACGATATTTTCCCAAGTGGTCTTGCCGCCGACATCGCGCGGGATGACGTGGTCGAGGTTGAGCTGCTCGCGGGGAAACACCCGCGAGCAATATTGGCAGGTGTTCTTGTCGCGCTCGAAGACGTTGTTGCGAGTGAGCTTCAGCTCCTTGCAGGGCAGCTTGTCGAAGAAGGTCAACAGAATCACGCGCGGCAGCCGGATGGTGCGGGTGGGCGTGTGCACGGTCTCCAGCTCCTCCCGCGGCGGATTGCTCACGGAAAAATCCATCCAGTCGAGCATCGAGAAGGTGCGGAAATTTTCCTCGTCGTTGAAGACCACGTGCGCGTGGCCCCGCGCCAACAGCGCAAAGGCCCGGCGTGCACCGATGATGTTCACCGCCTGCCAGAGGCGGTTCAAAACCAGCACGGGTTGATCCAAGGCAAACTCCATACGGGGCCATGGCATTAGCCGCGCAAAGCCCACACTGTCAAGGACCGCGGCGTGAGCGGGTGGCACGGGCGTCTCGCCCGTGATATTGACGCTTCGCTAGCAATCCGTCTCCCGCCATGGACAAGCTGCCCATGCCACCCACCCAATCGTTCTCTTTCTCGTTCTCCCCGTCCCCGGATGGATAACGAGGAACGATTACGAGAACGAGGAACGATATGACCGGTCGCTCAAAGTATGGCGGTTATCCGGTCAACTCACTCCGCCGCGCGATCCGCCTCGGTCGCCACCGCTGGCGCGAGGGCCACGCCCTTGAGTTTGATGCCGGTGAGTTTTTTTCCGATGAGGGCCGCATGTTCTGCCTTCACATCCACGAGCAGGTGTCGCTGGTGAATGTCGATCGCGCCAACGACATCCGCCGGCAGGCGGGTGACCCCGGCAATCTTGCCGACGACATCGGCAGGGGTAACGAGCTGCTTGCGACCCACATTAAAAAACAGCGTGGCCATGCCCGCTTCGCGACCGGTGCGGGCCGGACGGTCAAACTTAGCCTTGCGCGGCGGTTGGTCGCCCTCGCCCGGTTCGTCGGCCGGTGCCGCGGTCGCGGTATCCTCAGCCGGCGCCTTAGCCTGCAACTTTTTTTCCGCCCAAGCGGGGGCGACTTTGGCGGGTTTGGCGGTCTTAGCCCAACCGGCAGCCGGTTTCGCTTCGGTCGCCTTTGCGGGCGCCCCACCGGTGGCGCCGACACTACTTTGCAGGAGGTGGATCAGCCCCGAGCAAATGTCGGTGCTCGCGTAACCTTGGTCGAGGAGACGGTCGATCATCCGGTCGTGCGGCTTGAACTGTTTCGCCTCCAACGTGGTGCGGATTTTTTCGTAAAACACATTGGTCCGCGCTTCCTCCACCTCGTCGAGCGAGGGGATGGTGCCGCGTTTGATGTTCAATTTCGCCCAACGCACCATGCTCTGCAGTTTGTAGATCTCCTGCCCCGAGACGAAGGTGAAGGCGCGCCCGGTCTTGCCCGCGCGCCCGGTGCGGCCGATCCGATGGGTGTAATCCTCGGCATCATTCGGTAGGTCGAAATTGAACACGACCTCGAGGTCGTCCACGTCGAGCCCGCGCGCCGCCACGTCAGTCGCGACGAGAAACTCGAAACCGCGCCGGCGGAATTTATCCATCACCCGGTCGCGCTGCGCCTGGGTGATGTCACCATGCAGCCGGTCGGTCTGATAGCCGCGGGAGTGCAGGTGCTCGTCGAGGTCATACACCATGATCTTCGTGCTGCAGAAAATGATGCCGTAGCGGAAATCATGCACATCAATCAGCCGCGTGAGCGCCTCAATCTTCGAGCGACGGTCCACCTCGAAATAAATCTGCTCCACCGCCGGGGCGTTTTGCGCAACCGACTCGATCTTGATCCACGCCGGATCCTTCGAGTAGCGGTTGATCAGGTCCTGAATCGCCCGGGGGATCGTGGCCGAGAAAAACAGCAACTGGCGCGTCGCGGGCACCGCCTTGAGGATGTGCTCGATGTCATCGCGAAAGCCCATGTCGAGCATGCGGTCCGTCTCGTCGAGGATCACGAGCTTGAGCTTGTCGAGCTTCAGCGTGCCGCGCTCCATATGGTCCATCACCCGACCGGGAGTGCCGATGACAACCTGCGCCCCAGCCGCCAGCGCACGGAACTGCCGCTCGTAACTCTGGCCACCATAGATGGGCACGCCCATCACGCCCTTTTTGAACAGGGCAATTTTACCCGTCTCTTCTGCCACCTGCACTGCGAGTTCGCGGGTCGGGCAGAGAATGAGCACTTGCACCGCGCGGATCTTCGGGTCCACGGCCTCAATCGCGGGAATGGCAAACGCCACAGTCTTGCCCGAGCCGGTCGAGGACTGACCAACCACGTCCCGCCCCTGCATGATGGTGGGGATGACCGCCGTTTGGATCGGCGAAGCTTCCTCAAAGCCCATTTTGCCGACGGCTTTGAGAATGTCCTCGGACAGGCCGAGTTCGTTGAAGGGACGTTTTTCCATGCCGCAGCCTGCGCGCCGCTGGTAAAAAAGGAGAGACAAATCGCGGCGCGCCCTGCGAGGTTTCGCTTGGCGTCTGTCCGATCCGGACAAACTTCCCGCCGTGTCCACCTCCCTCCCCCTTCCCGCCCCGCTCAGCCCGGCACCCGTCGGGAGCCTTTTCTTGACCGTTACCTGATTGAGCAGCTCCGCCACATCGCCCACGAAATCGTGGACCCGGTGCAAACCCCGTGCGCGTTCGCCTTCGATCAGCCGTGGGAAGGTTTTTATAGTGTTTATGTCGTGATCATCCGCGACGGCGCACGTTACCGGATGTATTACCCGCGGCCAGCGCGCCATCACCGCGCCATCCTCCACCTGCTACGCCGAGAGCCACGACGGTAGAACCTGAACCAAGCCCGCCCTCGGCCTCTGCCGATTTCAGGACCGCCACGACACCAACATTCTGCTAGCTGATCAAAGCGCCGAAGCTAACGGAGTAGTGCTAATCTAAAGCCCGCGATCAGCGGACCCCGAAGCCAATCTGTGGCGACGATCAGGCGCCACCCACGCCCGAGGATTCATCGATTGATGAACCCCTTTGGTGGCTAAAAAAACGCCTTGGTCCAAACGGAGGGTAACCACTCATCAGTTTCGCCAACGGCGAAACTTTACTGCACCCCGCCGACTGATCGTCTCCGGGATTGGTTCGAGGGGTGTGCTAATCGCAGGCCACCACTACTACGTTAGGTCCCCAACCCACCCGGTCGCTGATCTCGATCGCACGTGGACGCATTCAGGGTAAATCGATTTCGTCAGCAATCCGGCATCGGCAGGGTCGCTGACTCCGCCGACAGCCCGTGGAGGGTCGGTCGGGAGACCGGCCCTCCAGAGGCGGGATGCAGCGATCCCGCCCTACAACCCGCCTCACCCCGTCGGCCAATATTGCGCGATTTTATTCCGCACGAAGCGCACGCTCGCCACCAGTTGCTCGATGCCGTCCACGCCATCCTCGATGCTGATCCAGCTATTGAAACCCACCCCCTTGAGCGTGCGGAAAATCGCATCGTAATCGTTGAGGCCCTTGCCGATCTCGCCGTGCGCGAGCCGCTTCGCGTAGCCGAGTGCTCCACCCTCCTCGCGGCGCAAATCCTCCAGCGTGCCGGACAGCAGATAGCGGTCACTCGCGTGCATCGTCACCACGCGATGCTTCACCCGCTCCAGCAGCTCCAGCGGATCGTCCCCAGCCAGAAACGCGTTGCTCGGATCGTAGTTCACGCCGAAGTGCGGATGGTGGATGCGATCCACCAGTTCGCAGAACACGTCCAGCTTTTGCGCAAACTCCGGAAACTCCCAGAAATCGTCCTTGTAGTGATTTTCGAGAATCAACGTCACCCCACATTTCTCCGCCTCCGGCAGGCAGGCCTCAATGTTTTCGACGACTATTTTCAGCCCCGCGGCCTTCGTGAGTGCCGGCCGGCGCTGGCCGGAGAGCACGCGGCAGTAGCGCGCGCCCAGCGTGGCGGCCATGCGGATCCAGTTTTTCTGCTTCTCCACCTCGAACCGGCGCAGGGCGGGATCCGGCTGGGAGAAATCGGGCGAGCAACACAGCATCGGAATCACCATGCCGGCTGACTCGACCGTGCGCCGCGCCTCCGACCAGCGCGCGGCGTCTGCGAGCTCGGCGAAGCCACTGTAATATTCGAGCCCATCCAGTTGGAGCGGCGCAGCGAGTTCCATCCATGCCCGTAGCGTCATGGTGCCGGCACAAAGATCGCGGATGTAGGCTTTGGGAAAGGCGGCGAGTTTCGGCATGGGGAAGTCAGCGAGCAGCAACCGTGAGTAAATAGGCGGTTTATCCCCGGCGAATCCCCAGCGTCATAGCCGTATTCATCCGTGGTTAAGCCTTCGATTCACGCCTTGGTTTTCACCGGATTGCGACCGTAAACGGAAAACTGCTCCAGCTCGATAACGGAACCGCTGATCGGCTTCGACTCATCCCCGAGCCAATAAACCGCCGCCGCCGCGATCGCCGCGGGCATGATGAGCCGGCCCGACGGTGCGTGGAGCGGCGGCACCTGCTCCGCCCAGTCGAGCGGCAGCCCTTGCGCCACCTGCGCCGCCTGCTCGCGCGGGGTGAGCACCCAACCGACATTGAAGTGGGTGAAGCGCACGCCGTCCGTGCCGTGGGCGTTGGCAAGGTTGCGCGAGAGCGTCTGCAGCGCGCCCTTCGTCATACTGTAGTCCACGAAGGTCGCCTCGCCGCTCAGCGCGTTGATCGAGCCGATGTTGAGCACGCTGCCTGCATGGGTCTGCAATTCCGGAAATGCCGCCTGAATCAAAAACAGCGGCGCCCGCACATTGATGATCATGGCGCGCTCAAACGACTCCAGAGTCACGGTCGCCAGATTCGTGCGCGGCACGATCGCGGCGTTGTTCACCAAGCCGTCGATCTTGCCGAAAGCCTTCAGGGCCGCCGCCACGATCCGGGCCGGACTCGCGGGGTCAAGCAGGTCATCAAGGTGCAAAGCCGCCGCCGGCCCGAGTTTTGATACCAGTGCCTCGCCTTCAGCTTGCTCCAAACCATGCACCAAGACGCACGCGCCTTCCGTGACACACCGTTCCGCGATGGCCCGGCCGATGCCATCGGTGCTGCCGGTGACGATGATGACTTTGTTTTTCAGTCGCATGGTCGAAGCTCAAACGGGTTTGAGCACAGCCTTCACGATTTCGCCGCGGTGCATTTTCTCGAAAGCGTCGTGCCAAGCCTCCAGCCCCCAGAGGCCGCCCATGATCGGGCGCACGTCGAGCTGACCCGAGCCGAGCAACGCCAGCACGCGCTCCCACACCGGCCAGTTGTGGCTGAAGCTGCCCTGGAGAGTGATGTTTTTCTGCACGAGCGGATCGAGGGAAAAATTGAGCGGCTGCGGCCCCCAACCCACCTTGCTGATCCAGCCGTTGGGGCGCACGAGTTCGAGCGCGGCTTTCAGTGCCGCCGACGCGCCCGCCGCATCAATCACGCCGTCCACACCTAGGCCGTCACGCTCTTTCGCCCAGGCCGTGGCATCGCCCACGATGATTTCGCAGCCGTAGGCCTTGGCCTTTTCCAGGCGTGCTTTGTCCCGCTCCAGGCCCACGAGTGCCACCTGCGCGCCGGCCAGCCGCGCCATGGCCGCGCACAGAATACCGATCGGTCCCGGGCCGAGCACGATCACGCGGTCGCCGGGTTGGATACGGGCGTTGTTGATCACGGCGTTGTAGGCCACACAACAGGGCTCGGTGAGCGCGGCCAGCTCCATCGCCAGACCGGCCGGCACGCGGTGCAAACACCGCGCCGGCACCCGCACGAACCGCGTCATCGCGCCATCCACGCCGTAGCCGAAGCCTTTGCGCGTCGGGTCGAGATTGTAGAGCCCAGCGCGGCTGAGCGGGCTGTCGGGATTGATCTCCGCCGCGGTCTCGCTGACAACGCGATCACCTTCCTTCCAACCCTTCACATCCTTGCCAAGTTCAGCGATGTGTCCGCCAAACTCGTGTCCGAGCACGACGGGATAATTCACTTTCCAGCTGTGCGAACTGGTCCACTGGTGCAGATCACTGCCGCAGACGCCGACGGCCTCAACCGCGAGGATGACATCCTCTGGCCCCGGCTCGGGGCGGGCAAATTCGCGCAGCTCGACGCTGTTAGGTTCCGAAGAGTAATTGACGACGGCGGGGCTTTTCATGGGGAAGTTCCTCCGACCGGCACATCACCGTAGGCATGCACGCGATCACAGATAATCCGCAGCGTGCCCTCGAGGTCTCCGCCGGCGGTTTTGAATGAGTCCGCGTCCACTGCCAGCGGCGCACCGATCACGACCAGCGGCGCACCGTATTCCGGCGTGCGCACGGCCTGCTCCAGCGTGAGTCCGCCCACCGCTTGCACCGGCACACGCACCGCTTGGACGATCTCGCGCAACTGGTCCAGTGGGCTCGGCATCCGGCGGCCACTCGCCGCGATGCCGCGCCGCTCGTCGTAACCGATGTGGTGAATCACAAAATCACACCCCAAGTCCTCGAGCAGTCGCGCACCGGCTACCATGTCGGGACAGCCAAGATTGTCGCCCATCACTTTCACGCCGCAATCGCGACCGGCCTTGACCACGCACTTGAGAGTTTCCTCGTGCGCCCGCGCCATGACGACCACGTGGGTGGCGCCGGCCTTCGCCATCATCTCAGCCTCTAAGTAGCCACCATCCATCGTCTTCAAGTCGGCCACAATCGGCACGCCGGGAAACCGCTCACGCAACGCCCGCACCCCGTGTAGCCCCTCGGCCAGAATCAGCGGCGTCCCCGCTTCCAGCCAGTCTACCCCCGCCCGTCGCGCGAGTTCAGCCGTCGCCAACGCCTCCCCAATGTCGGTCAGGTCGAGCGAGATTTGAACAATGGGGTGCATGGTGAAGGAAAGGCTAGTCTGTCGAAACCAGCGCAGTTTCGTCAATCCAACAACCAAGGCTACCCTGACTTAAGGAGCAAAGTAGCTGGATGTGGCAGCGAAAGGGGTAACCCTACGAAATACGGACGGACACAGGGACGTGACCCTCCGCCGAAGCCTCATGCGAAGGTTGATCCCTCGGTGCGTCAGTGTGGGCGTGCGACTTGATAATCC
>JBDNGL010000112.1:0-3442 GCA_041689285.1 Opitutaceae bacterium
AATCCCGGCGGGCAGGTCCGCGGTCGTGATCTCAAAAAATTGGGTCGGAAAGGATCGGGCTAGGGCGCTGGCACAGGCCCGGCCCGAGCCTAGGGAAACCTCGCGCTCGGCGGAGGTGCCGCCGGCAAATACCGCGATGATTGGTAAACTCATAACACTTCCTCCCATTTTTTTCCGTAGAGCAGCACTTCAGGTTGGAGATCCACCCCAGTCGTCTGTCGCACTCTTAGGCGCACCCGTCGCACCAATTCTAAAACGTCACCCGCGGTGGCTCCACCGCGGTTTACGATAAAATTGGCATGCACGGGCGAAACCTCGGCATCCCCGACCCGCTCACCCTTCAATCCGCTCTGATCAATGAGCCGTCCCGCCGAGTCGCCAGGGGGGTTTTTGAATATGCACCCCGCACTTGGCTCGCGCGGCTGACTCTCGTGCCGTTTGCGCCGATAGACATCGATTTGCCGGCTGATCTCGGCCGAGGCCGACTGCGCGGCCGGACACAGCACCGCGCTCAACGCGATGGCGTGGTGCAACTCGGCGCAATGCCGGTAGTCCACATGCATGGCGGCCTTCGCGAGGGTCTTCAATTCACCCTCCAGCGTCATCAATTGAACCGCTTCGACGACATCAAACATCCAACCGCCCATGGCCCCGGCGTTCATGCGCAGCGCCCCGCCAATACTGCCCGGGATGCCCTCTAGAAATTCGAATCCCACCAGTCCCGTCTTCGCCGCGAGGCCGCAGAGATTCTTCAATCGCAGCCCCGCCCCCCCCTGGATGCGCCCGTCAGCCAGCGGTTCAAACGCACTCCAATGGGCATGCGCCAAGGCAATGACCATTCCGTCCACGCCTTCGTCAGGCACAATCAAGTTGGAGCCGCGACCGAGCACGAATATTTTGACCCCGCTGGCCGCAGCCGCGCGCAACAGAATTTGCAAATCCAGCTCATTGGCCGGTTCCGCATATACCCGCGCCGCGCCCCCCACCCGCATGGTCGTTTTTGGTCCCAGTGGATCCTCGCGCCGCAGTCGAGTATGGACGGAAAGTTGCGGAGCCAAGTTCGCCACAAACTCATCCCACCGCGCCGCCTTAGCCGCCGCCTGCACGCCTTCGAGCCAAGCCCGTGCCCTGCGGTCGATATCACCCGCGCCAATAAAAACGACCGAGTCCCCGGCACGGGTCTCGCGGGTCAAATTTCGGAACAAGAGAGCATCGCCTCCCGGCAAATAATCCACCAACGGATTCGTCGAAATGTTTTTCATTTCGGCGTAGATAGCGGCTGAGGTCCCACCGTTTATTGGCGCCTCTCCGGCCGGATACACATCGAGCAAATATACGCGGTCGGCTAAGGCGAGCGCGGCGGCGAACTCCGCCTTGAACTGGGCCGTGCGACTGAAGCGATGGGGCTGAAATACGACGAACAGTCGGCCAGACTCAGCCAACTGTCGACGCAAGCCCGACAGCAGGGCCCGGATTTCCGCCGGATGGTGAGCATAATCCTCGATGACCGTGAGACCCCCAGCGGCAGACAGCAACGTTTGGCGGCGGCGCACGCCGGGGTAGTCGGCCAACATCGCCTGAGCAAGGGTTACGCCCATCAATTGGGCTGCTGCTAACGCCGCCGTGGCATTCGCGGCATTGAAATCTCCGTAGGCGCGCACCATCGCCGTGGTCAGAGCAAAGTCACCACCGAGCCTCAGTCGCAGCGAATCCGTTGTCTGCTCGACCGTAAAAGCGAACCGACCACGGTCTCCGAAAGTGATGGCCGTGGGCGCTAGACGAAGCGACAAAGCGCACGCCGCGTTCACCAGCACCGGGCCGGTCGTGCGGGCCACCAGCGCAGCAAAGGTGCGCTCTAAATCCCCAAGTTCCCGATAGCGGTCCGGATGATCCCAATCGAGATTCACCACCACCGTGATTTCCGGCGAGAAACATTCGATGGTGCCATCGCTCTCATCCACCTCGGCGACCACCCAATCATTTGTGCCCACATGGGCGGGTGGCACCCCGGGATCGGCAATCAGGCCTCCCAGCACATAACCGGCGGGGAAATTCGCGTGTCGCAGCGCCGTCACGAGCATCGCTGCCGTGGTCGTCTTGCCATGCGAACCGCAGACCGCGACGAGTTTTTTGCCTTGCAGCACTTCGGCCAGTAATGCTCCCCGGCGCACCAAGGGCAACCCGCGCGTCTGGGCGGCAATGTGGGCCGGATGGGTGCTGGCAATGGCAGAGGAAAACACCACCATTTCGCAGGCAGTCGGCAACGGCCCGAGCTGTACGAGCGCGACTTCGAGCAGTAACCGCACTGCATCCGTCAGGGCATCGTCTTCGCCGCTGACGGAGTAGCCCGCCTGAGCCAGATAGATCGCGAGTGGCGCCATGCCCATGCCGCCGACGCCTAGGCAGTGGATGTGCTGCACCTCCCGGCCATAGAGGAGCGGTGGCGGTGGGGATCTCATGCGGGCAACGATTGGCCGGACGCACGGCCATTGGCCGATGGGGGCTGGATAAGTTCTTCCAAGTCCGCGAGCAGCAGATCGAGCGAATTGGCGCGATCCATGCGCTGGAGATTAGTGCGGAATTTTTGCAGCAACCAGTCGTTGAAAATGGCATCCATCACCTCCGCCGGCAGGATCGCCAGTCGGCTTTGCTCAACTACCACCCCCCCGCCCTGACGTTCAAAGAAGGAGGCGTTAGCCCGCTGGTGATCATCCGCCGCTTGCGGAAAGGGCACCAAGATCGCTGGGGTTTCGCAGCGGATGAGTTCAGCGATCGTGCCGGCACCGGCCCGTGACACGACGAGATCAGCGGCGGACAACAATTGTGCCACGCGGTCACAGAAGGGCACAAAGATAGCCCGCACCTGTGCGCCGCTGCGCGCGGGCAAGGTGCGCGTCTCGGGTTCACCTTTTCCGAGTCCGGTCACACAATAAATTTGGATACCCTCGGCCGCGAACACGGCGAGGTGCGTGCGCACAAAGTCATTCAGTGGCCCCGAACCTTGACTGCCGCCAAAGACCACCAGCACTTTTTGCCCGGGGTCCAACCCAAGGGCCACGCGTGATTCCGTGGCGGGCAGACGCTTAATTTCACTGCGCACCGGCATGCCGACATAGCGGAGGTAACGGGCGCGCACACTGGCCAAGCGCACCCCGGCAGGCAGATAGACACGTTGCGTAATGCGGCCCAGCACCCGGATGGCCAGACCGGGGACGCGATTCGATTCATGCAATGCCACCGGGATATGACGGAACCGGCCGGCCAGAGCGATTCCCATCGAAGTGAATCCGCCAAAGCCCACGATGCCGTCCGGCCGTTGGGTCTGCACAAGCCGCAGGCAGTACAGCGCCCCACGGATCTGCGTAATCAGACAGCGCAACAGCCCGACCGGATGCCAACTAAAACCCGTACCGGGGACGCGTAGGAAATTAAATTGAGGATA
>JBDNGL010000113.1:0-24153 GCA_041689285.1 Opitutaceae bacterium
AGCCTTGGGCCAGTTTCAGGCCGGTGACATCGGGGGTGTTGGTCTGCCACCGAGCGAGTTCCTCGAAGCGTGGCTCGAAGAAGGCGGCGAAGACGGTCTCGGCGCTATTGATGGGGGTGGGGCGCATGGGGGAGATTTATTGGTCCAATTGCGCTGGTCCTGTCCACGGCTAGGATTTCCTACAAGGAGAATCCCCGATGCCGGCGACGTCCTGCCAGTGAATGACGCCATGATTCTACGGGTAGGACATCGGATACATTGTAGAACGAAATCGCCAGGCGCATAGCGTAGGTCACCACCCACCACCCCACGGCTGCCTTGCTCCTCTGCCGGACCAGCCCGGTTGCCTTTTATTTTCCCCACCGCCCCCGGGCCCGCGCAGTCCTCTGGCGTCCCTTACTTTTCAGTGTCAGGCAAGTTTACCTAAACCAAGATCAGTCACCAGTATCATGAATATAGAACACAACCTACCCGGGTTCCGCGGCCTCCGCCGCGTTTGTCTGTTTGTCAGTGCCGGCGTCGTCACGGCCTTCGGCCAAACCCTTCCCGTCGAGGAAGTCTCCGGCGACGGAGAAACGGCCCCGATCAAGCTATCGCCTTTCGAAGTTCAGGGCGAACGCGACTTCGGTTACCGCAAGAGCAGCACCGTCACCACTTCCCGTATCGCCCTTCAGGTGATCGAGAACCCACAGTCGGTGGAAATCATCTCCGGCGAGCTACTGCGCGACATGGCGGTGGCACTGCCGAGCCAGGTCTTCCGCTACACCAGCACGGTGATGGTCGGTGAGGCCGAGGTCGGCCAAGCCGGTCTCTACACCCTCCGGAGCTTTCAGCTCCCGATCTTCTACAACGGTGTCGCGCTCGCGAGTTCCTTCTCGCTTACCCCGACGGTGCCGGTCGACAACATCGACCGCGTCGAGATCGCGAAGGGCCCGGTCGCCCTCTACTACACGAACTCCACGCCGAACGGTGTCGCCAACTACGTCACCAAGAAGCCGCAGTTCATCAACGCGACCGAGTTCCGGTTCACCGCCGGCAGCTTTGAATACTACAAGGCGATGATGGACACCCAGTATGTCATCAGCAAGGACCACGGTCTCGCCATGCGCCTCATTAGCTCCTACCAGTCGATGAACGGTCGCGTCGATGGTCAGCAGCACAACACGCTCGCCTTCCTCGCCCCCTCCTTCACTTGGCGGCCAAACGACAAGTTCTCGATGACGGCCGAATACGCCGCGTCGAAGCAGAACCTGCCGTATGCGACCTTCGAGTATGGCTACGCGGTGAACCCGCAGTATTTGGAGAACGTGATGACCCCTTCGCCGCAGATCATTGCCTACATGAAGTCCGCCTACAACTTGGCCGATGACGCCGCCGCCCTCGCCAGGATCAACGAGCGCTGGGGCTATCCCGTGGGCAATCCCAACGGCTCGACCCAGGGTATCGCCCAAGGCACCTACCTGACCGCCTGGTCGAACGACATGCTCGGCATGACCGGCACGGCGACGCACTGGTCTAGCGGCTCCACGATTGACTGGTGGCGCTACTCGGACCGCGGCGACAAGTTCTTTTCCAAGGGTCCCGAGTCCAACTACGACGGCTCCTCGCAACTCGCCGACGTCGCCCTCGACTTGACACCGTTTGAAGGTCTCGCCATCCGCTACCGCTGGCTGCACATGATCAATGACACGGCGTTCACCCGCCAGCTGCTGACGCCCGTCGCCGGCCTGCGCCCGGACGGCCGCGTGAACGCCCTCAATGCCGCCGCCGCCATCTCATGGACCCCGGCCCGCTATGCGTCGTCCGACGCCCAGCAGATCGACGCCTCCTACGAAAAAGAGGCCTTCGGGATGACGCACTTCCTCTCCCTCGGTTACGCGCGTGACCGCAGGGTCGGATCGATTAACAACGTCACGATCGACCTCAGCAGGGGCGCCCCCGGCACCCAGAGCTACGCTGGCTTTGCCTTGACCGGCGCTTCGGCCTACTACCACTACGATCCCTTCAGCGGCAAGCCGTACCAAGGCCTCTATCAGGTGGTCGCTTCCGGCCCGCGCCGGACCAACCTCTCGATCGCCAACTTCGAGGCCACGACCCTCGCCTACCGGGGCAAGGCCCTCGAAAATCGCCTCAATGTGATCGCCGGTGTCCGTAAGACCGAATTCATCAATACGGGCCGGACCGACTATAGCCCGACCTACGGCGCGATCTTCACCGTCGTCCCGGGTATCCACGTGTTCGCGTCCTCCTCAGAGATGGTGACGTTTACGAATGCCCTCAGCGCCCAGGGTGGTGGCGTGCTCCCGAGCGACAACCCTGTCCTCCTCGACAACGTCTCCGAGAAGGGTTGGGAGTGGGGCGTAAAGACGGACTTCCGCGACGGCGAGATCACCGGCACGGTCTCCATGTATAGCGCCGAGCGCGACGGCATCGTGCAGAGCGACTTCGCCCGGATCTTCGCCGACCCACGCAACAGCAGCGGCAGTGCCTCCGACCAAGTCCAGTTCTTCGTCAACGGCGGCGTCGTCCGCTCCGAGGGCGTGGAAGCCGACTTGGCTTGGACCCCGAACCGCAAGTTTCAGCTCATCTTCAATTACGCTTGGCAGCATACGGCGAAGACGGTGAGCGACAAGAGCCTGAATCCGGCCAACCCGGGTGCCCTTGCGAACCAAGTGGCCCGCCGCCGCCTGCACAAGTCGCCCGTGCACCGCGCTAACCTCATCGGAAAATACAACTTCGTGAGTGGCAACCTGCAAGGCCTGAGCGTCGGCGGCGCGCTCCGCTACTCGGATGAGTATCTGGCTAGCGGTGCTTCCATTTACTACCTGTTCGTGCCCTCCGAGGTCATCCTGGACCTGTTCGCCAACTACAGCACGAAGTTCGCGGGCATCCCGACGGACTTCCAGTTCAACGTGATCAATGCGACGAACGAGATCAACGATATGACCCGCAGCAACGGTCTTGAATTCCGTCTCACGACGGGATTCCGCTTCTAAACCGGCTTCTTTCGACGGCACGGGCGTTGCTAGCAGCGCCCGTGCCGTTTTTATTTTGCAGATTTCGACGATCCGCCGTCAGCAGACCCAAGCCGCGGCCGCGCTTATCGAGTTAGACGAATCGGCGGGATATCTGTCCACGATCGCCATGCCTTCCGGAAGTCACCATCAACGCGTCTGCCACCCGCGAGCCTGCGGCGCAGTATGCCGCCCATTTCACCAAGGATAACGGTTCCGAGTGGCTCCGAGAAACGGCCACGCCCTATCAAGTTCCCTAGATCACTAGCCATGACAACCACAGCTGCCCGCTCGCCGGTGATACTCAACGAAGCCGAGGCCATTATCGAACCCTTCTGGGACGGACATCTTTCGCCTCTTTCTTCCTACACCCTGCGCACTGACCACGGTCGGTCCCAAGGTCTTGCGCAGGAGCGTCCCGTGGACAAAATCCCGCGAGTTCCGCCAATGCTCGGACCATTGCCTCCGGACAACGCGCGGGCCGGAGTATTGCCAAGCGGCAAACCTCTCCACGACATAATGCTCGGACCATTGGCTCCGGACAACGCGCGGGCCAGCCAGCTCTGGGCTTGGGTCACGCTCGCTTGGGACCAGTCGGTCAAGGCCCGATCAGCTCGGCGGGACCTGGCTACGCCGCTGCTGTCATTTGCACGGGAGTTGCGGGTCGACCTGTCGGGTTACAATCGGCTGGTGGTGCGGGCGGCGTGCCCAAAACACGTAGCCCTCACGGTTATCGCGACGGTGGACGGTATCGAGCAGACCGTTGTAAATGCCCAACCAGGCTGGGGGCGCGCGCATGAATTTGAGGGCTTGGTCAAGGGGCGAATCCTTGAACGGATTGAACTCAAGGTGGCATCGGAACGAGATGGGGCGGATGAAGTGTGGCTGTATTGGATCGGTAGCGCTCACGCCAAACGAAGAAAAGCCATGCTGGCACGAACTTCGCCCTTTACGCCCGACTGGACCGGGTGGTTGCTGCCGGAAGGAACCCCGATCGACTTTGCCCCCCGTTTTGGTTTCTACTTTGATTCCCAAGAGTTGGCCGCCATCCGCCGGAAGGCGCTTTCGCCTCTTTACCAGCCGATCATGGACCAATTTCGCGCCCTCGCCCGGGATGCGATGTCCGATTCCCGCACGCCGGAGAATCAAGTTGGCACTTTCCTCGCATCGGGCGACATCTGGGCGATTCAATCTCGGGAGCGCGACGCCACTTCCCGTTCGTTTTTTATCGACGCCCCGGTTTGCGCCTTCGTGGGCCTGATCGACCGCGATCCCGGCTGCCTGCGTTTTGCCGCGCGGATTGCGGTCAGCATTGCGCACACAACGCAGTGGGCCCCGCATTTCATGCAAAGCTTTCCCGGTTCGACTTGGGATACGCGCGGCTTCCCCGAGGCACACACTACCGCCGGGCTGGCTCTGGCGTTGGATTGGGCCGGCGCATGGTTTACGCCAAAGGGCGAGCACCTCCTGCGCTATGCCTTTGCCACTAAGGGGCTCCCGCGTGTTCGGGAAGCCTTCCTGCAGTATGAATATATGTGGGACTGCAATCAGCACCACATGATCGGTTTGGGGCGACTGCTGGGCCTGCTCGTGCTGGAAAAAGCCTGGCCCCGGACCATGGCCGACATCGACATCTTTGAACGCGATCTTTACGAAATCATTGATCGCTATATCCAGCCCGACGGCTCCACTAACGAGGGCGTTGGCTATTGGTCAAACAGCTTCCGGGCTACCCTGCCTGCCCTAGCGGCGCTCGCCCGGCTGCGGGGGCGGAGTTTGCAGGACATGATCCCGCCCAAACTGCGATCGATGGACAGTTTCATTGCTGCCTTTCTGTCCACGACGGGCGAACCGGGCTCGTATTTTCCGGTCGCCGATACGGTCGGCGACACGGTGGCCTTGGATGCCATCGGTATGATGGCTGCGGCGCTAGACTCGCCCCTTTGGAAGGGGCTCATGGCCGATTCGTTACGACACGGGAAAAAAGTGAAGCGCGACTGGTCCTTCGAGGGTCTCTTCGCCGTCATTTACGGCCCTGAGCATTGTCCACAGCAGGAGGTTAATCTTCCTACGTTCACCAAGCTCGCCAAGGCGGGGGCAGTTTCGAGCTTTCGCCGTTTTGGGCCAGCCAGTGTGCGGCTATTCTTGGTCGGCGCCATGGAGAATGCCGGACACTGTCACCGAGACAAGGGCTCGTTCATTCTGGAGGCCGGCGGTGAGTGCTTTGCAATCGACCGCGGCGCCGTGCCTTATGAGGACGCCGCGAATCTGCCCTTCATGAAAAGCGAGCTCGCCCATAACCTTGCCGTGCCCGAAGGCTGCATGCAGCAAAACCCCTCTCCCCATGCTTCCGATTGGATTGCCTTGGGAGATGAAACCGCGCTTACCGCCGAGATTGATACCGGTAAGACGTGGTTGCCGCCAGTGCTCTCCTGCCGTCGTTCGATCCATTCGCCGTCGCCCGATTACATTCAAATCACCGACGAGTTCGAACTCGCTGAATCGCTGCCAGTAACCTTCTATCTGCATTCGCCGCTGATCATCCTCCTTCGCGAACGTAAGGCTGCGATCGAGGGCATCCATCATACGCTGGGTGTCACGGCAGACTGGGCCGTCAACGCGACGACCAAAATCCAAGGCGTCAACTGGCACTATCAGCCGATTCACCAACTCGCATTGGTCTCCGCACCGGCCAAAAAACACCGGCTGGTGACCGTATTGCATTTCCGGCGCAGCGAGAAAGGCGCTCGCTCTTGAGGTGAAGGCGGTGAGGCCCCCGTCCTCATTGAAAGGGTCAATCGCATTTATAATTGGCGGCCCTCGCGCCTGGCGCAGCGCACCCAGAAGCATTTTTGAGCGCCGGCTGGCCCGTCCTAAAATTCGCATCATTTCGACCTAAAATCTTCGCCATAAGATTTTACAGGACCAATCAAGCATCAGTCGATCCTGCGTCGGGCCCGCCGTCCGACGTGCCTGCGCCCCGCCTTTACCGAGTAGGCACGCTCGTCTATGCGCGCACCGCTCTGATCCAGGTATTTCTCTGGATGCTCTTGGGGAATTTTGTTTTCACACTGCCGGAATCGATGCCGACAGTGACACCGGTGCTCCTGCGATGGTATGGCGCCAGCGACGCTCTCATCGGATTGGCGGGCAGCCTATCGTCCGTCGTCGCATTCCTCTGGTATCCGTGTGGCGGCAACGCAGAGCGACCGGCACCGCAGCCGGCTTGGCCGGCGGCGGCCATTCCTAGTCTGGTTCACGCCCCCGGTGGTTTTGAGTCTCGTGTCGCTCGGAGCAGTTAAGCCCGGCGGGGTCTGGCTGCACGGCGTGCTTTCCTCATTCGGTGGCCAGGTCTTCACGGTCGCCGGCTGTTCGATCGCTTGGATCATGGTCTGCGTCGTGATTTTTCTGCTCTTTAATGCCTATATCGTCCAAGTCTTCAGCTGCCTTATCGCCGACGTAATTCCTGCGGAGGTTCTGGGCAAATTCTCCGGCTTCTACCGTGCCGTCGGCGCTCAAGCCAGTGAGTGTTTGCAACAATTGCATGGAGCAGTTGTGACCAAATTTTGATCTATTATGGGAGGATTTCCCCTGCTCCCATCAGGTGAAGCAGATAGGCCCATTTTGCTTCGACGGAGGAATTCCGACTGCGCAGTTTAGATTTATTGCGTTTCGCTGGATGCCGGTCGCAGGGTGGGCCGGTCCACCCAGCGGCCCTCGACGGCGATGTTGCGCGGGTAAACGGGCAGGCCGCGCTCGTTGTGCTGCAGCATCGAGATCAGCAGGCGGGTGGTCGCGTCGCCGACCAGGTCCATCTGGTAGTCGATGCCGGCGATGCCCTCCGTGCCGCTCAACCGCTGCGCAACGCAGACGCCGAGGGTGCCCGGGACGGCGTAGCCCAGCTCGCCGATCCAGGCCAGCATTCCCATCGGGTAGGCACTCAGGATTACACAGTCGATGCGCTGGGTGTGCAGCCAGTGGCCTAGGCTGGCCTTGGTGACTTGTTCGATGATGAGCGGCTCGACCCGGTCGCTCACCGGGAAAAGATACTGCTCAGCGAGGTAGGCGCCGGCCACGATGCCCAGGGAGCGCTCGAAAACCTCGTAGGGGAGCACCAGGCCGATGCGCCGGTAGCCGCGCTCGCGGAGGGTCTTCAACGCGAGACGGATGTTATAGGTGTGGTGGATGCAGGCGCGGTGGACGCGCGGGTTGGTGATGGAGTAGCCGACCGCTACGGCCGAGAAGTGCTTCCACTCCAGATCCGGCCCCGGGCCGGGCAGCGGCAGCAGCGGCGAGAACATCACGCCCTGGATGCCCCGCGCGCGGAGCAGCGCGCTCAGGCGCGGTCCGGTCATGCCGGGCGCGTTGAACTGGAACGATTCGAGGTTGAAGCCCTGAGCGTGTGCCTGGGCGGTGGCACCGGCGATCAGCTGCTGCTCGTTGATGTTATTGCGGAGCTGCGCCGGCGTGTAGCTGGTGAGGCACGCGAGCGTGCCGGCGAACCGCGCCGACTGGCGGTGCCGGTAGGTCGCGAGCGCTGAGAGCATCGCGTCTGGCATGTAGCCGAGCTCCTGCGCCACGGCGCGGATGCGGGCGGCGGTGGCGGGGCTGACGCGCGGGTCGTTGCGGAGGGCAAGGCCCACCGTGGTGAAGTGGACCCCGGCTTGCCGGGCGATGTCCCGTAGGCTGACGCGTGGGTCCATGGGTGCGATCTGGTGATAGGTTACAAACAATCCAAGGTGATAGGTGACACTTTGGTTTGGGTTTCGAACAAGAAATAGCGAGGTTTGTGGTTGGGTGGAGGAAAGATTTAAGGGGAGGGGCGCGGGGGAGGGAGCTTGCTCCCTCCCCGCTCTGACTGCCGCCGAAGGCGGCGGATCGGTCAGCGTGCCGGTGGAATGTAGGGGGCCGGCTTGAAGCGTCCGCCCTCCGCGCCGAAGGCGAGGTGCCCAAGGTGAACGTTGGCAAAGTACAGGTCGGTTTGACCGGCGTTGTTCTTGTGGAGTCCGACGGATTTTCCGGCGAAGGCTTCGCCCACGTGGTAATTGAGTCCTTCGTGCGCCAATTGTCCTCTCGTGGAAATGATCTTAACTTCGTGCGTCGACGGATAGACCAGCGGCTTGTCGTGTTCGTTCAGGCGCCGGGCACTGGGTTGGTAAAACTCGGCGGGAAACTGCTGGTCGAGCGCCTCGTGCGGGCGCTCGTGACTGTAAGTGTATTGCCAGCGTTCAAGCCGACGCCGCTGGGCGGCCAGGTTGCAGGAGGGCGGACTGGCCGCTTCGGCCTTCAAATCCCGGTGCATGCGCTCGTGCGATCCGTTATTCTGTGACGAAGCCGGCCGGGTGAACTCCACTTCGATCCCCTGTTCGATCCACCACAGGCTCAAACTCGACAACCGTCCCAAGCCGTTGGAGGCGAATGGTGATCCACGATCGACCCGTATGATCTCGGGCAGCCCGTGGTGACGCATCAGGCCGCGAAAGGCGTGCAGCGTTCCCTTGAACTGCTGGTTCTCGCGCGCTTTGCACCCAAGCACGAAATGACTGTAGCGATCACACACCGCCAGCGGATCGCAGCGCTGACCGTTGCCCAGCAAGAACCAGCCTTTGAAGTCCACCGTCCAGACATGATTGGGCTGCGTCGGCATCGGCAGTCCGTCATTGAATGCCTGATACGCTCCTAGCTTGCGCCGCCGGCTCACACTCAGTCCGTACCGTCGCAAAATCCCCGCGATGGTGCTGCGCGCTGGCGGCGACTCAATCCTGTGCTTCACCTGTAAAACCTTGTGCAGCTTCTTAGGCCCCCACGTCCGGTGCAGCCGTCGCTCGGCCAACAACAACGCCTCCACCGCTTCATCGGTTTGCTGCGGAAACTGATGCGGCCGGTGGCTCCGCTCCTGTAATCCTTTGAGCCCATCCGCGGCATATCGCTCCAAATGTTTGTAGCCCGTCTTACGGCTGATCCCGAACTGCTCGCACAGCTCCGTCAGCGTAAATCGGCCGCTCCGGGCCAATATAACAAATCGAATAGTTTCTTCCATCGGTGAGGTTTTCTTCCAAGGCATCGTGCCTAAAAGTGTAACCTATCACCGTGGACTAAGTGTTACCTATCACTCCGGATCATACCATGGTCGGCCTAGCGGGTGGCGGCAGGCGGCCGCGCCGGGATAGGTCGCACGGTGGGGCGTTCGCTCCAGTTGCCTTCGATGAGCGTGTAGTGGGGATGGGTCGGCAGGCCCTTCTCGTTGCGGCAGATCATGTCGACGACGGCCTCCACCGCGCCCTCGCCGAGCAGGCTCATGCGCTCGTCGATGCCGGCGATGCCCTCGGTGCGGCTGTAGCGGCTAATGACGGCGAGGCCCAGCTCCTCGGGCACGCGGTAGCCGAGCTCACGGATGAATTCCACGATTTCAGGCGCCAGGGCGCTGAGGATCACGCCCTCAAGGCGCTGCTGGCGGATCCAGCGGCCGATGTTGGCCTTGGTCAGCTGGGCTATCGGGACGAAGAGCGGCGTCACCTGCTCTGCGGGCGGCAGCAGGCACTGCTCTGCTAAGTAGGAGCCAAGCACGTGACCGCGGCTGCGCTCGTAGATCTCGCGCGGGAGGATCAGGCCGACGCGGCGGTAGCCGCGCGCCCGCATCTGGGCGAGACCGAGCCGCATGTTGTGCGCGTGGTAGGTGCAGACCCGGTGCACCGCGAGGTTGGTAATGGATAAGCCGAGGGCGACGGGGGAGAAGTGCTCCCACTCGAGGTCGGGCATCGGGCCGGGATGCGGGATGCGTGGCGAGAGGATCAGCCCCTGAATACCGCGGGCGCGGAGGAGCTTGCTCATGCGCTCGGACGTCATGCCGGGTGCATCGATTTGGAAAGACTCGACGCTGAAGTTGTGCGCCAACGCGTGCGCGGTGGCGGCCTCAACGACGGTGCGCTCCGTGATGTTGGTCTGCAGCATCTCCGGGCCGTAGGTCACGAGGTAGGCGATGACGCCGGCGAAGTGGTGCGAGTCGCGGTGCCGGTAGGCGGAGAGCGCTGAGAGCATCGCATCGTGCGTGTAGCCGAGCTGGCGGGCGGCGGTCTGGATCTTGGCCGCGGTTTCCGGGACGACGCGCGGGTCGTGGCGCAGGGCGAGCCCCACCGTGGTGAAATGCACCCCAGCGACCTTGGCGATATCCCGCAGTGTGACGCGTTTGGGCATGGCGACCGGTCAGGCAGGGGGCGCGCTCAGCCGAGCAGGTTGCGCAGGGCGGCGAGGTATTTTTCCTGCGTGCGGCTGATCACGGCGGCCGGCAGCGTCGGCGCCGGCGGGGACTGGTTCCACTTCAACGCCTGCAGGTGGTCGCGCACGAACTGCTTGTCGTAGCTCGGCGGCGAACAGTCCGGGCGGTAGGCGTCGGCCGGCCAGTAGCGCGATGAGTCGGGCGTGAGCACCTCGTCGATGAGGAAGAGGTTGCCGGCGGCGTCGGTGCCGAACTCGAACTTCGTGTCGGCCAAAATCATGCCGGCTTGCCGGGTGCGGTCGTGGCCGAATTGGTAGAGCGCGAGGCTGGTGGCCTTCACCTTTTCGTAGAGTGCGTCGCCGATGGCGGCGGCACCCTGCGCATCGGTGATCGCCTCGTCATGTTGGCCCTTGGGGGCCTTGGTCGTCGGCGTGAAGATCGGCTTCGGCAGCCTGTCGGCCTGGCGCAGCCCGGCAGGCAGGGTGAGGCCGCACACGGCCCCGGTTTTCTGATACGCATTCCACCCGCTGCCGATGAGGTAACCGCGGGCGACGCACTCGATGGTGAGCGGACGGAGTTTTTTGACGATCATGCTGCGCAACTGCAGGTCGCGGTCATGGAGACCGCGGTGGGCGAATTCGCCGGCCTGATCAGGCAGCAGGTGGTTGGCGATGAGGCCCTCTGTCTGGGCAAACCACCACAGGCTCATCTGCGTGAGGATGATGCCCTTGCCCGGGATGCCGTCAGGCAGGATGACATCGAAGGCCGACAGCCGGTCGCTCGCGACGAGCAGGAGGGCGTCGCCTAGGTCAAAGATTTCGCGGACCTTGCCCGAGGCCAGCAGCGGAAAAGGGACGTCCGGGAACGCGGTCCGGGCCTGGGCGGGGAGGGCGGCGGCGATGTCGGCGAAATTCATCAGGAGGGATGTGTCGGCAAATTGAGGCCGGGGGAAACTAAAATCGTGGACCCGCGGGGCTGGAAAAAATCCTTGCGCGAGACGGGTGCGGACGTAGCGTCCGGCGTTCCGCGGTTAGTCCCCATCGTCTAGCCCGGTTAGGACACTACCCTTTCACGGTAAGAACCGGGGTTCGAATCCCCGTGGGGACGCCAGCGAAAAGCCGCCGCAAGGCGGCTTTTTTGTTTGGCGGTGTGCGGAGCAGACTTCGAACCCCGGAGGGGTTTGACGGAGGTCCATTGTGGACCGGAGAAGGACGCGCCAACGGCGCGGGGCGAAGCCCAGAGCGGAGTGAATCAATCCCCGTGGAGACGCCAGCGTCAACCCCAGCCATGATCGTGCGTGCTCGCTCCATCTCCGGTTGCGCGCCAAGGCGGGAAACACCCCATAGCCGCCCCTGAACGTTCCGCGTAAGGTGGGGGCACACACTGCTCACGCCATTCCGGCAGGAGCACTCCTCCCCGAACCTCCTCCCATGAATACCTCCCAAAAATCGGGTTTCGCCCTGTGCGGCACCCTCTTCCTCCTCGTTGGCTGTGCCACCGAGCGGGAATCCCACCTCGTCACCGCTCCGCCCCCGCCCACCCGCAGCCAAACCCCCGCTCCGCAGCAGGTGGTCGTCGTGACTCAGCCCCAGCAGGTGGTCGCGGTCGCCCCGGCGGGTGTAAGCAGCTATGTCGTCATGGCCGCCCCGCCTGCCGCCCCGGCCCCCGTGGCAATCCCGGCGCGTCCGTCGTCGCAGCACGTTTGGGTCGCCGGTTACTGGACATGGCAGAATAACCGTTACGAGTGGATGGCCGCCCGCTGGGAAGTGCCGCCGTATGCCGGCGCCAAGTGGGTCAACCCCCGCACGGAGTCCGAGTCCGGTAACTACCGCTTCTACGAAGGCTATTGGAAATGAATTCCGGCCGCGAGCACGGGTCCTGACCGTCAGGCCCCGGCTTCGCCAACTGCCCACCCACGCGAACGCAGGGTGGGCTTTTGGTGGAGGGAGTTCGCCGCCTCCCTCCACGCGGGCCTCGCGACTACTCTTGCTGCTGAAATCCCGGTGAGGCGCAGCCAGCGGCGAAAACTCTGAGAGTAGGGGAGTGCCGCTGACATCAGCGGGAACCCGCTTGGCGCCCGGAGGAGTTTCGCCGCCCATGTTATCATGCTGCCAGTCGGGACCGAGCTCGTCGTAACGCGTGCGCTTGGCCGGGTCGCCCAGCACTTCGTAGGCTTCGTTGATCGCTTTGAACTTCGCCTCGCCGGAGACTTTGTCTTTGGCCACATCCGGGTGATACAGGCGGGCGAGTTTGCGAAACGCCTGCTTGATGTCGTCCGCCGCGGCGGTGCGGGGGACGCCGAGCGTCTCGTAGTAATCCTGAAATTTTACGGCCATGGCGGCGACTAGATCACCCGCAACACGATTTTACCCCGGGTGTGGCCGCGTTCGCTGAGCTCTTGGCCACGGGTGGCGTCGGAGAGGGGGAGGATGGTTTCGACGATGACCTTGAGCTTTTCGGCATCCACCAGTCGCGCGATTTCGGCGAGCTGCTCGGCGTTGGGCTGCGTAAAGACGAACGCCTGCCGCACCCTGTGTTTCGCTGCAACCTCGGCTGAGGGCGGGCTCGCGATGGAGACCAGAATACCGCCGGGCTTGAGCGTTTTCCACGAACGCGCCTGCGTTTCGCCGCCCATCGTATCGAGGACCACCTCCACCGGTTGCACGGCGTCCTCAAATCGCTCGTTATCGTAGTCGATGATCTGATCAACCCCGAGCTCGCGCAGAAACTTATGGTTCCGCGCGGAAGCCGTGCCGATGACGTGGGCACCCTTCCATTTGGCCAACTGCACGGCAACGTGACCGATACCACCGGCGGCGGCGTGGATCAACACGCGCTGCCCGGCGACCAGCCCCGCCGCGTCGAAAAGCGCCTGCCAGACCGTCAGCCCGGCCAGCGGGAGGGCGGCAGCGTGGAGGTGGTCGATGGACTTTGGCTTCAGGGCCAGCTCGGACTCCTTCGCGACCATGAACTCCGCGTAGGCGCCATCGCGGGCGATGTCGGGGCGGCTGAAGACTTCGTCGCCGACCTTAAGTCGCGTCATCCCGGCTCCCAGCGACTCGACCACGCCGGAGACATCCCAGCCGAGCACGAGGGGAAACGTGTGTAGGATCAGCTCCTTGAGCTGGCCTTCGCGTACCTTCCAATCGACTGGGTTGATCCCCGCCGCGTGAATCCTGATCAGCACCTCGCCCGGTCCGGGATGGGGCCGGGGCGCGTCTTCATAGACCAGCGCCTCGGGCCCACCGTAGTAATAAATGCAGACCGCCTTCATGGTTTTCATCGTGGGTTCCTCGCGAGGAGCTGCGCTCGGGTTAGGTGATGTTTAGCCACGGCGATCGGGCCGATGAGTGAGGCAGTCGCGTTCATGGAAGGGAGCTTGGTTTGGCCGGGGAGCGCAGCAACCTCGCAGGTGTGCGGTGGCAGTTCACGGGCCGGTCAGCGGTATGATGCGACGAAATCCGCGCGGCGGCCATGGGGTGTTACCCGACCGGCCGGCGCCGGACGCGAAGGGTAGCGGAATACCCCATGGCGCGGGCGCTTCCCGCGATCTATGCTGGGGCGTGCCGCGCCTCGCCCGGAAAAAACCCCAATCAAACAAAACGGTAGCGCAGCCGCACGTGCTCGCGATCAACGGAGGCTCTTCGAGCATCCGCTTCGCGGTATTTGAGACCGGCGCGCCGCCAGCCGTGTGCTCGGGACGGATCGAGCGCATCGGTCAGCGCGGGACGAATCTCATCCACCGCGATGCGGCGGGCGTGGCCGCGCCGCCTGTGCGGCTGGCGACAGCTGATCATTCCACGGCGGTCGGTTGCTTGCTGGACTGGCTGGAGCGGCAAGCGTTCTTTCCTTCCATCGAGGCGGTCGGTCATCGCGTGGTGCATGGCATGAAGCATTCCGCACCGGAGCGCGTCACGCCCGCCTTGCTCGCAGAGTTGCGGCGCATCACGCCCTACGCTCCGGATCACCTCCCGCGCGAGATCGAGTTGATGAACGGCTTTCGCCAACGCCATCCCCGACTCCCGCAGGTGGCGTGTTTCGACACCGCGTTTCACCGGACGATGCCGCGGGTCGCCAAGTTGTTGCCGATCCCCCGGCGCTATGCCGCGCAAGGCGTCCAACGCTACGGGTTTCATGGCTTGTCCTACACGTATTTGCTGGAGGAGCTCGCGCGCCTCGGCGACCCGGCGGCGAAACGCGGCCGCATCATCCTCGCCCATCTCGGCAACGGTGCGAGCCTGGCCGCCGTGCGCGACGGCCAGAGTATCGACACGAGCATGGGCTTCACGCCGGCGGCCGGGTTGGTGATGAGCACGCGCTCCGGCGATCTTGATCCTGGCCTGCTATCGTTTCTGTCGCGCCGCGATCACATGACGCCTGCGCAATTCGAGCACATGGTGAACCACGAAGCCGGCTTGCTCGGCGTCTCCGGCACCAGCTCCGACATGCGCGACCTCTGTGCGCGGGAGGCGAACGATCCCCGCGCGGCGGACGCGGTGGCGTTGTTTTGTTATCAGGCGAAAAAATGGATCGGGGCCTACGCCGCCGCGCTCGGCGGGTTGGACATGCTGGTCTTCGCGGGAGGCATCGGGGAAAACGCGCCGGCGATCCGCGCACGGATTTGTGACGGCCTCGGCTTTCTCGGCGTCACGCTGCACCGCTCCCGTAATGCGAAAAACGCCGCGCTGATTTCGACCGACGCCGGCCGAGTTGCGGTGCGGGTCATCCGCACGAACGAGGAGCTCATGATCGCACACTCCGTTACGCGAGTCCTGAAACTTGCGCCCCGGGTGGCAGTGCGGAGCAGCCACGCATGACCACCACCGTCCCGACGCCCGCACCCGTTTGGTATTCACCTGCTTGGCTGCGGCAGCGCAAGCCCATGATTATCGCGGCGCTTTCCCTCGTGGGTATCGCGACCCATCTCGTCCTCCGATTCGCGTTTCATGCCGCGCCCGAGACGCACCGGCTCCCGCTGCTGGCGACGCTCGTCATTGGTGGATTACCGCTGCTCTACGAGCTGTTGCGCAAACTCCTGAAGCGCGAATTCGGCTCCGACCTGCTTGGCGGGATATCCATCGTCACGTCCGTCATCCTGGGCTAATACCTCGCCGGCTCCATTATCGTGCTGATGCTGGCAGGCGGGGAGGCGTTGGAAAGTTACGCGCTTCGCAGCGCCTCCTCCGTGCTGGCCGCGCTCGCGAAACGCCTGCCGGCTATCGCCCATCGCAAACGCGGCGCGGCGCTCGCGGATGTCGTCCTGCTCGATGTGGCCGTGGATGACACGCTCGTCATCTATCCACACGAAATTTGCCCGGTGGACGGCGTCGTGACCGAGGGGCATGGCGTGATGGGCCAGTCCTACCTGACCGGCGAGCCGTTCCAGATCACTAAAACGTCCGGTTCGGCGGTCATTTCGGGCGCGATCAACGGCGAATCCGCGCTGACCATCCGCACCACCAAAGTCGCTGCGGATTCCGCTACGCGAAAATCATGGAGGTGATGCGTGAGTCCGAGTCACAACGTCCCGAATTGCGACGGCTCGGCGCTTACTACACGCCGGTCGCCCTGACGGTCGCGGTGCTCGCGTGGATCATCAGCGGGGGGTCAGTGCGCTTCCGCGCGGTGTTGGTCATTGCCACGCCCTGCCCGCTGCTCATCGCGATCCCGATTGCGATCATCGGCTCGATCTCCCTCTGCGCGCGCCGGGCTATCATCGTTAAAAATCCGGTTGCCTTGGAGCAGATCACCGAATGCCGGACCGCGATTTTCGACAAGACCGGCACGTTGACTTACGGCGAACCCACCCTCACCGAACAACTCGTCGCCCCGGGCCGCGAGCAGAAGGACGTGCTCACGCTCGTGGCGAGTCTGGAGCGTTACTCGAAACATCCGCTTGCGCGGGCGGATTGGAATGCGTGGTGGTCATCGACGGGCATTATGCGGCGTTGTTCCGGTTTCGCGATGCCCCGCGCTCCGACGGCCGGCCTTTTGTCGGTCACCTCGGGCCGAAGCATCGCTTTGCCCACGTCCTGCTCGTCTCGGGCGACCGGGAATCGGAGGTCCGCTATCTCGCCGATCAGGTGGGCATCACGGAGATCTACGCCGAGAAAACCCCGGAGGAAAAACTCGCGATCGTCCGCGCCGAAACGGCCAAAGCCAAAACGCCCTACGTGGGCGACGGCATCAACGACGCGCCCGCCTTGATGGCCGCGACCGTGGGCATCGCGATCGGCCAGAACAGCGATGTGACCGCAGAGGCGGCGGGCGTCGTTATCATGGACAATTCCCTCACGAAAGTGGACGAATTCATGCACATCAGCCGCCGGATGCGGATCATCGCGCTGCAAAGCGCCATCGGCGGCATGGCCCTGAGTTTGATCGGCCTGGCCTTTGCCGCTACCGGCCACCTCAGCCCAGTGAGCGGCGCGATCCTCCAAGAAATCATTGATGTGCTCGCCGTGCTCAACGCCCTCCGCGCCGCCTTTCCCCCGAAAATAATCCATGATCTCTAAGCACAAATCTCACCTGGGTCGCCGACACTTTATTGGAGTGTCGGTCGGTGGCGTCGCCGCGGCGGGCCTCACCACGTATTTGTTCAGTGATAAAAACAATCTACTGCGCGCCGACATTCCCGTTGCTGGGGATACTTCACTCGATTTCTTGAAGCCAGACGAAGAGGCCATCCTCTTACTCGCGTCGCTCGCCCCGAGCGGTCACAATGCGCAGCCGTGGTTCGTAAACCGTATCGAACCGTTTCACTGGATTATCGGCAATGATCGCCGGAAATGACTGCCCGCCGTAGATCCGACCCAACGGGAAACCCTGCTTTCACTCGGGGCGTTTTTTCAAAACCTGGAGTTAGCCGCCGAGGCCCTCGGCTACGTGTGCCAGTGGACGTTGCTCGCCACATCCAATCAGGACGAACGCGTGATGGCGGTGCGCCTCAGCAAGAGCCGCCCACAAAACTTCCAGAACATTGAAGCGATGGAAAGTCGCCGCACGCTTCGGGCGGGCTTTTCGCCTGAGCCGCTCCGTCGCGCCGACCTCGCGCGATTGGTCGCGGGTGGGCCGGACTTTATCCACTATTTCCCCGCCACGAGCCCGGAGTCCCGCTTCATTGACGAGCAGACGATCGAAGCGAATCTGCTACAGACCTATCGCGACCCCGCGCAGGAAGAGCTGGCGGACTGGATACGATTCTCGAATGCGGAAGCCCGGGCTAGACGCGACGGCTTGACCACTAGCAGCATGGAAATAACCGGCCTCTCTGGCTGGGCGGTGCGCAATTTCTACGACAAGACCAGTGTGCTAAAAAAATCTTTTCGTGAGCGAGCGAGCACCCAAGTGCGCGAGCAAGTGGCGTCATCCGCCGGGTGGATCGCAATCACGAGTCCCGACGTGTCGGTGGCTTCACTACTGGAAACCGGCCGCCGTATACAGAGACTCTTTCTCAAGGTCCGAGGCGGCGGGATCGGATTTCATCCCATGTCGCAGATTCTGGAAGAACCCTCCACGAAACTTTCGCTGGCTGCGGCTATCGATCTGGGCGAGCGCGTTCAGTTCCTTTTGCGAATCGGTTGTGTGAAGGCCTACCCGCCACCCGTTTCGTTGCGTCGGCCAGTGTCGTGGTTCCTGCGGAAGGGAACAGCGCAATCATGAGCGAGATGCCGGAGCCTTGGCTACTTGGATTCATGTGCCTGAAGAGGATAGGCGTCCCTCCGCAGTTTGCTTGAATATGATCAAAGCCGGCACGACGGCGGAAGCCCGCACCGCGCCCTCTCTAAGCCCACACCTGCTGGTTTGGTGGCGCTTCCGTTTGGTCTCCAAGTGTGGAGCCAGCGCAACGCCGCCTTCGGCCGCTTCGTGAAAACCACGCTGCTCTCGTTCGCCGACGGCCTCGTCCTGCTTGCCCTCGGCGCAATCCCGCTCGTTGCCCTAAAGGCGGTGAAGATCGTGCGGAACGCCTGGAGCCGTCGAACTAGCACCTAGCTCCCTCCAGCCTCGGCGTTTGCGGCGCGGATGCAGACAGGCGTGCATGACGGCGCAGATGCCGCTGATGACGGCGGGGGGCTCGGCTACAGAACTAAATAAACCTGTCCTTAGTCTTACTCGAGCCAGACCGATTGCCGTCAGCCCGCAGCAAGAGAAGGGTTATTTGCTCTTCGCGGAGGTGTCCATTTCGGTGGCGCCGGCCCCGAGGGCGCGGTAGAGCTGGATGAGCGTCGCATAGGCCGGGCCGACGGGTGACGACCGCGATGCGCATCTGGATGTTGAGGGCGACGAGGTTGAGGTCGGCGCCGGCGGTATTGGCGATGAGGCTCAGGCTGGCGGGTCCTAACTGGCGGTCTCGGTGATCTCGGCGGCTTTCTTGTCTTCTTCCTCTTCCTCGTCTCCGCCACCGTAGCCGATAACCTCAATACTGAAGAGGGAGGGGAGGAGGTCGCGGGTGGCGGCTTTGGCGGAGCCGGACTCGTTGCGGGTCTCGCCTAGGGCAGGACCGGAGGCGACGGCGGTGCTGGAGCTGGCGGAGGAGAGGGCTCCTAGGTTGGGAGTGGCGGGGGCGCCGACGGTGGTGCCGCCGGTCTGAATGTTGCCGGCGTTGAGCACAGCGGACGCGGCGAGGGAGAGGTTGCCGGTGGAGCGGATGCCGGCGTCGATCGTGCCGGTGGGGGCGACGAGGGTGATGTTGCTCGGGGGTAGGCCGGGCACGGTGGCGAGGGCGCCTTTGTCGATCCACGTGCCGTCCCGCTTGATGTCGGACTGGAAAAACAGCGCGGCGCTGTCGGCCGGCACGGCCGACACTACGAGGTGCACGGCGTTCAGAAACCACTCCCGCCACACCGGCAGTGTTTTACCGATTTCGGACACGTCGGGCACTGACGTCACCGCACACGCGCCCTCGATCCGGGTGCAGGCCTGCATTCAGGCTATCGCATCCGCGCAAATGATCTCGCGCTGCGGTGCGGGTTTGACGGGCAGAGAGGAGGAAGACATGGCGACAACGTATCCCGCACGCCGCGATCCGCACAAGCAGGGAGCAGCGCTTTCCTCCCCGCCCGCCAAAACTGAATGTCATCTATTAGATGACATTCAGTTTTGGGGGACTTGCTGTGATATGACGGAAACTGTGGAAACGTCGGTCTTGCCCGGCGGAGCTGAATGCTGTTTCTGGTAAACACCCCATGACACCGAATCTGACCGCCGACCTGTCTGCGCTGGCCGCCCGCTTGGAGGGCGCGTTGCACTTCGACGCGGTGATGCGCACCCTCTACGCGACCGACGCCTCGGAATACCAAGAGATGCCCCTCGCCGTCGCACTCCCCGCCGACGAAGTCGACGTGCGCACGCTTATTCGCTTCGCCCACCAGCATAAGGTCGGCCTCATCCCGCGCGGCGCCGGTACTTCCCTCGCCGGTCAAGTCGTCGGTCGCGGCATCGTCGTCGATCTCGGTCGTCACCTCAACGCCATCCTCTCCTTCGACGCCGCCTCGCATCGCGTCCACGTGCAACCGGGCGTCGTCCGCAACGAGCTCAATCTCTTCCTCAAACCCCACGGTCGGCTCTTCGGTCCGGAGACATCCACCGCCAACCGCGCAATGATCGGCGGCATGGTCGGCAATAACTCCTGTGGCTCCAACTCGATCGTCTACGGCAGCACGCGCGACCACCTTATCTCGACGCGCGGCTTTTTGAGCGACGGCTCAGAAGTCACCTTTGGGCCGCTCTCTCCTGCTGAGTTCACGCAAAAATGCGCCGCCCCCGATTCCGTGGAGACGCGGATCTATTGCCTCGTTCGCGACCTGCTCGGTGACGCCAAGAACCGCTCGCTCATCCGCGACCATTACCCGAAGCCGACCGTCACACGCCGCAACACCGGCTACGCGCTCGACCGGCTGATGGAGTGCAGTGTCTTCGACCCGGCGTCGGCCAAGCCCTTCAACCTCTGCCAGCTCCTCGCCGGCTCCGAGGGCACGCTCTTCCTCGGCGTCGAGTTCGAGCTCAACGTCGAGCCGTTGCCGCCGGCGGGCGCGCTGCTGTGCGCGCATTTCCAGACCGTCCAAGACTCGCTGCACGCTACGCTCATCGCGATGCGCCACCGGCCGTTCGGCTGCGAACTCATCGACCGCCACATTCTCGAGTGCACCAAGTCCAACCTCGAGCAGGCGAAGAACCGCTTCTTTGTGCAGGGCGATCCCGGCGCTGTGCTCGTCATTGAAGTCCGCCACGCCGATCGCACCGTCATCGAGACGACGATGCGGACGCTCGAAAGCGAGCTGCGCGCTGCCGGCCTCGGCTACGCCTTCCCCGTGCTTTGGGGCGACGACTGCGACAGGGTTTGGGACCTGCGCCGCGCCGGCCAGGGCCTGATGATGAACGTCCCGGGTGATGCCAAGCCGCGCGAGGTCGTCGAGGACACGGCCGTCGCGGTCGAGGACCTGCCGGCCTACATCGCGGAGTTCGACGCGCTGATGCGCGACAAATACGGCCTCAGCAGCGTCCACTACGCCCACGCAGGCGCGGGCGAGCTGCACATCCGTCCGCTCTTCAACCTGAAAACCCCCGAGGGACTGAAGATGTTCCGCGACATCGCCACTGATGTCGCTGCGCTCGTAAAAAAATACCGCGGCTCACTCTCCGGCGAACACGGTGACGGCCGCCTGCGCGGCGAGTTCATCCCGTTCATGGTCGGCCCCGAGTGCTACGCCATGATGCGGCGGGTGAAGGAGACCTTCGACCCGCACGGGCTCTTCAATCCCGGCAAGATCATCGACACGCCGCCGATGGACACCTCGCTGCGCCACGGTCCCGACCACCCGGTGCCGGAGATCGCGACCGTCTTCCGCTTCCGCGCCGAGCGGGGCGTGCTCAACGCCGCCGAGAAATGCAACGGCGTCGGCGAGTGCCGCAAGTCCCACCTCATGGGCGGCACCATGTGCCCGAGCTACATGGCCACGCGCAACGAGAAGGACACGACCCGCGCCCGCGCCAATATGCTCCGTCAGGTCCTCACGGACTCGCGCGACGGCATCAACGCTTGGGACAGCGAAGAGGTGAAGGAGGTCATGGACCTCTGCATCTCCTGCAAGGGCTGCAAGTCGGAATGCCCGTCCAACGTCGACGTCGCCCGTCTCAAGGCCGAGTGGCAACAGCACTATTACGACGCGAATGGCGTCCCGCTGCGCTCGCGGCTGGTGGCAAACTTTACCACGGCGATGAAGTGGGCCGCGAAAGTCCCGCGACTCTACAACGCCTTTGTAACGTATTCTATTACAAGCGGCCTGGTGAAGCGCTTCGCGGGCTTCGCGCAGAAACGCAGCCTGCCGACGTTGCATCACACCACGCTCGCCGCGTGGCATGCGAAGAACGCCAACCCACCGTCACTTGCCTACCCGAACGGCCGCGTCTTTCTCTTCTGCGACGAGTTCACGAACTACAACGACACGCCCGTCGGCATCAAGGCCGTGCAGCTCCTCAACAAGCTCGGCTACGAGGTCGTCATTCCCGAGCATGTCGAGAGCGGCCGCGCGCATTTCTCCAAGGGCCTCGTGCGCGAGGGCCAGAAATTTGCCATCCGCAATGTCGAGCTACTCAAGGACGTCGTCACCACGCAGTCCCCGCTGATCGGCCTCGAGCCGTCGTGCATTCTGGGCTTTCGCGACGAATATCCCGATCTTGTGCCGGACCGCCTGCTCGACGCCGCCAACGCGCTGGCGAAGAACGCGCTGCTGATCGACGAGTTCATCTCCCGCGAGGCCGACGCCGGGCGCATCTCCGCCTCGTCGTTCTCCGCCTCGTCGCAAGCGATCAAGCTCCACGGCCACTGCCACCAGAAGGCACTGTCGTCGCTCACGCCCACCGTAAAGATGCTCCAGCTGCCCGCCGGCCACAAGGTGACCGTCATCCCATCGGGCTGCTGCGGCATGGCCGGCTCGTTCGGTTACGAGGCGGAACATTTCGAGATTTCCCAGCAGATCGGCGAACTCGTGCTCTTCCCTGCCGTGCGCGCCACCCCGGCCGAGACTCTCGTCGCCGCTCCCGGCACCAGCTGCCGTCACCAGATCAAAGACGCCACCGGCCGCATCGCGCTGCACCCCGTCGAGATTCTGCACGCGGCGCTGGCGTGACTCGGATGAACATTAGCCTGCGCGGCATTACCTGGCATCACCCCCGTGGCTATGGCCCGATGGTAGCGACGGCACGGCGTTGGCAGGAAATTAACCCGGGGGTGGAAATCGTCTGGGAGCAACGCTCGCTGCAGGCGTTTGCCGATGAGTCCATTGTGTCGTCGTCGCAGCGCTTCGATTTGCTGGTGGTGGATCATCCCTCGATGGGTGAGGCGGCGGCGCAGGGGCTTTTCCTGCCGCTTGAACAGCACCTGCCGGGGGAGTTTTTGCAGGACCAGGCGGAGAATTCGGTGGGGGCTTCGCATGGCTCCTACCAGATCAACGGGTCGCAGTGGGCGCTGGCCATAGATGCGGCGACTCCGGTGGCCGGGTGGCGCGAGGACTTGTTGGCCGCAGCGGGCGAAACAGTGCCGCAGACCTGGGCTGAGCTGCTCGCGTTGGCGCGGCGTGGTCGAGTGGCGTTCTGCGGCTGGCCGATTGATTGCCTGATGTATTTCTATGCGTTTTGCGTGAACGAGGGGGAGGCTCCGTTTGGTCCGGACAAGTCACGGATTGTCTCTGAGGAGGTCGGGGTGGCGGCGCTGCTGGCGATCAAGGAACTGGCTGACGCGTGCCGGCCGGAGGGGTTTCAACGCAACCCGATCCGCGCTTGGGAGTGGCTGGCGACGCAGGAACGCGAAGCTTACTGTCCGTTTGCCTACAGCTATTCGAACTACGCACGCGCGGATTTTGCCCCGCACCGGTTGAAATTCGGTGGCTTGGTTTCGCGGAACGGCAAATCGCTCACCAGCACGCTTGGTGGTACTGGGTTGGCGGTGTCAGCGCAGACCAAACATCCGGCCGCGGTGCTGGCCTACGCGCAGTTTGTCGCCAGCGGGGAGAGCCAAGCAGGGATCTACACTTGGGGCGGCGGCCAGCCGGCGCACAAGCAGGCTTGGCTCAATGCGCAGACCAACCAACTGACGCAAAATTTCTTCCGCGACACTTTGCCCGTGCAGGAGTCGGCCTACCTGCGCCCGCGTTTCGACGGCTACATTGATTTCCAAGTGAAGGCGCCGCCGCACGCGGCGGCGGCCGTGCGTGGCGAGATCACTCCACGGGAAGCCCTGCGCCGACTCGACGCGCTCTATCGCCGATATCCAGCACGGTGAGAGAAAATTCCATGTTCATCCGTTGAATCCGCGGTTAAGAATTCAGGCATTCACCATGGACCTCACCGACACTCACGTTCACCTGCTGCATCCGGACCGGTTCACTTACGCATGGGGTGCGGACAATCCTGCGCTGCAGGGTCGCTTTGGGCTGGAGGAATATCGCGCGCAGGCGGCCAAGGCCAAAGGCCGGGTCCGCGTGCGCGGGATGATGTTCATGGAGGCTGATGTGCCGGCTGGGCAACAGGCGGCCGAGACGGAATTTTTTGCGCGCCTAGCTGATCAGGATCGCGGCACGCCGCCACTCATCGCGCTCATCGCCGGGGCCGCGCCGGAGACAGCGGATTTCCCCGCGCAACTGGCGCGGATTGGCGCCGAAGCGCGCGTGCGGGGGCTACGCCGGGTATTGCATACGCAGCCCGACGCGTTGCTGGAGTCGGCGTTGCTGGCGGAGAACCTGCGGCGACTGCCGGCGGCGGGGCTGGCCTTCGATCTGTGCGTGCGGCCGCGACAGCTCGAGGCGGTGGCGGCGCTGGTATCTGCCTGTCCGCAGACACAGTTCGTGCTCGACCACTGTGGCGCGCCGGATGTGGCGGGTGGCGCACTCGATGCGTGGCGCAAGGGCATCCGCCTGCTGGCGCAGC
>JBDNGL010000114.1:0-1701 GCA_041689285.1 Opitutaceae bacterium
GCAATATTAGCAGCACCGGGGAGCACATCTACCATGTGCCGGGCGGACAGTACTACGCCCGCACCATCGTTACAGAGTCGAAATACGAGCGATGGTTCTGCAGCGAGGCAGAGGCACGGGCGGCGGGGTGGCGGCGGTCGAAGCGGTGACTGACCGCCCACCGTTCAATCTATTCTTTTACGTGCCCTCAGGGTCTGGCCGCGAGTGGTGCCGAACCTACTAATCAATGGCAGTGCACGGACTGAAGCGCCCCGGGGTTTTCGGAGGCTGTTTGGTTTGGGTCATGCAACCCTATCGAGGTTCTCTAGGGCTGCATAGTAATTGGCTTCAGCCTCTGCGGGCGGGATGTATCCGATGGGGCCAAAGAGGCGGTGGTTGTTGAACCAGTCGACCCAGCGCAACGTCGCCATTTCGACGGCCGAAGCGCTTGGCCATGAGCGTTGCCGCCAGATGACTTCTGCCTTGTAAAGCCCGTTGATGGTCTCGGCCAAGGCGTTGTCGTAGCTGTCGCCGACGCTGCCAACCGAAGGGACGAGATTGGCCTCGGCCAGGCGCTGGGTGTAGTTCATGGCGAGGTATTGAACGCCACGGTCGCTGTGGTGGATCAGACCATCTTCTGGGGCAGGCCTGCGGGCATGGATAGCCTGTTCCAGGGCATCCAGGACGAAGCTGGCGGTGGCCGAAGTGCTGACTTTCCAGCCAACAATCCGTCGGGCGTAAGCGTCGATCACGAAGGCCACGTACACAAAGCCCACCCATGTGTGCACGTAGGTAAAGTCGACCACCCACAGGGCGTTGGGCCGGCTGACACGGAACTCTCGATTCACCTTGTCCAGCGGGCATTGAGCCTTCGGATTGCTGACAGTGGTAATCGTCGTCTTCCCGCGCCTTACGCCCGCCAGTCCCATGACGCGCATCAGCCGCTCCACGGTGCACTTGGCCACTTTGATGCCCTCGCGGCGCATCTGGTGCCAGACCTTGCGCGTGCCATAGAGGCCAGAACTGTCATCATGGACACGTTTGATTTGTTCCTTGATGTCGTCGTCGCGCCGCGCACGGAAAGACCGCTTGCCAGGGTCGGCAAGACGGACTGCGTGTTCATGGTAAGAGGAAGGGGCGAACGCCAACTCGCGGCAGATCGGCTCGATACCCAGTTCCTGACGGTGACTGTCGATGAACGACATCACCATTTGCCTTGGCGGCCGAGCTCCGCCTGCGCAAAATATGCGGACGCCTTGCGCAAGATCTCGTTGGCGCGGCGCAGTTCCTTCACCTCGCGCTCAAGCAGCTTCACTCGATCCTTCTCGCTGGCGGTCTGAGCCGCTGGTCCCGCTCGTCGGCTCGCCTCCTCGCGGCACCAGCGGCGCAAGGTCTCTGCCGTGCAGCCGATCTTGCCAGCAATCGAGGTCATTGCCGCCCATTCCGAACCGTAATCGGCGCGGTGCTCATCAACCATCCGGACCGCGCGCTCGCGAACCTCAGGCGAAAACTTGTTGGTCGTTTTGTTCATCGTAGCTCCTTCTCATAAATAGGAGCCTCCGGAAAACCCGGGACGCTTCAGATCAATCCGTTTGCGGGACGACGACGATGGCGAGGATCGCTGGGTTGCCTCCGATGTTCGCCACGATGGCGATCGCCAGGGCGACATCGGACTGAATGACGAACAAAATGGCGTTTCTGACGCTGGCGGCCTCTCTTGGC
>JBDNGL010000115.1:0-7842 GCA_041689285.1 Opitutaceae bacterium
ATTAGGTGGCGGCAAGGAAGAGGCAGTGTTCATGCCGCGCAGCTGATGAAATCAGACCGGAAACGCGGGTAGTGGTACAGTTTGAAAATGCCTGTGCAATTCAACTCCGGTGAAATTCAACAACTCCGCGAATGCGCCCCTGACTCTTTTCTCATCGAAATCACGGCTGCCCGCGAACGGTTGGCGGTTCTACGATTCCGCGCATGGGCGGCAACGGTCACACTGTCTCGCTTGATTCATCCACGCTCGAAATCCTGGAGCAACTGGCGCGCTCGTGGGGCGTCACCAAGGAGGAAGCCATGAGACGCGCGGTAGCTCAAGCCGAAGCCCGTCCTGCCTCGACCACCAAGCCCGACCGCTTGCAGGCCTTCAAAGATTTGCAGCGCCGCCTTCAACTCACGCCTGAAAAGGCCGCCTCCTGGCAGGCATCCGTCCGCGAAGGCCGCCGTTGATTTGAGCCAATGGTCCACCTCGACACGAACTTCCACATTCAATCCCTCGTGCCCGGCTCCACTGCCGAAACGAAATTGTTGGCGTGGCTGACGGCTGGGGAAGATTTCGCCGTGAGCACGGTGGCGTGGAGTGAATTCCTTTGCGGACCGCTTACTCCGCAAGACGAATTGCTCGCGCAACTTCTCTTGTCCGCGCCCGAGCCATTCCTCGCTGCGGACGCTCGCCAGGCCGCCGACTTGTTCAACGCCACTGGCCGCCGCTCGCGCAGCATGGCCGATTGCCAGAATGCCGCGGTCGCTCCGCGCTGCGGCGTGAAGCTCGCCACCGGCAACACGGCGGACTTCGCTCCCATGCAGAGTTACGGACTGCTTCGGGCCTGAGTTTTTCGCGCACGGCGTAGCGGGGATTCTTAAAAACTGAGTCAACGGCTCCCACCGCTCGAGCCTATAGTTGATCGACTGCCCCAAGCCGGAGTTCGGCTCGACTTGGCGGGTTGCTAAGCTCTGGGCTTTGCAACTCGCGGTGATCGTATCCGCATCGTCGAACCGGAGCGTCAACGCGTGCATGTGCGACTCCTTCTTCGGATTGATCCCGTAGCCGATACCTGGCGAACATGCCGAGTCGATAGCCCATCATGCACAAGAGAACGGATTCGGTGAAGACTGAGCCAACGGACCGCTGAAGGTCGCCGACCCATCCGCCGGTATAGCCTGCCCGCGCCGGCGCGCCGGCCGTGCATCCGAATAAGCGCGTGACATCCAGAGAAAACTCTGTTCCAACTAATTGGAAATTAAATCTGCCGAACTTCAGTCAGCCATCAACCCATGAAAGAACAAACTGTATGAAAAAAACTCGATTCAAAACTCAGATACAAAACTTCGTTGGCGTGTTGGTGCTGGCGTGGGCGGGGGTGTCCGCCTCCGCGCAGGCGCCGGTCATTGCGTCCTTTGGGGGCAATGGAGAACTGGTTTGCACGAACCTGCAGCCGGGCTCGCTGGCAAACGTGGAGTGGGCCTCGTCGGTGCTGGGGCCGTGGACGAACACCTGGGCGGGATTGAACGCGGTGACGGTGGATTCCAACGGCGGGATGCGGGTGAGCGTGCCGATGTTCTACCGGGTGCGGGGGATCCCAGCGGCCCCGGCCGGGATGGTCCTCATTCCCGCTGGCACGTTCGTGATCGGGGACACCTTGGACGGTGACAGCTTCGCGCTGCCGCTGCACACGAACTACGTGAGTGCGTTTTACATGGACAGGTATGAGGTGACGAAGGGGTTGTGGGATGAGGTTTACAGTTGGGCCATCGCGCACGGATATGATTTCAACAACCCTGGTCTGGGCAAAGCGGCCACTCATCCCGTTCACTCGGTCACTTGGTATGACATGGTGAAATGGTGCAATGCGCGGAGCGAGAAGGAGGGGGTGACCCCGAGCTACTACACCGACGCCGGGCAGACCACGGTGTATCGCATGGGGCAGGTGGACGTGCAGAATGGCTGGGTGAAGTGGAATGCGGGCTACCGGCTGCCGACGGAGGCGGAGTGGGAGAAGGCGGCACGGGGCGATTTGGATGGGCAGCGGTTCCCGTGGGGCGACACGATTTCGCACGTTCAGGCGAACTACTGGAGTTCATCCTTAGCCGCCTACGACATCAGCCCGACGCGGGACTATCATCCGACCTACGCCACGGGCGGCTTTCCCTACACGAGTCCGGCGGGTTCGTTCGCAGCCAACGGCTACGGGCTTTACGACATGACTGGGAATGTTTGGGAACGATGTTGGGATTGGTGGGGGAATTACGGCACCGCTTCGCAAACCGATCCGCGTGGTCCTATTACAGGCTTGACCCGCGTGTTTCGGGGCGGCGGTTGGAACGGCGGGTCCAGACCCGCCGCGGGCCGCGGCAACTTCGACCCGGCGATCAGGCGCGAACACATAGGGTTCCGTTCCGTCCTGCCCCCAGGTCAGTAAGAGCTAAAGCAGAACAGGCAAGCGGAGTGGCCGGCAGTGGTCGAAGCGGAGCGAGGGACGAGCGGAGGATCTGGAGGAGGCGCTCCAGCGCGTGAACGAACTGGTCTATGCACCGCTGGCCCGGCATCTGACGAATGTGTCGCACCTGATTGTCTGCCCGGACGGGCAGTTGAGCCGGGTGCCGTTCGAGATGCTGCTGGTGTCCGGGCGCGGTGAGCCGCTGCGGTATCTGGTGGAGGAGAAGACCGTCAGCTACGTCGGCAGCGGGCGCGAAGTGGCGAGGCTGCAACGTAGGACAGGCTTCCAGCCTGACCCGAACATCCAGCAGGCCACTGCCACTCACCGCGGAGCGTCAAAAGCAAATTCCTATCAGTAACGCTAAGCTGACAGATTGGATCTCACGCCCGGCAAGACATTCTATTCCGATGAAAACTTCCCTGCTCTTCGCGCCTCAGATGCCTAATGAACATGCGCAGCGGACCCGGCGGCCCGGCGGGGCGTCGCGGTTGCAATCGTTGCGTCCCGTGCGCCAGGTCGCTATATTGGGTTAGGCGGCATTACGCGCAGCGCCATGAAACGCCAAATCACAGTCGCGGTTGTTGCTTGTGTGGCTCTCGTGGGAGTCACATGGGTTTTTACGTCGTCGGCCCCCCCGGCAATTCAGACCGCTCACTTTGCGCGGTTCACGAACGGCGTGGTCGGCCTTGCCCCGGTATTCAGTACGCTGCACACGAATTACTCTGCGACGATCCAGCGGTGGTTGGACGCAGGTACCAATGTTGCCGAGTTCACGATCACCAACCAGCAGAGTTGCGCTATCTGGTTATTCCCCGTCGGTCACATATCCACGGGTGAGACTAGGACGATGAGTGACGACACACCGCTGCTCAACGCTCCAAATTTTTCCGGCATCCGTTTGTCCCCAGGCCAGGCATCCATCGTTCAGGTAGCGGTGCTTCCACATCAGGGACCGTGGCGGTTGCGGCTTTCCTACCATCGTGAGTCGTGCAGTGATTCATTTCTGAACAAGCTCAAGGCCCTGCCGGAGTCTATGCGCGCACGCAAAGCAGGGCGACCGATACAGGCAGAGACGCACACGATTGAGATCAATTTGATTGACCGATGACCATGCCGCCTAATGAACAAAGATTGAATTGGCTGGAGCGAAGCGGAACGCCGATTCTATACTGATAGGAATTTGCTTTCTGGACGCTTCGCGGTTCAGGGAGAAACTGAACTGATAGGAATTTGCTTTCTGGACGCTTCGCGGTTCAGTTGTCAGCGCCCTGAAAGTTGGAGCAGAAACAGCTAGCGAGTTGGGCTTTCAATATATTGTCACGATGAACGAGGACGATGCCTTCAAAGAGCGCATCGAAGGGTTTGACCTCAAAACCTACGTCCTGCCCGTGGTTCTCACGGATGCCAGCGGAGACTGATAGGAATTTGCTTTCTGGACGCTTCGCGGTTCATTTACGAGGCCGGAGTCTGGCGGACTTCGAATTTTCCAGACCAAGTGCATCCTACGGGAATTTTTAGGGGGGCATTTTCTATCGAACCTAGAGGTATGTTGCGCTGCGTGAAGAATGCTGACCTTTTTGAGGACGAGTTGAAGTTGTCAGCGTCGGTGCGAAAACCTGCGGAATCCGCCGGTTTTGAATTCCCTATTGACACCGTTTTCAGGACGGCGCGACGCCTGGCCGAGCCCAGGACTACGAAGTGCCTGCCCGCAGCCTTGTTGGCCCATGTGGACGATCCGGAAGAAGACCCAAAAGAAGGAAGAATGGCTTGCGCCTAAGTTGGAAGAAGACGCCCGATCTGGGGTACTCGGGCGATGATTTTCATACCGGCGAAGTGGAACGAGTTTCAGAACGGCGCTGACAGAAGTTGCGGGCGATTTGGCAGGACAGCCAAAACTTTTCATTGGTGATGATAGGGCGTGAGTTTCTGGGCTGGAAAATAGGAGGAGTCATCTATCCGAGAACCCAAGGGAACTATTTGAAGCTTTGGTTAGAAAACGGCCGACCGAAGTTCGAGGTGGGGGTCGAGCAATTCGCTTCAAAAGCTCCACCAACCAAGCCAGTTGTTGGTGCGCTCAGGGGCATAGCGGCTGCTTATGGCGGAGAGCTAAAATGATAAACCGCCATACCACCTGTTACGTCTTTTCTTGGCGTCGTAAAAACTGCCGGATTGGGCTCGCAAGAGTTTTTGTGGAAGTGCCGGACTGGGGTTGTAAATTGTTGCCGGAATGCCGCGCTCTGATCGCAATATCACGACGAGATTGGAAGTTTTCAAATTGCCGTGAAGGGGTGGTAAATTTCTTCGAATTGGGATGGTCCTGTTTTTTTCTTTGGGATCGTCAGCCCGTTAAAACCCATTGTTTTCAATGCTGCTGGTTTCCTTGAGAGCAGAGAGAGACGGACCTTGTCTCGAGGTCTGCCTGGGGTCATATCTTACAATTAAACAATTGAATAATAAGCCGGGCAAATCTTGATTCTCGAGACTGATAGGAATTTGCTTTCTGGACGCTTCGCGGTTCACCCGCCCAGTGTTCAGAACGCTTTGCAGGAAGCTCAGAGCTCCCTGCCCAAGGCCATCGCGGAAGCCGCTCAAAATCAAAAAGACAATGCACAGTCCGAAAGCGCCGAGGCTCAAGAATCTCTGAGCAAGGCACTGGCATCCCTCTCCCTGGCTCAGAGCGGACTCGCCTCCCAACAGCCCGGTCCCCCCGGACAGAAACCGGGAAAAGGAAAGGGCAAAGGGGACAAACCGGGCGAAGATTCCTCTGAGCAAGGCAAAAATTCGGTGGCCGGTAGCAGCCCGGCGGAAGCGGGCAAAGGAGACGGGAATGATCCGGCCTCTTTGCAGTCACCGCGGAGCGTCAAAAGCAAATTCCTATCAGTAATTTCAGCGAAGGGCGAGACAAGGGAATCGACCTCCGGTATGCACCTATCCGGGTTTCTGGGAGCGCTGTGTTTAGAGCGTCGTCATTGGGGATGCCGCAAAAACCGCGTGAGTTGATTGTGCAGTGCAAAAGATACTCGTCGTTCGCGAGCCTGAAGTCCGAGTTGAAAACCAAAGAACTCGCCAAGATTAAAAAGCTCAACCCCGCCCGCTACATTCTTACGACATCAGTTTCCCTCTCGCCGCAACAGGCAGAAGAACTCAAGGCACTACTTTCGCCATTTGTGCAATCCACCGGCGATATCTACGGGAGAGAGCGTCTGAATAGCATCCTCACCAAGCACGGAGAGATTGAGCGGAGACACATCAAGTTGTGGGTCACTTCGGCAGGGGTGCTCGATTCGATCATCAATGCCGGAACGCATGTGGTTTCTCGCGAGGAGGTGGAGCGCACCATTGCTTCGGCGAAGATCTACGTCCGAAACACCAGTTTCGATGAAGCGCTGGACATCTTGAAAGACCATCGTGTCTGCATCATTTCGGGGCTACCAGGAATCGGCAAGACTACGCTGGCGCGGATGTTGTTGCTCTACTACTACGAGAGGGGCCGCGACGTCGTTAAAATTGAAAGCGACATTTCCGAAGCTCGTGCGGTCCCCTACCACAAGAAGCCACGCTTTTATTACTACGACGACTTTCTTGGTCAAACCGCACAAGCCGACAAACTCAACAAGAACGAGGACCAGAAGTTGTTGGATTTCATGGCAAGTGTTCGTGACTCGAAGGATTCGGTGTTCGTCCTGACCACGCGCGAATACATTCTCAATCAGGCTAAACTCCACTACGAAAAACTTGCTCGTGAGAAGTTCGACCATCTCACCTGCATTATTGATCTTGCCAAGTATTCGCGGCGCATCCGGGCACAAATCCTCTACAACCACCTCCACTTTTCCAACCTCCCTCGCCCACACTTGGAAAGTTTGGTGGCTCAGCGGGGTTACGTCCAAATTGTCGATCACAAGAACTACAACCCGCGACTGATTCAGTATCTGACTGACGTGACGTGGATCGGCGAGACACCATCCGCTGAATATTTGGATTTGTTCCTTCGGAATCTGGACAATCCAGTGGAGATATGGGGACACGCCTTTCGCAATCAGCTTTCTGACAAATCCAGGCACCTGCTCTTTGTCCTTACCACGATGCCTTCCGAATCCCTCATGTCGGACGTTGAGTCGGCCTTCACGGTGTTCCACAATTCTCAATGCGCACGGTTTGGCATTGCGCATTCGGCGAAGGATTTCGTAAGTGCCCTCAAGGAACTAGACGGGACTTTCGTAGCAACGCGAAAGATCCAAGACTCGGTGTTGGTTCGTTTCCAGAATCCGTCAATTCGGGACTTCATGCAGAACTTGATATTGGGCGGCGAGCTATTGCCGGAAGTCATTGATTCTCTTGTATTCTTCGAGCAGGCGCAGTGGTTCATGGAGACGCTAGGTGATGACCAACCACGGGTGTCGACCAAAGAATTGGCGCGTCATGCTCTCAAGGTTGTCGATGCGTTAAAGAAGCTGAGCAAAACAAATAGTTGCTCTTTCGTGGTCAGCGGTAATCCACCGTGGCAGCAGGTATGGCCTCAAGCTGCCAATCCGGCTGAGCGACTGACCACCGTTGCGCTCGCGGTTACCGGCCAAAGCAGTAGTAACGATGACGAATGGCTCACCGCGAGAATGTCTGAGTTGGCCATACAATTAGATGCTGGCAGCCTTTCCGCCACTTCCTTTGCTGGGCCGATTGATGCGTTGGCGAATCTTAGTTGCTTGGCTTCTGAGACGGGCAAGAATTTGGTGTTGGTTTTGAAGCGTCGTGCGCTATCCGAGCCTTCCGACCTTGATGACTTTGAAGCTTTGGGAAAGTTAGTTTGCGCGTTGCCTCTATCGTTTGAGGAGTCGGAACTGGTCACAGTGCGAGAGGCTTACTCTGAGTTCATTGATTCCTATGCCGCTGAGTGCGACCTCAAGAATCCAGACGAGCTTCGCGAGGAAGCTTCCCGAATCGGCAGCGTCGGTGAGTTACTTGCGGTCGATACGGATGCTGCGCAAGACGTGCTCAGGGAGTCGGCCGATGAGGTCGAAACAGAACAAGAATCGCGCTGGGATGATGATGACGAAAGGCGCGGCGATGGTGGCGATCCAGAGATGTGTTCGGATCGAGAGCTTGATGGTATGTTCGGCACTCTTGGGAGCTAGAATCCTTTACAAGGCTTGTCGCATAGGAAACGGTCACCGGACTCAATGAGGATGACCTAAGCTTCCAAAAATCTCAAACTCACCCGCGAGTCGGCGAGCTCCGGGGACATCAGCGTGTATTTCGGGAAAGGCGTGACGCAGCATGAGTAGGTGATTTTAGCCAACTACATCCACGCGCACCTCGGCGACATGTGCGAGCAGGCGGTGCAGCTGCGGCACTCACCGCGGAGCGTCAAAAGCAAATTCCTATCAGTATCAGTGCTTTGAACC
>JBDNGL010000116.1:0-4671 GCA_041689285.1 Opitutaceae bacterium
TCGGTCAGGCCTACATTGAGCAAATTCGTAGTATCGATTTCACTCGCCTGTCCGACATCGCCCGCGATGTGGCCGGCAGCAATAATTTCGTCCTCTACAACACCGCCGGAAACATCATCACCGATGAGAGCAATGGCGTCTTCACCAACAACGAGTGGGCGCGAGAGGTGGTGTGGCTGGATGAAAATGAAGCCGGCCAGCCCCGTCAGCCCATGACCTTCCGTTTTCGCCCCCAGCTCACCGATCTCGGCGTTGCCACCGGCGGGGCGGCGGCGGGCGTCGAGATCACCATCTTTTTTGAAACCACCTATAACTATGGGGTGGCTCGCACCTACCGCTCCAGCTTCCGCTCCGTCCGCTCCGATGTCCCCACTTACTAAATCACCCCGCGGGTTCACCTTGGTTGAAGTCATCGTCACGATGACCATCATGGGCTTTGTTGTCATGGGCGTCGTCCCATTTTTCCTGCAAAACAGCCGTTACCTTTTTTCCGGTGAACAGAAACTATTGATCAACTCGGATGTCCGTGACTTCACCAACGAGATGGTGGAAAACGCGCGCGAGTCCAACTACTTCGCCCTCTACCAAGCCTACTACACCCGCCTCCGGCCGGATAATGTCACCGTGCGGCGGGATGCAGACAACAACGGCAGCGTCAACGCGCTCGACCGGCTCGCCGCCGGCGAAGGGGGTGAATTTCTGCTTTTCGTCTATTACGAGGATCCTTTTTTTGACGACCGGTTTTATGACGGCAACCCGGCAAACAATGTGATCACCAGCGTGCGGGTAAACCGTCTCGTGGGCTACTGGATCGCGCCAAACCGCAACGAGTCGGCCAAGACCGCCCTCTATGTCTTCGACACACACAACTACCGGCCGAACGCGGCCTCAGCGTCGTGGAACACCCCGTGGGGAGCGACCTTCCCGGTCACACTTTCTTCAATCGTAACCATTGAGACCCTGCTGCCGCCAGCCACCGCCGCCAGCGCGCAGATGGCCTCGGCTCGGTTGGTCATTAACGATCTCCGCGGGCTCGGGCCCGATGCCTCCTATTTTGTCAACTTTCTGAACCGCAGCGTGCTGGTGCGGGCCAAGATCCTCCACGGCAACCAAGCCAAACGCGTGACCAACACCTACAACTTCACGGTCACGCCGCGCGGCTGATCCTCCTCAATATGAATCCAGGCCGCCAAACCCAAGGCTCGATCATCCTGATCGTGCTTATCTTCACCAGCGTGATCGGCATTCTCGCAGGTTCGCTGTTGTCCTACTCCATGAGCGAGCGCCGGTTAAACCAGCGCACGCAGTTGCGTTACGAGTCAAAAAACGCAGTCGAAGGCGTACTCGAATACGGCGCGGCCGAGTTGGTGGTGCGCTTCCGTTCCGACCTGAACTTCGCCACCAACCAACTGGTGGCCACCCCGGTGACCACTCATACTAATCGCGCGGCCACACTTTATGCCAACTCCGGCGGCCAGCTATGGAGCAATGTGGATGCCGACTCCATCGGGCTGTGGGTGAGCCAGATGAGTGAGGCTGGCCGCCGCTACGTTGACCCCAACAACCCCGAGAACGACTATGATCCACTCCGGGGACAAAACGTTTCCGTGCAAGCCGTCCGCCTATTGGCCCGCGCCAGCGCCACTAACGTGACGGGCACCACGGCAACCACGCACGCATCCCAGATGTTTGAGGTCCGCGAGGCCGCCCTCTTCAACTATGCCATTTTCTACAATGTGGACATGGAGTTTCACCCCGGTGCGGCCATGAGCGTCTTTGGCCCGGTGCATTCCAACCGGCCGATTTATCTGACGACAAATGCCAGTCTGGCGATCCACAGTACCCTAACAACAGCCGGCAACCTCACCATAGGAGATAAAGGCGTCAACCGCCCCACCGGCCGCAATGTCTCCTTCACGAATGGAACCAATCTGGTCACGGTTGATAACCCGAACGTAAGCGGCTCAGCCGTCGGCAGCTACGTGGATTCGCAACTGGAAAGCCGCGTCGCCTCCAAGAATTTCCACGACATCGCCTCCCAAGCGTGGCGCGGCTACGTCCAGGACCAATCTCATGGTATTTCCGCCCAGACGCCCCCGGGCGTCAACACGGCGGCCGAAGCCCGAGAGTTGATCCTGCCGCCCAGTGCCGCCGGCACCGCAACCGTTGAGGCGCAGAAATACTCCAACAAGGCGGGCCTCTACATGGTCGTCGAACCGAACGGTAACGTGGTGAACTTCAAGATCCCGGCCGACGCCACCGCCTATAAGGCCGTCGCCGCTGGCTCCCGGGCGGCTTGGCGCGCCGCCAACGTCAGTAAAATCGTCGTGCCGCCGGCCGGCATGATCAACAATCAGCGCCGGATGTGGGATCATCGCGAGAACCGCTGGATCAATACCATCGACATCAATCTCGGCACCATGCGCACAGCGGTGAACACCACGGTCGCTGATGCCGCCACCAATTTCAAGGTCAACGGTGCCGATTGGAATGTTGATGCAGGCGACGGCTGGAATGGCGTCGTCTATGTTGACGTCGAAAGCCCCACCAGTGGTTTCGCCTCCACCAGCGATGTCGGCACCATGGGGGCCGGCAGCGGCACCCGCACCGCCGTCCGGCTAGTGAATGGTTCCCGATTGCCCAACCGTGCCGATGTAAATCCCGCCAGTTCCGAAGGACTGACCGTGGCGACCAATTCCACCGCCTACGTCACCGGACATTTCAACGCTGATGGCGCTCTGGCCGCGGATCAAAGCGACACCAGTGTCCCGGAAGCCAATGAGGTTCCGGCGGCAGTCGTGGCCGATGCCATCAATGTCCTATCGCAGGCTTGGTGGAACACCGCCGCCGGTAAGCCAAACGGCGACATCAACAGCGCCCTCGACGCACGACCCAACGCGGCCCACACCGAAATTTCCGCAGCTTTCATCACCGGCGTGGTTGAGTCTCCCATGAACGGTGGTGGCGTCAACTACTCCGGGGGCGTCGAGAACTATCCGCGGATGCACGAAAACTGGAGCAACCGCAATCTGCGTTATCGCGGCTCGATGGTCGCACTGTACGCCAGTCAGGTTGGCACCGGACGTTGGGATAGAGCCAGATACAGTGCCCCGAACCGTCAGTGGGGGCATAATGCGCTGTTTGGTGGCGGTCGCTACCCACCCGGTACCCCTCGTCTCCGCACCTATCGCCGGTTGGACTACCGCGATCTGACCCCGGCTGAATTCGACACTTTGCTGGCCGATACGCGGCTCAACTTCATGCCCATGTGATGACTCTGCGCGCCGCCATCATAGTCTTCACCATTTTGCGACTCCGCTCGCAGTCCTGCAATCGCTGCCGGAGCCAATTCAGTCGGCTGGTGACGGGGTTCGAGTTGTTCAGTGCCCCTTAAACGCGGGCGAGATATCTCGCCAGTTTTGCCCAAGCCTGCGCCCGGTGGCTGAGGTGGCCTTTCACCTCATCGCCCAGCTCCGCATAGGAGAGTTCGTGGCCCGCCGGTCGAAAGAGCGGATCATAGCCAAAGCCCGCCTCCCCGCTCGGCGCCGCCAGCAGCGTGCCTAGGCAACGGCCCTCGAAAACCTGCTCTTGCCCGCCGGGTCCGAGCAAGACCAGCACGCATACAAACTGCGCCCCGCGCTGCGTCGTCGGCACCTCCCGCATGACTTCGACAAGCCTTCGTAGATTGGCCGCCATATCATGCTTTGGCCCGGCGAAGTAGGCCGAGTCCACTCCAGGCGCACCGCCGAGCGCATCCACGCACACCCCGCTGTCATCGGCGAGCACCCAAGCCTCCGGCGGCAACCGTGCGGCTAGGGCCCGGGCTTTTTTGGCCGCGTTGCCCACAAATGTGCCGGTGTCCTCCACGACTTCGGGCATGCCACCCACTGCCTGGGCGGACAGAATCTCCAACGCCAAACCGCTGGCTCGCGCCAGAGATTGAAATTCCCCCACCTTGTGGGTGTTACCCGAGGCCAAATACAGCTTCATCGACAAACATCCTCTCGGGGTAAACCACCCGGCCGCGCGTGAGAGTATCATAGCCCAGCAGGGTGTGCCGCACATCGGCCAGGCGCACCGCATCCGCGAGCCGCTCGGTGCGCAGGCCGCTAAGCATCGGCCGCGCCTTGCCATCAGCCAGCAAGATGGGCGCGCGATAGACAAAGAGGTAATCGATCTGCCGGTCGCGCACCATCTGGCTGACCAACTGCGCCCCACCCTCAAAATACACGCCACTGATCCGTTCTTCCGCGCACTTGCGGCGGAAATCGGCGAAGTTGACCCGCTGCGTCGCCGACGGCAGGCACCACACCTGCACACCGAGCTCACGGAGCTTGCGCACATAACCCATGCCGCCATGCGGCGTGGTCACGACAATGGTGCGCTCGCGATGTTGATCGGTGTAAACCTGCGGCAAACTCTTATCCACCACACTGCGTAACAGGCCATCGAAAACAAAACGCACGGGACACCACGGTTCCTGGCCCGGCAGCCGTGCGGTCAGCGAGGGATTGTCCTTCATCACCGTGCCCGCCCCGATGGCGATTGCCGGGAACAGCCGCCGCCAACGCATCACATCGGCGCGCGCCTCTTCACCGGTAATCCACTGCGATTCGCCGGTGCGACACGCGATCTGTCCATCCAGAGTCACCGCAGATTTCGCTGCCAACA
>JBDNGL010000117.1:0-8321 GCA_041689285.1 Opitutaceae bacterium
ATCGTCGCCAACTGGCTGCCACCGATTGCGAGCACGCCAATGACCGCAGCCAGAATACGCCCGGTCACGATCCGGTCGCGGTCCGTGCGCCCGGCGTCAGGCGCAAAGGTCTCGATAAAATCCTTGGAGATCACCGTGATGGAGGAATTGATACCGGAGCTGAGGCTCGACATCGCCGCCGCGAGCAGGCCGGCCATAACCAAGCCCGGGATGCCAGCGGGCAGGAAGTGGCTTACGAAATACGGGAACAAGGTGTCGGCCTTCGTCTTGAGCGAAAGCGTGGCAGGGAAGAGAGAGCCATTTTGCTGATAAAACCCCAACAAAGCCAGACCGAGCAGAATCAGGATGCTGGTAACGACCGCTCCGCCGATGACATTGTGCAGTAACGCCCTGCGACCGCTCGCCACATCGCGGGTGCTGAGGTAGCGCTGAATGGCCATCTGGTCGGAGGCTGAGGTGCAGACCCACCAGATCAGCGCGCCGATGAACGTGCCGACCACCGTCACCCGCACTGCGGGGTCTAGGCTGAAGATGGGCTGCGGTGCCCAATGCTCGGCCCACTGGGTAGGCCACCAGGCCCCAGCTCCGCCCATCAACACCGTGATGTAAATCAGGGTAAACACAGCGCCGGCCAGCAGCACGAAGAATTGCACGACATCGCTGACCAGCACGGCCCGCAGGCCACCGGTGAGGGTGTAGAAGGTGGTGAGAACACCCGTGACGATGCTGATCGGCGTGATCCACTGTGGGTCCCAGCTCATCACCGTGACCAACACCAACGAAGTCATATAGAGCATGACCGCCATCCAGACCAGTCGGGTCAGCACAAAGATGCCCGAACCCAGCAACCGGATCGGGCGGCCGAGACGGGTTTCAAGCAACTCGTAGGCGCTCGTCACCGGCAGCTTCATCAGCAGGGGAATTATCCCGTAGCCCACGACAAAATAAACCACCGGAAAGGCGGCTAGGTTGATGCAGAGCAGGATGGGACCGTTCTGGATGAGTTCACCGGGGGAACCGATGTAGCTCAGGGTGCTGAACATCGTGGCGTAGAGTGATATCCCCGCCAAAAATGGTGCTACGCTGCGGCTGCCGACAAAATATTCCTCAGAGCTTTTTTGTCGGCGGGAATAAAAATAACCGATGCCCATGAGGAGCAGGCCATACCCCAGCAAGACCAGCCAATCGAGTCCCTGAAATCCACGCGACTGCGGCTCCGCGTTGGTGGCTGCCGAGAGGAAGGGAGCCGGGCCCAAGGCCAGACCCACAGCCAGCAGGCGACGGTAACAGCGGGACGGAAAGCAGATCGGATAGACGGTATGCACGGTTGGCTTGGTTGAGGGATCCATCGGAATAGCTGCGAATTTACGGCGAATGCCTAAGAAGGTGTAAGGACGAACGAACGAAAAAGACGGATTGGGAGCTGGTATCAAAAGAAATCACGGGCCTGCTGTGATTTCCAACGCGTGCTGATTCTAGCATGGATTTGGTCGTCGCCGCCATGGGTTTTAGTGCTCAAACCTGTGGCGGGCTGGATTGCACGGCGAGCTAAACCTCTCAGCTCGCAGTGGCCGTCGCCGTTTTTCCTTACCTCCGGATGAGGGACCTTCGCTGGCGCCTTGACCTGAGGATACCAACGTGCGCACCACCGATCGGTGATGTCGTCGAGTTTTCCACAGGATGCCAAGTTTAGCCATTTGACCGCATCGGAGACCGACTAGGAGTGCACCCAGCGCGCATAAACCCCTACATGGCACAGCAACCAACCGCAACCATCGCGATTCTTACCAATGGAAAAATGGGGCCCGCTAGGGTCCACCATTTAACCCCCGGTTTCCTCCGGGGGTTGCTTGTTTATACCAATCGCCGCGGGCGTCTTGAGTGTAGCGCGGAGACATCTCCTTGCCAAAACCCGCCCGGCCCGGGGACACCCCGACCCGGGCGTGGGGGAAACCGGTAAATTCTTTTCAATTTCAATTGAAATCTAACCCGCCCCCCGCTGGAATCGCGGCGTGCCCTCCGCTGCACCCATTTCCACCCGCGCTCCGGCGCTCAAGTCTGCGGTCGCCTCACTCGTGCTGGCCGGGGACCGGTCCGCCAATCTGGTGGCCTTTGAGCAGGAACTCGTCGGGTTTTTTGTCGATGCGGCCGACCTTCTCGGCGTGCCGAAGTCCGTGGCGGCGACTTATGGCGTCGTGTTCGCGTCGCCCGAGCCCCTGAGTTTTTCCGAGATCGCGGAACGACTCGATTTCTCCAACGGCTCTGTCAGCCAGGCCCTGCGCGTGTTGCGCGAGATCGGAGCCATCAAGCCCACCCACACCGACCGGGACAAACTGGAGCGCTTCGTGCCCGACCTCGAGTTGCGCAAACTCGTCGCCCGGTTTTTGGAGCACCGGCTCGAGCAGCAGTTGGCGACCGGCACCCGGCGACTCGCCGGACTCAAGCGCGCCATCCCCACCGGCGATAGCATCGCCGCCAAGGAACTCGACCGTCGTTTGAAGGCACTCGACAAATGGCACACCCGCGCGCGGCAACTCATGCCCATCGCGCGGACGTTTCTTAAATTATAGGAAAAAGACGGAGGACGGCGGACGACGGAGGACAGATGTCGGAGGACGGGGGGCGGGGGACGGTGAAGCAGTGAGACGGTGACGGAGCGCGGAAGGCGGAGGGCTCATTTCAAATGGTTTCATGGATTCATCCTATCCGGTTATTTCCTTCGGGAAGTGACGGGGCAGAGCTCGGGCGGGAAACAGACCAGAACTCTCCGATATCAGCCGCCAGATATCAGCAGTCAGCCATCGCACGAAGTCCCGCGCAGTTGGCTAGGTCTTAATTAACAAATAACGGCCTGACCCCCTAGATCGCGACGCCCCTAGTTGCCGGATAGATATTTGACATAACAGTCTATCACCATATCAGGACATATATGAAGACTATCACCCTTAATGTCAGTGAGCCAGTCTATGCTGATTATCAACGTTACGCTCAGGAGCAGGACCGGCCGACCTCGGAGCTCTTGCGGGAGGCCATGGAGGCTTATCGGCAGGCCAAGATTCGTCCCCCCCGCACCCTACGGGATCAACAGCCGGCCTCAGTCGGCGTGGTGCTCGAACCTTGGACCGGACGCCAGGACCTATTGGATGATGTGATGGACTCGCGCACGTGATCCACGGGGTTGACACCACTTTTTTGGTGCAGGTCGAGCTGCTGGAATGCCCCGGCCATGCGGCCGCCCGGGGTTGGCTCCACGCCGCGATGACGCCTGGCAGCCAGCCCTTCGCGGTGACGCCGCAGGTGCTCACGGAGTTTGTGCAGGTGGTGACGGATCCCCGCCGGTTTAGCCAACCGCTTTCCATGGATGCCGCGCTGGACAAGGCCCAAGGCTGGTGGGAAGCCAGCGAAGTGCGGCCGGTTTATCCGACCCTCGATTCCACCCGGCTGGCGCTATTATGGCTGCGCCAACACCGGCTCGGTCGCAAACGCCTGCTCGATACGCAACTCGCGGCCACCTACTATTCCGCCGGCATCACCCGCCTGCTCACCCTTAATTTCGCCGACTTCGAGATTTTCGGTGTTTTTAAATCCGCCCGCTGATGGCGGTGCGAAGCGAGTCGCAAAATGCGCAGTGTGGAATCCGGCTCCGCGCCCTTACCGCCTGCAACTTTAGATCCTGCTTTTGGTTCTCTGACCCATTTTGGTTCTCTCGCCCCGCTCATGGGTAGGACGGATTATTCACAATCCGCTGCAGGTGCGCTCCCGGCGCTGGAAAATAAATAACGCTGGACTCCAAACTACAAAGCCTTTTCCGACCTGAGAATGATATTAAACCTGACCCGCTGAATGCGCTCACAACCCAATCGCAATTACGTCAGCAATGACGATGTCCAGACGCCGCCGGCGCTGGCGCGGCGGCTTGTGGCGCACTTTGCGCCCACCGGGCGCATGCTCGAACCCTGTTGCGGCGACGGCAACTTTCTCCGGGCGTTGAGAAAGCACGTGAGCTGTAATCCGGGTACATCCGTGTCTAGCCGTGGTTCAGCCCCTTCAGAAGTGCTTTGGGCTGAGCTCAAACGCGGGCGTGATTTCTTTGAATGGCACGAACGGGTGGACTGGATCATCACCAACCCACCCTGGAGTCAGATCCGGGTGTTCCTACAGCATGCCATGACGCTGGCTGAACACGTTGTTCTTTTGCTCACGATCAACCACCTCTGGACCAAGGCGCGCCTGCGCGACATCCGGGCGGCGGACTTCGGGCTGCGCGAAATCGTGTTGGTGGACATGCCCGCGAGCTTTCCGCAATCCGGTTTCCAGCTCGGTGCAGTGCATCTGGCCCGCGGCCACGCCGGCCCGATCACCCTCACGGATTTCAGTTCCTAGGCGCTGGACTCTCGCTTCTATCAGAAGTCGGTCGTCAGAGGTCAGACGGCGGAGGGCGGAGGGCGGGGGACGGAGGTCAGACGGCAGACAACAGAAGTCGGACGTCAGCAGCCAGCCAGCGCGCGAAGTCCCACGCAGTTGGCTACATCTTAATTAACAATTAACGGCCCGACCCCGTAGATCGCGACCCCTATAGCAACAAAGTGTTTCTGTCAGATTTCACAGACCTACTAATAACATTATATAGTCACCAATATGAATGAGCTAAAAACCAAACAAGTATATGTAGGCATGAGCGCGGATTTTCTGCACCATGGGCATCTAAAGGGAACCTCTATCAAGTCTGGCCCCGGCAGCATGCGATGGAGGCTTGGAGCGCCTACACCGAGGTGAAGGCAAATTTCTCGGTGGCCTTCTATGGCCGGGCAGCCCTGCCATGGCGTTTCCGCGACAATCGCCCGGTGGCGCTCGAGTTCAAATTCCGCCCCGGGGCCAAGGGCCTGCCCGCGACGTATGAAGTGAAAGATGTGCGGATGGTGAGGCTGGGGGATGGGAGCTAGGAATTAGGAACGAGTGGCTAAATGTGGAACTCAGGAACACTGGAAAATGAAGGGGAGACCTAAGTCCTTTTCCGGCCTGCCTGATTTCCACATTTGCATTTCGGAGGCTCGTCAAGCGGTGGCGGTGACGGAGGACCAGTGCGGTAATCTACCGTTTACTGCTCAGCTGGGCCCAGCGGAGGGTCAGGGTGATGACGGCAGCGGTAATGCAGAGCACTGCGGGATTGTGGAAAGGAAAATCCACGGCGGCGGTGGCCGCGACCAACCCCGGGCCACCGAGCATGATCAAGAATCCGACTTGGCTCGTGAGACCGGCTCGCCGGGCGGCGATGATCACCCCGCCGACCGCGAACGCCAAGAAACCCACGCCCACCCAGCCGAATTCGGCCCACAACTGGGCGTAATCATTGTGGGCGAATTCCCAGACTAACCGCTGATACGGCACGAATTGTTTGAGCCGGCCATCCCAACGCTGGGTCTCCCATATTTCCTGATAGTGCTGCTGGTATTCCGGGAATATGTAGCGAAAGCAGCCCGCCCCGTGACCGAAGAGCGGTTGAGTGGCGGCCATGTCGAGAGTGGCCGCGGTGGCCTGACGACGCGATGACACCGACACCGAAGTGTTTTCTTCAAACAGTTTCAGCTCCTCGAATTTTTTCCAGACCTTGTCGGTTTCCAACTGGGTCAAGGCGACGGTTGTGAGAATCAGAAGCAGCACCGTGCTCGCGGCCGTGACCAGTCGATGAGTGCCGCCGCGGGAAAAAAACAGCATGCGCAAGCCATAAGCGAGGGCGACGATGACGAAGAAGATGACGGCAATCCCCGTGGCTGCCCGGGCGTAGGTTAACATCTGACCGACGAGTGTGAGCACCGCGACCAGCACCCAGACCATGCCGGGGTGGGATTTTTTCAGCGCCCGCTCCGCTGACCGCATATGCCACCACGCCAGTCCGAGGCAGAGGGCGACGATGACACATAGGAACTCGCCGGCGTGATTTTTATAGGGAAAGCCAGCGGCGAAGTAGTCCGTGGGGGCATCCCACAACCAAAGCAGCTTTTTAGTATCCGTGAGCCGTTGCATGATCACGGCGACCGCCACGAGCACGCCATTCAAGGCGACGGTTGTCAGCAGGATCTGGGCGGTCTTGCGGCGGGTGATGCCGACCCACAGTGCGCAGACAACGAACCAAACCGTGGCGTGGATCATCAGCGTGCGCCAGCCATCCATCCAAGCGAACGGGGCACCCTTGATACCAGGCGGGAGCCAGGCGACAGGGTCGATCGCGGTGAGGAACCAGCCCCCCTCGCGACTCTCATAGGACCAGGCGGGATTGAGATTTTGCGTGATAATGAGCGCGAACCAAAGCAGACCGAGCCAGAAGAACGGGAAGCGGATGAGCTTGCGCCCCATGTTGAGGCGCAGGGTGCCGCCCGCGTGGTGCAGCTCGGTGATGGTGCGCGGGATGAGGGCGACAATGAAGGCAAGGACCGCGAGGGTGCAGGCGATGATTTGCGGCCACACCCGCATGCCCCCGAGCATCCACGGCTGAGAGACCAGCAGGGCAATCACCAAGGCCGCGAGCGTGCGCTCAAGCGGGTGTAGCGAATAATGCTTGGCTGATTCGGCCGGCAGGCCTGTCGGGCGACGGGAAGAGGAAGACGTCACGGTGCCGAGCGGGGTTAATCGAGGCGCGGTCGCAAGCGGGGAAATGGGCGGACACCGGAGGACGGCTAGCAACTAGGAGATAGGGCGCATAGCTTGCAGCTAGGCTCAGCGAGTTGAAGTGCGGGTCGGGATCACACGCGGGGTTTACCGCGGACGTGGGCCATGCCGCCGTCCACTGACCAGACTTGGCCGGTGACCCAGTCGGCATCGGGCGAGGCGAGCCATGCGAGCAAGGAGGCGATGTTGGCCGGTTGACCGATGCGCCCGAGCGGGTGCATTTTTTCGGACAACTGGCGGGCGGCTTCCGAGGCCAATAAAGGCGCGGCCAAGGGGGTGTCCACGAGCCCGGGGGCGACCGCGTTGATGCGAATATTTTTGGGCGCATACGTCGCGGCGGCGGAGCGCACGAGGGCATCGAGACCACCTTTGGCGGCGGCGATGGCTTCGTGGTTGGGCAGGCCGGTCTGGGCGGCCACCGAACTGATGAAGAGCACGGAACCGCCGCCCTGAGCCTGCATGGGGCCGAGCACCGCCTGCAGAGCGTAAAAGGCCGAGGTGAGATTGTGTTCAAGCGTGCGACTCCATTCCTCGGCGCGCGTGAGATGGGCGGGCTTAATCAGGATTGAGCCGATGCAATGGCAATAGGCGTCCACGCGCCCAAAGCGTTGCACGGTGGCCTGCACCACACCCTCGAGGGCCGGCCGCTGGGTGGCGTCGGCGGTTTGCAGGAGCCAGTCCGGTTGGGCGGCCTGCAAGGGCGCGAGGCGCGCCTCGTCCCGGGCGTAACCGGCCACGTGCCAGCCGGTGGCCGCGAGTCGCCGCGCCAGTTCGGAGCCGATGCCGCCGCTAATGCCACCGATCAATGCCGTGCTGGAGTTGCTCATAGGCACTCAATGAAGGTGGCCATCGCGAAATGCCAAGCGGCGGCTCGTGATTTTCTCAGACGGTGATTATCGCCTTGATCACGCCGGTCTCGGGCTTGGTCCAGTCTGCGAAGACCTTCGGCACTGCGGCGAGTTCAGCCCGGTGCGTGATCCACGGGGTGGTGTCGATGTGGCCCGACTCGATCAGGCGGATGATGCGGGAGAAGTCGCTGGGTAGCGCGTTGCGCGAGGAAAGCACGCTGAGCTCGCGGCGGTGGAAATCCGGGTCATGGAACGTCACGTCCGCCTGCACGATGCTGACAAGAATCAGTCGCCCTCCGGGAGCGACATAAGCAAACGCGGCATTCATGGAGCCGCTATTGCCCGTGGCGTCGAAAACCGCAGTCGGCAGGTCGCCGGCTGTGAGTGCAGCGAGTGCCGCCGCCACGTTGCCCTCGGCGGCATGGACCAGCCCAGTCACACCCAAGCGGTCGCGGCAGAAGCCGAGCCGGGCCGGGTTGACATCCACGGCGATGACGCGGGCGCCGGCCTCGAGGGCAAATTGCATCACCGCGAGCCCGATGGGGCCGGCCCCCAGCACGGCGACGGTTTCGCCAGCCTCAACCTGCGCACGACTGACAGCGTGTGCGCCGATACCGAGCGTCTCGACCAAGGCCAGTTGATCGAATGTGAGCGTGGAGGCGACATGCAGCTTGGCGGCTGGCACCAGGATGCGTTCACGCTGGCCGCCGTCGGTATGCACACCGAGGGTCCGCAGGTCGCGGCAGCAGTTGGGCTTCCCGCGCCGGCAGGCGATGCAGGCGCCGCAATTGAGATACGGTTCGACGG
>JBDNGL010000118.1:0-15250 GCA_041689285.1 Opitutaceae bacterium
CGCCTGCCCCACGAGATTGCCGCCTGGTCGGCTTGGCTGGAGCAGCACGGACCCGGTGGTGCCGACGGTCATGTCTGGATCGCCGAAACCCTGAAGAAAATCGCGCCCAAGCGCACCGATGTGCGCTCATTCGCCGACCTGCTCGATCTCGACGACTACGTCAGTTACGGCGGTCGTGGCTGAGCTTTTGATTTTGCGAAACTCCATGGGTAAGTGCCCGTAGCTTTTGGAATGTAGCGCGGGGTCGTGCACCCCGCCGCGCACGAGGCGGGCCCATTCACAAATCAGAGCAACTCCGGGCACCTTACCCGCTGACCCAACCCGCGAAGCCGCCCGGCGATCGCGGGTTTTTATTTTAAATCGGTGTATTTATCCGAGCGACCGCGGGATTTCTCGACTGGATATTTTTTGGCGTTGAGGGCCAATTTGCGCTCAATGGCCGCCGCCACGTCCAGGCCCGTCATATTGGCAAATTCCAGCGCGTAGATCACCACGTCCGCCAATTCCTGTTCGATCTTGGCACGCTTGACGGGATCGTCCGTGAGCTGGCGGGATTGCTCCGGGGTCGCCCACAGGAAATGCTCCATCAGCTCCCCGGCTTCGGCGGCCAGCGCCATGCTGAGATTTTTCGGCGCATGAAATTGCTCCCAGTCCCGCTCGCGAGCAAAAGCCAGCACCCGGGTCCGAATCTCCTTCAGCGTGGTCGCGTCATCGTTCATCGGTTTCATCGCGGCACTTTCGCTCCACCGACCGGCTTAGACAATCACTTCCTGTCACGCCAGCGCCACCAGCCCGCTAGCACGCTGCCGATGACAGAGTGAAACACACTGGAGATCGCGCAGGGCACCGCTGTGAGCGGATCCGCGAAATGCCGCCGCGCCAGCACCACGCCCAGCCCGGAGTTTTGCATGCCCACCTCGATAGAAACCGTGCGGGCCACGCTTTGCCCAAAGCCCATCAGACGCGCCAGACCATAGCCGAGCGCAAAGCCGCCCACGTGCAGCAGAAATACCGCCGTCAACAGCACGCCAGCGCTGGCGCGGATCGCCGTGGCGCTCTGCCCAATGATACTCGCACAAATCAATGCCACCGTGAGCGCCGACACCAACGGCGCCACCGGCAGCACCGGTCGCACGATCCGCGGAAAAAACCGGTTGATCGCCACTCCAGCCAGCACGGGCAGCACCACCACCTGCAGCGTGCTGCCCAGCAGGCCGAGTGCATCCACCGGCACGCGTGAGCCTGCCAGCCATTGGGTGAGGAACGGCGTCATGATGACCGCCGCGAGCGTCGAACAGGCGGTCATCACCACCGACAACGCCAGATCAGCCCGTGCCAGAAAGGTGACGATGTTCGAGGCGGTGCCGCCGGGACAACACGCCACCAGCACGAGGCCGACCGCAAATGGCGTGTCGAGCTCGAGCGCTAGGCCGATGCCCCAGCCCAGCAGCGGCATGATGGTGAATTGAGCCACGAAACCCAATGCCACCGGCTTGGGCATCGTCAGTATGCGCCGGAAATCATCCACCGTCAGGGTCATGCCCATACCCAGCATGATGACCGCGAGTCCCCATACGATCCACGGCCCACTGAACCAGGTAAACCACGCCGGTTGAAACAGCGCGCACATCCCCCCCGCGAGCACCCAGACGGGAAACGCGTTGGTCAGCAGGGCGAGCAGCCGCGACATCAGAGGAAAATGCTCATTTTTTGCGGTCGGTTTCCTTCAACTGCTCAGTCGTGCCGGCTTCCTTCTTCCAGTAATTCTTACCGTCGCTGAGGCGCACCCCGGCGGCTTGAATCGCCGCATCGGGCACCTTCACCAGTTTTTCGTAGTTGGGATGGTCCGTCTGCTTGTAGGGATCGTTGTCCCGCCGGTTGTAGCAGCAAATGAGCGACCAACGCGGGTGCTCCGATTTATTCTGCCCGGAGCAGTGTAGCGTATTGCTGTGAAAAAAGAGCGCGTCGCCCGGGGCGAGCACGGCGTAAACCAATTCCAAGCGCTTCAGCGCCTCCGCCACGCGCTCGGGGTCGGCCCCGGTCTGGTCGCCGAAGCGCCCGTGGTTGATGCGACCCATGCGGTGCGAACCGCGCAGCAGTTGCATGCAGCCATTCTCCTCGGTGTTCGGATCCACCGCGATGAAACATGAGCCGAGATCCGGCCAAAGACAGCCGTTGTTATACCAATAGCCGTAGTCTTGATGCCATTCCCACGCGCCACCGACGCGCGGCTCCTTCATACTCATCTTGGAATGCCAGTGGTAAACCTCACCGCCGAGGAGCTGCTCCATCCGGTTCACGATCCGCTCACTGCGGGCGATCATACCCATGAGGTCATCACCGGCTTGGTTCCAGAGCGCCAGCTTGGTGGCGGTGCCGCTGGCGTCCAGCAGGTCGCGGCCCGCCGCCTTCAGCGCTTGGTCCTGTCGGGAAGTCGCGCGCAGGTTCTCGGTTTCCTCGGCATTGAAGAGGCCATGCACCCTCACATAGCCATCGCGGTTGAACTGGGAGATTTCTTCGGGCGTAAACATGGTGTGTTGGGTTCGTCCGTATTCGAGTGGCTTTCCACTCCCCGCACGAGGGAAAAGCGCGGACTGCCGGGTTGTCGTCACCTAATCTTCACCGACGAAAATCAAAAATCACTTGGCGCAGCTTCTGCTCTGTGCCTGTTGACGCTCGTTCCAATGACCGTTGCTCAAAAACATCTCCGCAGCTGTGCCGGCACTTCGTTCACGAAGGCCGTCGCGAGTCGCTGCGCCCAGATGTCTCCGGTCGTCATCAACTGGAATCAACATCAGCGCCGCCCGGGCTCTCAGGCCTAAACCTCCGTTTAACGGAACCCCGTTTAGAAAATCCTGAAGCCCGAGGCCGCAAGCCCCGAGGACTATCCTCATTATTCCCATGCACACGATCATCCATCCCCTGAAGCCCAGCCACCGCCGCCGCACCGTGGAATCGCCCGACCAGGCCAAATTCCGCCAACCGAGCTTCGACTGCCGTGAGCTGCCCGACGCTATCAAACTCGTCGTGTATGTGCCCGGGGTGGACGCCAACAGCGTGGCGATCGAGGCCCGCGGGCCCGACCTCATCATCACGGCGCGGAAGACCCATGTCGTGCGCGTCAACTGGCAGGCGCTGCACCTGGAAGGTGCGCAGCGCGATTATCAGTTGCGCCTGCGCCTCGGGCACAACCTCGACTACGCCGCCTTACAGGCGGAACTGCAGGCGGGGGTGCTCACCCTAATGCTGCCCAAGCGCCCGCCGGTGCCCGCCGCCGATCGACTGCGTCATGTGGCCTAAATTCCGCCGGGCGTGTGCGTTTTTTCCCAAATCCCGGGAACAAAATACACCGGCTGGGACTCTTTAACTTACCACCGTAAATAAACTTCGACTACGCCCCGACCATGACCACCCCGACCAAGACCTCCCTATTTGCCGCCGATGCTCCGTCCACCCACGTTAAAAAGCGCCGGTTTGAGCGCGATATTCTCTGGGGCCAGCCCGTGTTCCGGGCGCCCGAGCTGCCAAATCCGCGCATCATTCACGATCCGCTACCGTTCACGGCCGTGCGCCTGACGCAGCCGACTGCATCGGCCAAGCGCTAAGCTTGTTCAGGATTCCGGCACCAGCCAGTGGCAATGCGCCGAAGCGCCGGATTCCTGCTGCAACCTTTCCGCCAGCCCGTGAAGTGCGGGCATTACGGCCGGTTCAAACTGCCACGGCGGATTGATGACCACGAGGCCGCACCCGCGCATTTTCAGGCCAGCCGCCTCCCCGGCAATCGTCAGTTCGAAAACTGCGGTTGGGGGCAGGTGTAATATCCTGAGCTGTTCCGCGAAGGCATCGATGCGAGCACGCTCGGTCAGCGGATACCAGATCGCGAACACTCCGGCCGGCAGGCGCGTGAGGCCCTGCCCCACGGCGGTGACGATCCGAGCAAATTCATTCTGCGCCTCGAACGGTGGATCCATCAGCACCAACGCGCGTTTCTCCGGTGGCGGTAGCACCGCTCGCGGCGCGATGTAGCCATCCATGGTCTGCACCGTCGTGCGGCGTGCGTAGCTCATTTCATTGGCCAAGGCCGCCGCTTCCTCGGGGTGTTGCTCGCACAGCACCAACCGGTCCTGCTCACGGGCCAGCGCCGCCACCAATGCCGGCGAGCCGGGATAATACCGCGGAGCCGCCTCCCGGTTGCTGCGGCGCAGGTCAAAATCACGCACCACCGCTACGTAATCCGCGAGGACGGCCGGCAATGGCGCCGCGGTCCACAAGCGGCCGATGCCCGCGGGCCACTCGGGCTCCCGCTGCCGCGCGTCGCCTTGCGCCGCCACGGTCAGGTCATAGCTCCCTCGGCCCGCGTGCGTGTCCAGATACAGGAATCCTTTCTCCTTCCGTTGCATCGCCCGCACCAACTGCACGAGCAGAACGTGCTTCATCACATCGGCAAAATTTCCCGCGTGAAACTGGTGCCGATAATTCATCGGCCGATGCTCAAACCGGCACGGGCACCTTCACCACTGTCTTGCGCACGAGCTGCGCCACCGGGCCCGCGCTTACGGACGGCATGTGCCCGTCCACCGGGAAAAACACCGCCGCCTCCCCTGCCTGAAAACGCAGCACCGACGCGTCGATAAAATCACCGTAGAGGGCGGCATCCTTCTCCTCGCTATGCGCCATGTGCACGGTCAGCCGGGCGATATCCGCCACCGCCATGATTTCCTCACCCACCAGCACCACTTGCACGTCGATGAAGCGACGGTGCGATTCAAACAAACCAGCGGCGCGCGCCTTGGTGTTGTAAACCTGCTCGATCGCGAACATCCCGTCCGCCAATTCCACGCGATTACTCTGCCCTGCGCCCAAAGCCTGAATCCGCTCCGCTCCCGGGCCCGGACGAACCACGGTGTCGAGATAGGCAAACGCCTGATCAAAATAATGCAGTCCGGCGCATTGCGCCCGGAGCGTGGAGAGGGAACCAAAGATAGCCATGCGCGCAATCCACGCTGGCCGGAGCCCCGAGGCAAGACCCGAAACCGCGCGCTTGCACGACTGCGGACGAACGCCTTGGCTGACCCTGCATGAAAAAACTCCTCTCCCTCAGCCTGCTATTGGCTGCCGCGCTCTTCCCGGCGGCTCTTTCCGCCAAGACTTTTGAAGGCACCATCCAGATGACCATCACCGATGGTCGCAACAAGGCGATGCCGATGGCTTACAGCATCAAGGGGCACCTGATCCGGACGGACGTGCAGGTCGACCACGGCATTAACGCAACGGCCATTCTCGATTTCTCCAAGAATGAGATGATCATGCTCATGCCCAGTCAGCCCATGTATATGGTCATGCCCCTGCAGGGTGCCGCGGAGGCCGCCACAGGACATAAAGCGGATGATGTCACCCTAGAGAAAACCGCCATCACGGAAAAAATCCTCGGCTACACCTGCACGAAGTATCTCGCCAAGTCGCAGGACAGCGTTACCGAAATCTGGGCCACGGAGGAACTCGGCTCATTCCAAGGACTCGGTGGCGCGATGGGCAAAACCAAGGCGACCCCTAGCTGGGAAAAGGCCTTGGTCGGTAAAAATTTCTTTCCACTGCGCGTGGTCGCCTCGGATGGCCAGAAAACCCAGTTCCGCATGGAAGCCACTGCCGTCCAAGCCAAGACCCTCCCAGCCTCCCATTTCGCGCCGCCCGAGGGCTACCGGAAATTCGACATGGGCGGCATGATGCAGGGGCTCCCAGGCATGCCGGGTAGCCGCTTAGAGCCGCCACTACACTATTTGATCCCACCCGGCCCTACCCAAGGGGCCGGGTTCATTTTTGGCCACCGGCTGGCGGCGCGAAACTTCCCGCCAGCACCCGGATATTCGGTGTCACTGTCACCATGATCGTGTCGTGCAGCAGGCGGTCACCCAACTTGACGGTGATCCGGTGCGGCATAATCACGCCACCCACCGGCCGAAAGTCATCATAGATGGTTTCGCGCACGACCTCGAGTCCGCCGCGCACTTGGGGCGTCACCCGGCGGGTGATGAAATACGTCTCCGCATCCACGAGCAGGAAATAGCTGTCCACCAGCCGGCGCGTCACCAGCAGTTTGAACACCTTGCGGTCGTCCACCATCGCCTCCCCCGCGTAGTCGAGCACATAGCCCCGCTCCGCGTAGTCCACCAGCGGATCGTCAAATTCCGCATCCGCCGCAAAATCGCGCGCTTGCTGGCCGGTGAGCCGCGTCACCACCACTGGCTGGTCATCGGGATTATACTGCCACGGCGGGTTGTCGCCATCGGTGCCCTGCACCAACCGCCGCCCGGCAAACTCAGTCTCCATCCGCAGCCGGTTCGGTCGCGCCGCCAGTAACCGGAAGTTCATTTCACGGCCGTCAATCTCCACGCGGCCGGTCGCCGCCAGAGTCGTCGTCAGGTTGATCCGCATCCGCCCGCCGATCGCCTCGATGTGAATGCGCGCAATATCATCGGCCCGGTCCGCCCGCAGTCCGGGGACGGCGAGACCCATCAGCAAGGCGAGAAAAAATCCGGCAAAACGCATCGAGCGCACATGGACACAATCGCGCCGCCGCGACAAGCCCGACCGCTCCGTGGTTGCAACCCACCCCCGCTCCGCCTCTCGTCGGGGCCATCGTGTCCGCCCCTGTCATTCGCATCATTTCCGATCTGCACTTTGGCGACCGTGCCAGCCGCGTGCGCGCACTGGACCAGCTCGCGCCGCTCGCTGCGGGCGCAAGTGAGTTGGTGTTGAACGGCGACAGCTTGGAAACCCGCCCGGGGGGCGCTCCCGGCCGCCCGCGCCAACTCGAGGCAGCCCTCTGCACATTTGTGCAATCGTGCCCGACCCACGTCAGGCTGATCACTGGCAATCACGATCCGGATATTTCCTCGGCGCATTTCCATGAACTCGCTGGCGGCGCCGTGCTGATCACGCATGGCGACATCGCCTACGATGACCTCGTGCCCTGGAGTCAGGACGCCCCTCTGGCCGGGCAGTTAGTCGCCCAAGCCCGCCGGCGCACAACCGATGCCAGTCTCGACTCCCTTTTGGCCGCCCACCGCGATGCCGCCGCGGCCATCCCCCAGCGTCATCAATTGGAGCCGCGCCGCTGGCGCTATTTGCGAAGTTTCCTTGGCGATACCGTCTGGCCCCCTCAACGCATCCCGCGCATCCTGCGCGCTTGGGCCGAATTGCCGGCCCGCATGGCCGGGATCGCGCGCACCCACCGACCACAGGCCCGTTTCATCGTGGTCGGTCACACCCATCGCCCGGGTCACTGGCGGCAACCCGATGGCCTGCTGGTCCTGAACACCGGCTCCTTTTGCCTTCCACTAGGTGCACGCGTCGTCGAGGTCGCCACCGACCACCTCACCCTCCGTGCCGTGGTCGCGCGCGGCGGCGAATTTCATCCCGGGCAGCGCCTCGCGCAATTTGCCTTGGACCCGGCCTGAGTTTGCCCGCATACGATTCCCATGAGCATTGAGTTCGGCTGGTGGAACAAGGATTCCGCAGATCAAAAATACCAAGTCAGCGTCGTCGTGCACGGCGGCAACATCAAGTGGACGCGCCACCAAGGTCACCACACCCCTTGGGCACCCCATACGCCCGACGACGACGACCGCGCCCGCCTAATCTACGAGGCCGAGAAGCGCGTGCCGCGCCGCCTCATTTCCCAACAGCAATTCGACGAGATCAAGCGGCTGAGCGCCAACGTGGGTCCCGGCCGCATCGCCGGCAGCACTAAACGACCCGGCCCCACCCGCTAGGGCCCTTTAAGGCGGCTCCAGATGAGCCGAAACGCCGGGCAATAATCTTCCGGACACCGGCCCAATGCTGCGGTGACCGCCGCCGGTTGGCGCCACTCCCCGCGCTCAATTTCTACCGGATGCAGCACAAACGGCCCCGCGTGCTCCAGCCGGTAAACCCAACAAAACTCCCAACCGGTCTCCTCGCACGCCTCCACCCGGAACCAGCGCAACGGGGGCGCCGGCAGCCGCACGCCCAGTTCCTCCCCCAGCTCACGCTGAGCGGCACCATCGTAATCCTCGCCCGCATCGAGATGCCCGGAGCACGATGAATCCCACAGGCCCGGCGACATGTCCTTCGTCATCGAACGCTTTTGCAGAAACACCTCGCCCGCCGGATTGAAGACCAGCACATGCACCGCGCGGTGCCACAGACCGCGCGCATGGACGACCGCCCGGCGCTCCCGGCCGATGACCTCATCGCGTGCATTCACGACCTCAAACCACTCGTCCGTCGCACCGGCCTTTACATTCAGGTTCATTCGTGTCCATTCGTTGCCCTCCAAGCCCGAAACACCATGCCAAAAATTGACGTCAACAAGGTCGCAGAAATTTTAAAGAAGAACCAATTGGACCCGGCCTTGCTCCGGCGGGTGATCGAGGAAATGAACCTCGCCGTGCAGCCCGACCCGGGTGAAGAGGAGAAACCGCCCGCGGTGAAGAAGCAGTTTGTCTTCCTCGCCTCCGACCCCAACGGCGTGCTGCCCAAGACGGATTTCGTCGGCTGGGTGCTGCAAATCCCCGAGGACAAGAGCCTAGCCAGCACCTTGGAACGCGTGCACCGCGCCGCCTACGAATTCAACGCCAGCAAGCAGGGCCGCGTGCTGCCCGCCAAGACCGTGGGCGACGCCTTCGAGAACATCCCCGCCAAATTCTTCAAGGAAGCTGAGCTCTGGGTGAAATCCAAAACCCCCGTCCTCGTCGTCCGCACCGACAATGAAATCCCCAAAGACGACCTCAAAGTCGTCAAAGGCGGCCGCCTCAACGAGGACGAGTGAGCGGGCACGGTCAGTGGATCCCAAGGCGGGACCAGGCGAGCAGGCACCGACCGTTTAAGGTGGAACCCAGGAACCTGAAAAGTCACGGGGCTGCTTTCCTGATTTCCACATCCCATCGCGCCTTGGTCCGTTTCCAGAGTTCCACATTCAATCCCTCAATCCTTTCCGCGTTGAATCTCCGCCAAGAGTTCCCGAGGATGTCCGACCGTGTCCCCTTTCCCTCCCGCTCGCGACCTGCTCTTCGACGCTTCGGAACTGCCCCGCATCCGCACCACACTGGCGCGGCCGGAATTCGCCGGGTTCTGGGAGGACGCCACCCAGGCCGATCTCGCCGCTGACGAGCGTTTCCTGCGCGAGGAGATCAAGCTCGACGAGCCGGTCAAGGACCTCGCACGCGCCGCCAACATTCTCCTGCGCACCGCCTTCGTCCACCGGCTCGCCCCCGATGCTCGCCAGCTCGCCCTCGCACGGCTCGCCCTCGACCGCATGCTCGCCTATCCGCGCTGGGACTGGTTCCTCGAAGCCGGCACCCAGACCCTCGGCCTCATGCGCAACGGCACCACCGCCATCGCGGTCGTGCTCGCCGCCGACTGGCTAGGGGGCGATCTAGGTGCCGCGGAGCACGCTGCCATCGTCCATTACCTCGCCAACGAGGCCGGCCCGGCCGCCGAGCGCGCGGTCTTCGGCATGACGCACCACGACCAGATCGTGGGCTGGAGCATGAACCCCGCGATGACCGGCTACGCCAAGGTCGATGTCAGCCGCTGGCCCGCCATCCTCGACGTCAATAATCTCCGCATCATCGCCACCTCCGGCCTCGCCGCCGCCGCCGCCTACCTCCATGGCCAGCATCCGCGCGCCGCGCACTGGGCCACCCAAGCCGATGCCAGCATGCGGCTCTTCGTCTCCCGCCTGCCCGCCGATGGCGTCTTCCCGGAAGGCCCCGACTACTGGCACTTCACCTTCAATTATTTTTGCGTATCTGCGGAACTGCTCCAGCGACGCTGCGGACTCGACCTGCGCGATGCCGCCAATTTTCCCGCCATGGTTCGCTACGTGCAGATGGTCACACTGCCCACCCGCGAAAACCCCGGCGGCTGCCTCAACCTCGGCGACGCGTTCATGACCAGCGGCGCCGAGCCTCTCGCCTGGATCGGTCGGCATTTCCGCGACTCAACGGCCAATCACCTCGTGCTCCAGCCCGGCACGATCCGCAAACTGCCTCCCTCCGCTTGGGCCGCGATCTGGTTCGACCCCACCGTGCCGCCGCGCCGCGCCGCCGACCTCCCACTCGATCGCGTGCTTTTCCCCGGCATTGTGGTCGCCCGGTCCGGTTGGGAAATCACCGACTCCGTGCTGAGCCTCCGCAGCGGCGAACCCGAGAACCACGAGCACGCCGATCGCAACAGCCTGCTCTTTGCCGCCCATGGCGAGCGTCTGCTCAACGATCCGCTGAAGGCGGCCTATCCACGCAAAGACCCGAAGTGGCTGCTGCGCCTGACCGCCGCGCACACCGCCCTGCTCATCGACGGCCAAGGGCACGTTTATCACGAAGGCGAGGAAGGCACCAACGCTTCCACCGCGGTCGCGCAGCTCGTGGATCACCGCTTTGGCCCGGATTGGGTGCTCGCCAGCAGCGAGGCGACCGACGCCTACCGCCGCGCCGGACTGCCCGTGACTCTGGTCCGACGCACTGTCCTTTTCCTCAAGCCAGCGGTGCTGTTGGTCTTTGACGAGGTGCAACTCACCGCTGCGCTCCCGGTGCAGACCCGCTGGCAGGTTTACAACGATGACGCCGCCGGCTCCGTCGGCGCCGATCACGCGAGGTTCACCATCACGCGGCCACACGCCACGCTCCGGGCTCTCGCCACCGCTGCCGGGGATCTGGCCGTGACTACCGCGAACCTGCCCTTGCCCGCCGATGGGGGCATTTATCCTTTCGCCGAGGTCTGCTCCGCTCCCGCCACCGCGCACCGCCTCCTCACCGTCTGCACGACCGCGCCCCGTGGCGAAGATCACGGCGCGATCACGGTCTCGCGCCACGGGGATAACTGGCTGGTCACCGGCCAGCACCGCAACCGCACGGTCAACGTCACGGTCGTGCCTCGCGTTGACCGCTTCCCTCGTTTTGAAGTCTGATGACGCCACTCTCTTGGCACGCAGTTTGCCGGACCTATTTGCGATTGTCCTTGTTTCCCACTACGTAACCTAAAATCAACCCTCCCATGAAAAAACTCCTCCTCCTCGGCACCCTCGCGCTCACCGCGCTCATGCTCACCACCACCGCCTCCGCGCGCACGAAGCCCGCCAAACCCGAGCGCATCGCGTTCGGTCAGGAAGTGGACATCAACGCCTACCTCGTCGCCGGCAAGACGGTCATCTTCGACTTCACCAGCGATTTCTGCCCGCCCTGCGTCGCCATCAATCCCCGCCTCGACAAACTGCACGCCGACCGCGCTGACATCGTGGTCGTCAAGGTGGACATCAACCGCGCCGATGTGCGTGGCATCGACTGGCAGTCGCCCGTCGCCAAGCAATACAACATGCGCAGTATTCCTTACTTCAAAGTCTTCGGACCCGACGGCCAACAAATCGCCGACGGCAAGGAAGCCCGCGCCATGGTGACGGCTTGGTTCGAGTAACCGGCAGCATCCCGGTAGTAAAAACGCCGCCGGAAATTTCCGGCGGCGTTTTTTACGGTAGAGCGAGACCGTCGCTCAGTTCCACTACACCCGCCTCCGACTAGAACCTATCCGAAAACCTCTACCCCAAAGCGCGAACAAAGAAATTGGGAAGGCCCTCGTCCCTGCGGGCCGAGGCTTGGCTCGCTGGGACGCGAGCCCTCCACCAGCAAAGCTTTCGACTAGGTGCTTAAGGCGAGCCTAGCCTGCTGCGTCCGCCATTTTCTCTTCGCCATCGGTCGAGGCGTTCGCTTTGCCTGTCTCGTTCCCCATGCACGTCTTCCACCTCTCGCCCCAAGGTAATGATAACTGGTCAGGCCGTCTCGCGCGGCCGGCCCGCCATCGCCGCAATGGCCCTTGGGCCACCCTCGCCGGCGCCCGCGACAACCTGCGCCGCCTTCGCGCCGCCGGCCAACTCAGCGATCCCGTGACGGTGCAGGTGCAGGCCGGCCACTACGAATTGCGTGAGACGGTGAAGTTCGGCCCCGAGGATTCGCTCACCCATTACCAAGCCGCCCCCGGTGCCACGCCCGTCTTCGACGGTGGCGAGCGCCTCACCGGCTGGAAAGTTGGCGAGCGTAACGGCCGCACCGAATGGACCCTGGACCTGCCCGACGTGCCCAAGGGCAAACGCTACTTCCGTTCCCTCTTCGTCAACGGCCACCGCGCCCCGCGCGCCCGCTACCCCAAGTTCACCCCCGACGCCATCGGCGGCAAAAACGTCCTGCGCATCGGCGAGATCCTCGAACCCGAGAAAACCTGGCTCGGCGATGGCCGCGATACCTTCAAGCCCCGGCCCGGTGATGTCTCCCCGGACTGGACCTCGCTGCCCGACGCCGAGTTCGTCGTCCTCCACTACTGGATCGAGGAGCGCCTGCCCAAGCCCGCCCTCAACCCGCGCACCGGCTGGGTCAGCTTTGCCCGCCGCTCGGCCTTCGTGCTCTACGAGGCCCACGAGGATGCCCACGGCAACAACGCCCTCGCCCGCTACTACATCGACAACCTTTTTGAGGCGCTCACCGAGCCCGGTGAATGGTATCTCAACCGCGAGACCGGCCGTCTCCACTACCTGCCCCGGCCCGGTGAAACCCCCGCCAATACCGAAATCCGCGCGCCCCGCCTCCACTCCTTCGTGCGCGCCACCGGCATTGTCTTCGGCCAGACCGGCGACCGCATCGAGGCGCACGGTCCCCAGCTCCTGCACGGCCTCACCTTCCGCGGCCTCACTTTCCGCCACGCCGACTGGTTCTCCCCGCTCACCGAAAAACACTTGCCCACCCACGATTTCTACGAGGACAACGATCAACCCCTCGGCGGCAGCGTGCAGGCCGCCATCGCGGTGTCCGGTGCCCTGCAGTTCCGCGCAGCGCGCGATTGCGCCGTCACCGATTGCACCATCGAGCACATCGGGCTCTACGCCCTAGAGTTCGGCACCGGCTGCCGCGACTGCGCGGCCACCGGCAACCACCTCCACGACCTTGGCGCGGGCGGCATCCGCGCCGGCGGTGCCGACTACAACGGCCTCGGCGCCAACCGCACCGGCCGCCTTACCTTCACCGACAACCACATCCACCATATCGGCCGGATTTTCCACCAAGGCATCGGCGTCCTCCTCACCAACGCCGCCGACTGCACCGTCGCCCACAACCACATCCACCACACCTGCTACACCGGCATCTCCGTGGGGTGGAATTGGGGTTACCGCGATACCGTCACCTCCCACAACCGGATCGAGCACAATCTCATCCACGACATCGGCGCCGGCGTGCTCAGCGACATGGGCGGCATCTACACGCTCGGCATCCAGCCCGGCACTGTCATCCGCGGCAACCACCTGCACCACATCTGGTCACAGGCCTACGGCGGCTGGGGCATCTACCTCGACGAAGGGACCTCCCACCTCACCGTCGAGCACAACCTCGTGCACGACACGAAGGACGCGCCGTTCAACATCCACTACGCGCGCGAAAACGTCGTCCGTCACAACATCTTTGCCCGCGGCACGCATGCGCTCACCTCCGTCTATCGCGTCGAGCCCGCCCACCGCAGCGCGAACTTTTTCAACAACCTCCTCCTCGGCCCGAGCGAGCTGCTCTTCTCCGGCGGCTACAAGGGCGACATCCGCGAAGCCCTCGAATCCAACGCCAACTGCTTCTGGTCCCCCGGCGGCCAGCTCCCGCCCAGCGGCCACCCCGCCACCCGCAGGGACGTCCCCCGCCACCTCAGCCTCGCCGCCTGGAAAAAGGCCGGGCACGATTCCCTCTCCCTCGTCGCCGACCCCAAGGTCACCGAAGGCAAAAAGACCTGGCGCCTCGCCAAAAACTCCCCCGCCCTGAAACTCGGCTTCAAGCCTTGGGACTGGAGCAAATGCGGTGTGCGGCCGAAGGGAAAACGCCCATAATCTTGAACCGCTACTCCACGCTCATTGTCGCTAATGTCTGCCTGCATTAGCTCCAATCGACTTGTTTTCAATTAGCGCCCATTAGCGGTTAACCCGTAATCATGATCCTAGGGCGGAATCTTCGACGATAGGTTCGTGGAGGCTCATGTTTTGGGAAAGACATTCGGCGGGTTTTTTGGATCTTGTCCCGCCGTTCGTCAGCCAGCTTTGCCTCCGCCACAAACTCCGGCCAATAGCAGCATAGGCTCGTGTATGCGACGGCCCGTCTCTTGATACGTGCGCACCCGGGCGGGGTCTGACTCCAGTTGACCTCAAACCAATGTGGCCTCCAGCGCCCGCCGCAGTGCGCCATAAGTCTGCGCAACGGTAAGGGCGGAACGGGCCATCGCAGGGCCAAGATTGTCCGAAGGTTGAAAGTTCAGCTCTGACCTATCGAAACCGGAAATCCGTTCCGGCTACTTGCCCAAGGTTGCAGCGGCCGCCCGGAAATTAGCGAGCCCGGCTTCGATGTTTTCGATGATGTCGGCGGCGAGGTCGGCGGGCTCGGGGAGGTTGTCGAGGTCGGCGAGGCTGTCGTCCTTCAGCCAGAAGAGGTCGCGGCTGGTTTTGCCGCGGGCGGCCAGCTCGGTGTGGCTGAACTTCCGCCAGCGGCCGGCGGGGTTTTTCTCGGCCTGCCAGGTTTCCTTCCGTTTGTGGCGGTTCTGCGGGTTGTAGCACGCAATGAACTCGGCGAGATCGTCGAGGCGGAGCGGCTTTCGCTTCAACGTGTGATGGATGTTCGTGCGGTAATCGTAATACCAGACCTCGCTCGTGGCGGTGGTTTTGCTGGCGGGGCGGTTGTCGAAGAAGAGCACGTTGGCCTTCACGCCGTTCGCGTAGAAGATGCCGGTGGGCAGGCGGAGGATGGTGTGCAGCTCCGTCGTCTCCATGAGCCGCTTGCGGACGGTCTCGCCGGCGAGGCCTTCGCCGGCAAGCGCGTCGGCCTGCGGCACGGCTCGGACGGCCAGACCGAACTATACTTCGCCGACGTCCACCTCGGCCACCTCCGCTTTGACGCCGAGGGCGGCCGCTTCAAACCCACCGCCTACGTCGCCCCAGTTCCCAGGCCCTTGCCCAAGGCGGGGAGGCGGTCCGCCTCCCCGTCCACCCCGCCGCTCAAGCCGGGTCTGTTTCAGCCTTCCTGATTTCCACATCCATATCGACCTCCCGGTCGCAGAGCTTGCTTCATATTTTTTCCCGACTAGTCTCACTCCATGCTAGATTGGTCGCAATGCCCGGCAGCGGAACGCATGCCCGAAAAGGTCAGCGGCGCCTGGCTTTTCAAGGGCACACGCGTGCCCGTCCGTGCTTTATTCGAGA
>JBDNGL010000119.1:0-26091 GCA_041689285.1 Opitutaceae bacterium
AGTGCACACCCACCGCGAGGCCGCCGACACCGGACGCGAGGTAGTAGCGGGTAATCGCGCGCTGGTGGCGTTCGGAAAACTTGCGGTGGGCGTCCAGCGCCAACGGCTGGGCGGGGATGGCGTGGCCAGCGTGCAGATGAGTGCGGATATCCATGATCAAAATTTACCGTCGCGGGTTTCGAAGTGCGTGGGCTTGCCGAGCAGCTGGCCGCCGGCCTGCAGATAGTCGGCCACCATGCGCATCATGACTTCCAGCGATACCGTGGTCGGACCAAACAGGCGGCTGGACTCACTCGCGTCGGAAATCCACGCAGCCGTGGCCTCTTGGCCGGTGAGTTTCACGGGTTTGCCGAGCAGGCGGCCAAAATTCTCCGCAATGGTGCGAATGGAGAGCTTTTCCGCCCCGGTGATGTTGAGCAGCTTCGGAGGATTCGCCGTATGCTCAAGACACTGGAGCGCACGCGCGCAGGCATCGCCCTGCCAGATGAGGTTTAACCAGCCCATCGTGATATCGATCGGCTCGTCGGCGAGGATGCGCGTGGCGATGTCCACTAGCACGCCGTAACGGAGCTCGACTGAGTAATTGAGTCGATACATGAGCTGCGCGGTGCCGTATTTGCGGGCGTAGTGGGTGAAGACCCGTTCGCGCCCCACGCAGGTGCTCGCGTATTCGCCGAGGAAAGCCACGGGCGTCTGCTCGGTGGCACCTTTGCCATCTCCGATCGTGGAGACAAAAGGATACACGCAACCGGTAGAAAACACCACGATGCGCGCGGCGCGGAATTTTTTCGCCACGAGTGAGGGCACCACGGTGTTCTGTATCCACGTCTCGTCCGGCGCGCTGTCGGTGCCGAACTTCTGGCCAGCGAGGTATTGCACATTGGGCACCTCGGGCAGCCGCGCCACTTGGTCAGGATCGGCGAGGTCGCAGGAAAGCGGGGTGATGCCGAACTTCTCCAGCTCGGCCTTGGCCGAGGGCCGACTGAATCGGGAGACGCCGTAAACCTTCGTGCCACTCTTGCCCGCCGCATCGAGGGCCCGCCGCCACATCACGGCGAGCGACGTGCCCATCTTGCCACCCACGCCCAGCACCATGCCGTCACCTTCGAGCCGGCGCACCGTCGCCATCGCACCCGGTGTGGGCTGCGAGAGGAGGGTTTCGATATCGTGGTCGTTAAGTGGGGTCGCACTCATGCAGTGGGCGCGAGCCTTGCTGACACTAATCGGTCTTGTCACTCCGTTTTATCCGGTCCACCGTCATAAACCCTGCGGCCTCGCCGCGATCTATGCGCATTATCGACGTTCACACCCACCCGGTCTTCAAAAGCCTGAATTGGCTGCCCGCCACCATCAACAAGGCCATCGCCCAAGGCAGACACCACGGCATCGTCCACATGAACATTCTCGGCGATGTGCTCCTCTATGGGGCCACGCCTGACGCCGACCAACTGCGCAAGATCAACAACGATACCGCCCGGCTTACGCGCGAGCACCCGGAATATTTCACCGGCTTTGTTTGCCTCAACCCACTCCTCGGAGAGCGTGCGGCGATGGCCGAGGTCGAGCGCTGCGTCGCCCTCCCCGGCTTCCGCGGCATCAAGCTCGAAATCGCCAACAACGCCTCGCACTCCGCGATGCGCCACGTCGCCAAGGCCGCGCGCACCTTCAATCTCGTCGTCCTCCAGCACAGTTGGAGCACCACCAACATCAAGGACCGCCAGCACCAAAGCGACCCCGCCGACACCTGCCTTTTCGCGCGCCGCTTTCCGGATGTGCACATCATCATGGCCCACCTCACCGGCATCGGCTTCCGCGGCGTGCTTGAGGCCAAGGGCCTGGCCAATGTCTGGGTCGATACCTCCGGCGGCTTCCCTGAGGAAGGTCTTATCGAGTTTGCCGTCGAGCACCTCGGCGCCGATCATGTCCTCTACGGGTCCGACCTGCCCATCCGTGAAAGTAGCGTGACTATCCGCCGCATCCTCGGCGCAAAGATCTCCGCCGCCGACAAGCAAAAGCTCCTCTTCAGCAACACCGCCCGCCTGCTCAATCTCAAGATCAACTAAGCCACGCCATGCTCATCGACTCCAACGTCAACCTCGGCCCGTGGCCGTTCACCCCCGCGCCTGATCGCACCGGCCCGGAACTCGCCGCCCATCTCGCCGCCAGCGGCATCCGCCGCGCCCTCGTCTCGCATCTCGGGGCCGTCTTCCAACCCGAGCCGATGGTGATTAACCGGAAACTCTTCGCCGCCGTCCAGCGCACCCCGGCGCTTCTGCCCGTGCCGGTCATCAACCCCGTCCTCGCGAATTGGCGCGAGCAACTCACCGAGTGTCGCGCCACCGCGTCCATCCGGGCGGTCAAGATTTTCCCCAACTACCACAATTACTCCCTCGCCTCCCGTCGCCTCGATCCCTTCCTCGACGCGCTCGACGAGGCGGGCCTCCCGCTCGTGGTCAATGTCCGCTTGGAGGATGAACGCCACCGGTATTTCGCGCTTAAAATCAAAGGCGTGCCGGTCGTGCAGGTGGCCGCGTTCCTCCAACGCCATCCCCGGCGTCACGTGCTCTTCACCGGCCTCTATAAGTCCGAGGTCGAGAAGCTCGCCCTCGCGCACGCCAATTTTTCCGCCGACATCGCGTTCTGCGAGTTGACCAACACGCTCGAGCTAATGCTCAAGAAAATCCCGGCCCGCCGTCTGCTGCTGGGCACCTGCACGCCCCTGCTCTCCACCGACGGCGAAGTCGGCAAGCTAACCGACGCCCACATCCCCGCCACCGCCAAAAAACTCATCGGCGCCGAAAACGCCCGGCGTTTTTTCAAGCTCTGATCACCGAGTTCCCCGCAACCCAAGTCTCGGAGTTATGGCCGCAAAGAGCACAAAAAAATCATAGTGTGGCTCACCATTGCGCCTATCGGCGCGCGGAGGATTTCCGTCGGAGTCCTTGATGATCTTTGCGTTCTTTGCGGCCAATCACTTTTCACCACATGCCCACCGTCACTCCGCCTGTCCTGCAGCCCATTGTTGATGAACCCGTGCCGCAACCCGTGCGCTGGGGCGATGCCGAGCTTGCCCGGCTCACTGCCATGGTGCGGCAGAAATCCCTCTTTTATTGGAACGGTCCGCAGACCAACGCCCTCCTCGCCGACTTCCGCCAGCACTACCCACTCAAGCACCTCTTCCCCTGCTCCTCCGGCTCGGCTTCGCTGCACATCGCCGTCGCCGCGCTCCGGCTCAAGCCTGGCGAGGAGATCATCGGCTCGCCGATCACCGATATGGGCTCAGTCATCGGGATCATCTATCAACAGGGTGTGCCGGTGTTCTGCGATCTTGACCCGCGCACCTACAATATGGATCCGACCGCGGTGCGCCGCGCCATCACGCCCAAGACCCGCGCCATCATGGCCGTGCACCTCGCGGGCAACCCCTGCGACCTGACCGCCCTCCTAGCCGTCGCCAAGGAACACAACCTCGCCCTGATCGAGGACTGTGCCCAGTCTTGGGGGGCACAGCACCGCGGGACTCCGGTGGGCCTGATGGGAGATTTCGGCTGCTATTCGTTCAACGATTTCAAACACATCGCCTGCGGCGACGGCGGCATGGTCGGCACCAACCGCGACGACCTTGGCAACGGCTTGTCCAAGTGGGGCGACAAATGCTACGACCGCGTGGCCGGCACGCGCGATCCCGAGGAACTCGCTCCCAACTATCGCATGAGCGAGCCCGAGTCCGCCGTCTGCGTCGCCCAGCTCGGCAAGCTCAAGGATATCGTCACTCGCCGGAACCGCGCCGGCTCCCTCCTCACCTCGTTGCTGCAAGATCTCCCCGGCGTGCTCCCACCCGTCACCCGTGACGGCGATTTCCACAGCTACTGGTTCTACCTCCTGCGACTCGATCTGACGAAACTCACCGTCGATCGCACCGAATTCGTGAACGAACTCAAAGCTCAGGGGGTCCCCGCCCACGCCGGCTACATCCCGATGCCGGTCTATCGCTACAAGGTCTTCCAGCATCACAACTTCTTCGGCGGTGCCTGGCCGGTCCGCGACTTCGGCCTTACTACCATGGACTACACCAAAGTCAGTTGCCCGATCGCCGCTGCCATTCTCGAGGACGGCGTGACGCTGCCGATCAACGAGGCGATGCCCGACGCCTACATCGAAAAAGTAGCCTGCGCCATCCGCACCGTGGCAGAGCGGCTGGCGAAGTGAACGGCCGGGAGAATATTCGGCCACTGCGTGATTGACGGCCCAACGGCGTTCCCCAACGAGCATGGACTAACGGCACCACCTCCACCCCATGCCCACTGTCCTCAAGCCCACCCCCGAAATCCTAGCCCAGTTCCACCGCGACGGCTTTCTCATCGTGCCCGAGGTGCTGACGCCCACCGAAGTCGCCACCCTCAAGGCCGGCGTCGAAAAGGCCTTCGCTACCCATAGCCCGGAGGCCAATCTCTACCAAATGCAGGAGATCTGGCGACCGAAGATGTTCGAACGCGGCCCAGAATTCGAGGCACTCATCGATCACCCCGGCATCGCGGAGTTCATGGACCACCTCCTCGGTGAGGAATGCCACCTGATCGCCAACAGCGCGCTCCGCACAAGCCCGGGCAAGACCATCACCTTCTGGCACGCCGACGAATGCGTGCGCCTCCCCATCCCGCGCGGTGTCACCCTCGATCCCCGCATCGAGATGCCAGTCTACATCATCAACGCGCATTACTACCTCAACGACGTGGACCAGGAGCTTGGCCCCACCCAGTTCATCCCCGGCACCCACCGCAGCGGGCTTTACCCCGGAGAGCAGGACATGGACACCAGCGGCAACCTCACTTGGAACGGTCAGGGCATCGTCAACGCCGTCGGTAAGGCTGGCACCTGTGTGCTCTGGCACGACCAGACGTGGCACCGCGGCGGACCCAATATTTCCAAGGACCGCTATCGCTGGGCCGTCCAGACCCCCTTCGCCCGCCGCTGGGTCGCCCAGCGCTACTGGCCTTTCGTGAACTATCATCTACCTGAGGACGTCATTGCCCGCGCCACCCCGCGTCGCAAGCGCCTGCTCGGCTTCCACGGTATCGGCGCCTACGGCTAAAGCCTCCGCTAGCACCCGTCATGCAAGGAATCGCCAACACCGGAGTCTTCATCACGGGCGGCGGCGGCGACATCGGGCTGGCTGTGGCCAAGCGCTTCCTCGCCGCCGGCGCCCGTGTCGTGCTCGCCGATCTGCTGCCGAGCGCCAAGGGCCGCGCCATCGCCCGATCACTCCACCCCACCGCGGCGGCCTATGTGCGCTGTGATGTCACCCGCGCTACGTCGGTGGATCGCGCCTTCACCGCCGCGCTCAAGTTTCTCGGTCGGCTCGACACCGCCATCTGTAACGCCGGTATGGTCGCCAACGAGCCTTTCGTCACCGTCACGGAAAAAAATTGGTCCCACACGCTGGCCGTAAATCTCACCGGCAGCTTCCTCACCGCCCAGCGCGCTGCCCGGCTCATGCTCAAGAATCCCCGCCGTGGGCGGGCGCGCCGCGGCACGATTCTCTTCACCGGTTCTTGGGTGCAGGCAATGCCTTGGCCGGGCGGCACCGCCTATTGCACGAGCAAGGGCGGGCAGCAGATGCTCGCCAAAGTCGTCGCCCAGGAACTCGCACCACACGGTATTACGGCCGCGCTCGTCGCGCCCGGGATGGTTTACGCCGGTCTCACTAAGAAAATCTACGACCGCGACCGGCACTTCGCCAAAATCGTGGACCGGACCGTGCCGCTCCTGCGGATGAGCACAGCCGAGGAGGTCGCCGGGAGTTTCCTGTTTCTGGCTAGCGACGACGGCGCCTACATCACCGGGACCACGTTGCTCGTAGACGGCGGCGCGATGCTCGGCCGTCGGGATTGATCAACCGCAGACTTCCGCGTGCACCGCGATAACGGCCTCCGCGATGTAGTCGGCATCCTCGTCAGTGTAGAGCACACCCAGCGGTAACGCGATGTATCGGGCGGTGATATTTTCGGTCTGCGGAAAATCCTCCGCACGATAACCGGGGGCGGGCCACGGCTTGAGGTCGCGGAAAGGTGAGGCTGCCGGATGATGCGCAAGGCCGGACTTCACGTAGTCGCGGTTGTATTGCGGATACGTGCCGGTGCGCGCGCCGCAGTTGACGTTACGCGCGTCGAGCTTTTCGCGGAACGACGCTACGTGGTCGGGGCTGTCGAGCAACAGATAGGGTTCAAAGCCCAGATCGCCGTCGGGATCGGGATTCTTGCGAAGGCTGAGGCCCTTGAGCCCCTGCAACCTCGACACGATGCGGGCCTGCAACGCGCGGCACCGCTCGCGGATGTATTCCACCTTGCGCAGTTGCGCCAACGCCATCGCGCCGGCCAGTTCTGACATCCGGTATTGTCCGCCGACGAAGGCCGGCTCATGCGGGGTCACGATCGTCGCGTGATACGGCCGGTAATTCCCGAGATCGCTCAGCCGCACCGCCCGCTCATAGATGCGCTGGTCGCGGGTAAGGACCATGCCGCCTTCGCCACAGGTCGCTACCTTGTTGTATTGCAGGCTGTAGGTGGCCACGTCGCCCCTCGTGCCGATCTTCCGGCCGCGATAACTCGCCCCGAGTGATTGGGCGCAATCCTCCAACACGAAAATCCCGCGCCGGTGCGCCTCCAGCACAATCGGCTCCATGTCGGCCGCCACGCCTTGATAATGCACGATGACCACCGCTCGCGTGCGGGGCGTCGTCAGCCGCGCGATCTCCGTCACCGGCATATTCAGCGATTCATCAATCTCTGCGAGCACTGGCCGGGCCCCCGTGCGCACAATCGCGGTGAAACAGGAAATCCAACTCCACGCGGTCACGATGACCTCATCGCCCGGCCCGATGCCCATCGCGGCGAGTGCCACCTCCAGCGCGCCCGTGCCGCTGTTCACCGCCAGCGCAAAATCCGTCCCGATATACTCACGAAACTCCTTCTCCAGTTGCGCGACCATCGGCGGCGTGGGCTGGAAACCCACGCCATAGTAACGAAACGGCTCCTTGCGGCGAATCACATCGACCACCAGCGCCTCTTCCTCCGCGCCAATCAACGCGCTGCCAAGGCCGGGGACGGGGCGGGGACGAAGCGAAGAAGACATGTTTGCTATTTGTCGAAAAAAGCGGCCTCCCGGCAAGCGCGCAGTATGAATACTGACCTTTCCCCGCAGCAAGCTGCGGAATTCCCGAGTGAAATTAGGACGCCGCCCAGCCTAGCCAGTGCAATCAGGCCCCCTCCGGGAGTAGCTAGGGCAGATAGACGGCGTTCAATAAACAACCCTTCAGGCCAAATGCCGATTGCCGCCGGCCAATAGTTTCCCCTTGGCTGGTGCGCTCCGCCAATGACCACTTCCGCCCTCAACGCCCGCGACCTCGGCATCCCCGTCTGCGGTGTGAGTTGGGCCCGGCTCCATCCCGGTCAGACTGCCGACGGCCGCCCTTCCCTGCTGATCAGCATGGGACAGAACCACGGCGGGCTTTTCGTGCTCAACGTGGATCTGGCGACCGGCGCCTGCCGACAGTTTGCCGTGTGCGACCGCGTCCACTCCACCTTCCCGACCGCAGCGTTCCGCTCATTGCGCAGCGGCATCCTCTATATCGGCTCGGCTTGGGACGGACGGCTGCATCGCTTTGACGCCAACCACCCGGAGCACGGCATCGAGGATCTGGGTCGCATCGATGAAACCGGCACCTTCGGGCTCGGCATCACGGAGGATGCAGCCGGCGCGCTCTGGATCGGTGCTTATCCCGGCGCAATTCTGACCAAGTTCGATCCGACCACCGGGCTTTTCGCCCACCACGGGCGCAAAGATGAGCTCGACGAGTATCTCTATCCGGTTGCCGGCGACGACGGCTCGCTGGCCGCGCTGGTGAAGTTTGTCCGGCCACACCTCCTCGTGATTGATCCCGCCACGGGAGCCCACCGCGAAGTCGGACCCGCCATCACCGACCTCACCGACAAGTCCCAATTTCTGAAACTGTTCAAAGGCACCGACCGGCGGCTCTATCTCGATTCCCATGCCGGCAAATTTCTCATTGAGGAACAGCTACTGACCCCGGTGAACGAAATCCCGCCCCCGCTGCCCGGCATCCAAGCCACCTACAAGCACGGCTACCAACTGCCTGCCGAGATGCCCGGCGGCTGGACCGCTGCTTTTCTCGACGACCGGATGAACGGCACCGGCCCCTGCCGGAAGGTTCTGCTGGCGAACCGCGATCCTTTCATAACCTCACGCACACTCACCCTCGACTGGGTCGGTGGCGGCTCCAGCCTGCATGTCTTGGCTGTCGGCGCCGGTGGCGACCTCTACGGCTCCAGTTATCTGCCCAACCGACTTTTCCGCGCCTCCTTGGACGGCAGCCGGATCGAGGATTTGGGCGACCATTGCTTTGCCGGCGGCGAGGCGTATTCGCTCGCCTCCCTTGATGGCAAAGTCTGGCTCGCCTCCTACCCCGAGGCCCGGCTCTCGGTCTTTGACCCGACCCGGCCGGTTCACTTCGGCAACACGGAACACGACAACCCCCGCGACCTCGGCCGGCTCGATGCCGTGAGTTACCGACCGAATGCGCTGATCACCACTCCGGCCTTTCCCGTGAATGGTCACGCGCAGGTGGCTGAACGTCTTTGGATGGGTTCCTGTCCCGACTACGGTTTACGCCATGGCACCCTTGCTTGGTATGAACCGAAAACGGGCGCGCATCGCTCACACCGCACCATCGTGCCGGACCTCACCCCGGCGGCGTTGCTCTGGCTGCCCGACCCCAGGCAGATTCTCATCGGTCTGAGCATCGAGGCCGGCACCGGCGTCAGTGTCACGCGCTTGCACGGCGGCTTTGCGCTCTGGGATGCGGTGCAGGATGAACTCGTGTGGTCCGGCGACGGCGGACTTGCCGACCTGGCGGATGTCAACTCCCTCGCGCCTGACGGCAGGGGCTTGGTCTATGCCTTGCTCGGGCGCGGCGACCAAGTCGTGGCCGCCGGGGCCCCGACCATCCGTCCGCGTCTCGCGCTCTTGGATCCCGTCCACCGCACCGTGGTGGACTCCGCCTGGTTGCCCGAGGACTTCGGCCCGCTCTCCTGGCACGGGCTGCACTCGCTGCGTGTCGGACCCGGTGGCGTGGTTTACGGCGCCACCGGCTACTGTGTCTTCCGCATTAAGCCCGGCACCTGCGAGGTCGAACGCGTCTGGCAACCCGATACCCCGCCCGCGCAGACCGGCACGGTCTGGCTCACCCACTCCACCCCCAACGCCATCGACGTCGTCGGCCCGATCATCGATAATCAGTTTTACTTTGCCACCGGTTGGCGCCTGCGCGCACTTACCCTGCCAGCCTGATCTTTCATTATGTCTACCTCGTCTGCTGCTTCCACTTCCTTCAACATAAACGAACTCGGCGTGCCGGTCAAAGCCATCAACTGGGTGCGTCTGCACCCAGGCCGTGGGTCCGACGGCCAGCCTTCGCTACTCGCCTCCATGGGCCAGAACAACGGCGGACTCTTCGTCCTGGATATTGATCTCGCCACCGGCAAATGCCGCCAATTCAACGCCCCCGCCAAGGCCCAGCAGTATCCCACGGGCTCGTTCCGTAGTCCCGCCACCGGCATTCTCTACATCGGCGCCCATACGGACGGTCATCTGCTCCGCTACGATCCCGCCCATCCCGATCGCGGCTTAGAGGATCTTGGCGCCATTGATGGCGATCAGGCTATTTTTCCCACGGGCATCACCGAGGCTCCCGACGGCGGCATCTGGATCGGCGCCTATCCGGGCTGCGGCCTCACCCGTTATGATCCGGTGACCGGCGAATTCCGTCGTCTCGGCAGCGTCGATCCCGTGGACAAATACCTCTACCCGCTCGCGGGCAACGACGGCAGCCTCGCCGCCATGGTCAAGATGGTGCAGCCTCACCTCGTCGCCGTAAATCCAGCCACTGGCGCGTTTCAGGCCGTCGGTCCGCGCATCACCAATCCCGAGGACAAGAGCCAGCGCTTGCTCTTTTACAAAGGGCTCGACGGCCGGCTCTATCTCGAATCGCACGAAGGTAATTTCCGGTTGCGCGGGTTGGACCTGGAACCCGTCGCCTATTTACCGCCCGCGATGCCTGGCATCCACGCCACCTACAAACACGGCTATCAAGAAGTCCTGCCCATGCCCGGCGGCCTCATCGCGGCCTGGGCGGACGGCGAAGAAGGCGCCGGGCTCTTCAAACAGCTCCGCCTTACCAGCACCGTCCCGGACATCGCCCCCCGCACCCTCGACCTCAATTGGGACGGCGGCGGCTCGAACATCTTCATGCTCCACCGTGGGCCCGACGGCTGCATCTACGGCTCGAGTTTCCTGCCGGAGCATTTGTTGCGCTACAATCCCGAGACCGGCGACATGACCAATCTCGGTCGCTGTAGCGTCTCGCTCGGCGAGGCCTATACGATGGGCAACTTCAGCGACGGCACCATGGCCATCGCCTCCTATTCGCACTCGCGCATCTCGCTCTATGATCCGCGCAAACCTTACCGCTACGGCACGGATGAGACCGCCAACCCGCGCGACATCGGCCGGCTCGACCCGATCGGCATCCGCCCCGCCGGCATGGCCATCGTGCCGGCCCTGAAAAAATCCGACGGCACGGTCATTCCGGAAAAAATGTGGATCGCCTCGCTACCCGACTACGGACTCTGGGGCGGCACCTTGGCTTGGCTCGACCCTAAAACCGGCACCCACGCCAGTCACCGTCACCTCACGCCTGATTGTTCACCTTTCTCCCTGCTCTGGCTCCCGGAGTCGCAGCAACTGCTTGTCGGGCTGAGCACCGAGGGCGGCACCGGCACCCAGATCAAAGCCAAGCACGGGGCGTTTGTGCTCTGGGATCCGATCGAGGATCGTGCGGTTTATACCGGTGATTTCGGTCTGAAGGATCTGCCCAGCATTCAGGCTCTTGCCCCGGCCGGTCCCGGCCGCGTTTATGCCCAGCTGAGCCACTCACGTTTCGCCGCCAAGACCATGGGGGCGCAGCACATTCGTCCGCGTATCGCCCTCATCGATGTGGCCGCACGCGAAGTCATCGCTGAGTCCACCCTACCGGAGGATTACGGCATCATGCCGGACCAAGCTCAGTTCTGTGTTTTTAAAGGTCCCGATGCGGTCTACGGCCTCACTGAACATGTCCTCTACCGCCTGAAGCCCGGCACCTGTGATACCGAAGTGGTGCATCGCATCGCGGAAGGCGCTGGCTTCGAGGCGCCGGGCCCGTGGATCGGTCGCACCTTTTTCTTTGGCAGCGGCTGGCGGTTGCGTTCACTCACGCTGCCGTGACCCGACTCGACCGCTTCATCCAACGCTGGCGCATCCGCCGGGCCGCGGCATTCATTCCCCCGCCCGTCCGCGTCATTGATGTGGGCGCCTATCACGGGGAGTTTTTTGACTACTTGGGTGATCGGCTTGCGGCGGGCTATGGCATTGAGCCTTTGCTGAACGCACCTCGCCGGACTTCGCGCTACAAGATCCATCCAGGCCTCTTTCCGGATGTCCGGCCGCCATCCGGGGGTTGGGATGCGGTCACGCTGCTCGCCGTGTTCGAACCCATTCCCCCATCCGCGCAGGCGCGGATCGCCGCGGCTTGTGCCGCGCTACTCACGCCGGGCGGTCGGCTCATCATCACCGTGCCCAGCCCGGCTGTGGCCCTGATGCTGGCCGCGCTGCGGTTCTGCCGGTTGATCGACGGCATGTCCTTGAAGCAGCACTATGGCTTCAAACCCGCCGATACCTTGGAAATTTTCACGGCGCCGCATTTCTGCCTGCACCGCCGACAGTCCTTTCAACTCGGACTCAACCACCTGTTCGTCTTTGAGAAAATATGAGCACCACGAACGACCCCCTGCACGGAGTAACTCTTGAGACCATCGTGACGAAACTCGCCGAGTATTACGGCTGGGAGGAACTCGGCCACCGCATCACCATCCGCTGCTTCACTCACGATCCGAGCGTGGGCTCCAGCCTGAAGTTTCTGCGCCGCACACCATGGGCGCGAACCAAGGTCGAACAGCTCTACGTGCGCACGCGATTCAATTAACGCGGCCGATTCGTTATTCGCGGCCGGTCAGGAGACCGGGCCTCCACCCCGCAGCATTACCACGCTGTATTTTGGAGGGTCCGTCTCCTGACGGACCACCGCGTCGCAACCGCACCTCACACCTTGGCCACCACCAGCGAGGCATTGGTGCCGCCGAAACCGAAGCTGTTGGCCAGCGCCGCCCGCACGGTTTTTCTCACGGCGGTGTTCGGCGTGAAGTTCAACCCGGTGGCCGCACAAGCGGGATCGATATTCGTGAGATTGATCGTCGGCGGCACTAGGCTGTGGTGCACGGCCATCACCGCCGCAAATGCCCCCAGCGCGCCCGCGCCCCCCAGTAGGTGGCCGGTCATGGACTTTACGCCGCTCACGTGCAGATCGGCCTTGTTGTCGGCAAATACGGTCGCAATCGCGGTCGCTTCCTCCCCGTCACCGCCGGGTGTCGAGGTGGCGTGCGCCGAGACGTAATCAATCTCGGTCGGTTTCAAGCCAGCGCGCTGGAGCGCAGCGGTCATCGCTCGCGCCGAGCCTTCGGCCCCGGGTGCGAGCGAGGAAAGATGGTGGGCATCGGCCGTGGCCCCGTAACCGCGCAGTTCGGCATAGATTCTGGCCCCGCGCTTCAGCGCCTGCTCATATTCCTCCAGCACAAAAACTACCGCGCCTTCCCCGAGAACGAAACCGTCACGGTCCGCATCATAGGGTCGCGAGGCCTGTTCCGGCGCCTCATTGCGCTGAGAGAGCGCGCGCATCTGGGCAAAGGCTCCTATCGCCAGCGGCGTGACGGTGGACTCCGCTCCACCGGCGATCATCACATCGGCATCGCCGCGGGCAATGGTCGCGGCCGCCTCCCCCAAGGCGTGGCCGCTGGTCGCGCAAGCGGAGGCTACGCTCACGTTGGGTCCGCGGCAATCGAGCTGCAGACTCACCTGCCCAGCGAGCAGGTTGGGCGCGATCTGGATGATGAAAAACGGCGAAATCTTGCGATAGCCACCGGCCTTCCAAGTATCGTGCATCGCCTCCATCTCAGGCAGGCCGCCGAGACCGACGCCCAGATTCACGCCAATGCGATCTGCCGCCAGCGTGGCCCGATGCGCGTCCAACCCCGAATCAGTATAAGCCTCGACCGCCGCCGCCGTGCCCAGATGGGTGAACCGGCCAAATTTCTTCACATCCTTGGGCGTCAGCGCGTGGGTGAGTGGCTCGGACCCCGGCCCGCGCGGACGCAATGGCACCGACAACGGGCGGGCCGGATCGAAGTTTTTCACCTCGCCGGCGATATGCACATTACAGGCAGCGGGATCAAAGCGCGTGATACGCGCAATCCCACTGCGACCGGCGGCAAGCGCGGCCCAAGTATCCGAGGCGGTATTGCCCACCGGCGTGACGGCACCGACACCGGTGATGACAACGCGGCGACGCAGAGCCGGCGAATTGGCGGGAGACGTGGTCATAGGAAAGGGTTTAGATGAGGCCCGCTGCGGTATCCGGCAAGCGCGTTTCCTGACCACAAATTGCGTCAGATTGGCCCGAGACGCGGCTTTGACATTACCCGGCAGTCGGTTTTGTCTGCGCGTCCTTAAAGATGGAGCAACTGCACGCTTACTGGCGCATGGAATACATTGAGGCGCCTCGCTATCCGGCCACTGCGCGACCGTTCACAGAACTACCCGCCTTGGGTGACGACCGCACCGCGCTGATCGTCCACCGACAGCCGCTTTCCTATCTCATCCTGAACCGTTTTCCCTACAACCCAGGACACCTGCTCGCCATCCCGTTTCGCGAAGTGGTCGAGTTGGAAGACCTCCGCCCGGATGAGCGCGCCGATCTGATGGAAGCCATCGTATTCGCCAAGCGGCTCCTCGCCGCCGTGCTTAAACCCGACGGCTACAATGTCGGCTTCAACCTCGGCACCGCCGCTGGCGGCAGTATCGCCCATCTGCACGCCCACATCGTCCCGCGCTGGAACGGCGACACGAATTTCATGCCTGTGCTCGGGCAAACTCGTGTACTGCCGCAATCCCTCGACACTACCTGGGAAAAACTCACCAATGCCGCCGTGGCGTTGAGCAAACCCTGATCAGGGAACGTTCCGCCGGCCCATCAAGTTTCATACCGTTGACCACCAAGACCCTTTACTACCCCAGCCCACGGCATCTTCAGCAGCTCTACGCCGGGCGGGAGGAAAATCTTACCCAAGTCGAACGCACCCTCGGGGTCCGGCTCGTGACCCGTGAAGCCTGGCTCAAACTCGACGGACCGGCAGACTCCATCCGCCGCACCGAAGAAATGTTCAACTTCCTCAACGACGCCCGCACCCAGGGCATGACCATCCGCACACCCGACTTTGAGCGCATCGTCGAAACCTTCGGCCGCGGCGAAGGGGCCATGTTGCGCCAGTTGATTGCCGACCCGCTGGTCATCCCGACCAACCGCAAGAGCATCGTCCCAAAAACTCTCGGACAGAAACTCTACCTGCAATCCATGCTCAAGCACTCGGTCGTGTTTGGCATCGGGCCCGCCGGCACCGGCAAAACCTACCTCGCGATGGCGGCGGCGGTTTCCGCCCTACTGAAAAACGAGGTTCAGCGTATCATCCTCACCCGGCCGGCGGTCGAGGCTGGCGAAGCTTTAGGTTTCTTACCCGGCGACCTGCGCGAAAAAATTCTGCCCTACCTCCGGCCACTCTACGACGCCTTGCACGACATGCTCGAACCGGAGGATATTGCCCGCCTCACCGAAAAGGGCATCATTGAGATCGCGCCGTTGGCCTACATGCGCGGCCGCACGCTCGCGAACGCCTTCATCATCCTCGACGAGGCGCAAAATACCACCCCCGAGCAGATGATGATGTTTCTCACCCGCCTCGGTGAGGACTCGCGCATGGTCGTCACCGGCGACATCACCCAGATCGATCTGCCGCGTTCCAAACAGAGCGGACTACTCGAAGTGCGGCATATCCTCGGGCAAGTGCCCGGCATTGATTTCCATGCTTTCAGCGGCGCCGATGTCGTGCGCCACCCTTTGGTCGCCCACATCATCGCCGCTTACGAACGCTACAAAGACCCCATGGGCAGTGCCAACGGCAGAGTGGAAAAATCCTGAACCATGTCCCTCCACCAACGCCTCCGCTCCTTGACCACGCGCCCCAAGATCCGGCGCGGCGCGGAACCGTCGGCCTTCATGGATTTTATCGAGCGCAGCCGCCTGGTCACCGCGCTCATCTTTATTGCGACGGTCGCCGCCATCGTCTTCGTCAGCTCCGTCGGCATCACCAACCACCAGTTGCCGGTGCTACCGAATCAGGTCGCAACCGTGCGCATCATAGCGGGCGCCTCATTCAGCTACGAAAGCGCGGAAAAAACCCGGCTGGCCCGAGAGCAACTGGCCGAACGCCTGCCACCGGTTTACCGCTTGGAATCAGAACCCCTGCAACAGTTCGAAGCCGCCTTCGCCGACCTTCTGGCTGAACTCAAAGAATATCAGCGCACCCACCCCAAGGGCGCGCCCGCGGTCACCGATCGTCGCACCGAGCTCGCTGCTATCGCCGACGCCTTTAACGTCCGTGGCCCCTACCGCACACAGGCGGAAGACCTGATGATCCTGCTCGAGGCCGCACCCGCGGCCACGCGGGAAGCCGTCTTCGACGCGGGCCTCGATCTCCTCCGAGAAATTCACCGCGAAGGGGTGCAGTATCCGGGCTTTGCCCAGACCGGCGGCGGCGAGACCGCCGCTTTACAAATTATCCGTAACGACGACGCTGTCGGTTCACGTCCGATCCAAACACTTGAGGAGGCGCTCACCTACCTGCGAATCAATCTGGCGGCCGAAGAGGTCAGCCGCGAGGTTTCACTCGCGGCGTTTCGCCTGCTGCGTAACGGCATCAAACCCAATCTGGTGTTCGACCGCGAAGCCTCCCGGCAGCGGGCCGCCGCCGCCGTGCGCAGCGTGCCGCCGGTCACCGTCACGGTCCTGCGCGGCCAGCCGATCATCGAACCCGGCACCCGCGTCACGCCCGAGCAACACGAGATGCTCATGGCCCACCGGCAATTTCTCTTACAGAACGCCGACACCCAGCTCGACGAGGGGCTTCAACTCTTCGGCCGCATCCTGCTCGTGCTCGCGATGGTGCTCGCCAGCGTGTTCTACGTGCGGCTGGAGGATCGTGAAACTTTTCAAAGTAACAGCCGACTCGGTCTGCTCGCGCTCGTGGTCATCCTCAATCTTGCACTCGTCCGCGCCGTGTATTCCCTGAGCGCGGCCGATTTCTTCGCGGCGGACAGCACTTGGACTTCCGTCCTGCCGTATGTGGCCCCTTCCGCCCTCGCGCCGCTTATTGTCGCCATCCTGATCGACGCCGGCTCTGGCATCTTCATGGCGCTGCTGATCTCGATTTTCACCGGCGTCATTTACGGCAATCGGCTCGATGTCATCGTCATCACCTTTCTTGCCTCGATGGTCGCGATCTTTGCCGGCCACGATGTGCGTCGCCGGAGCCGGGTCGTGCGCGCCGCAGGCTTGGGCGGGCTCACCATCGCGCTGTTCGCGCTCTTGGTCGGCCTTGCCGACCAGTCACCGGTCGCCGTGCTCCTGCGCCAGATGGGGGCAGGCGTGGTCTCCGGTCTCTTCACCGGTATCGTCGTCGTCGGGCTGTTACCGGTGCTGGAGGCCTTGTTCAAGCGCACCACCGATATCACGCTGTTGGAACTCACGGATTTCAATCATCCCCTTTTGCGCCGCATGCAGCTCGCCGCCCCGGGCTCTTACCATCACTCCCTCGTCGTCGCCCAGCTCGCCGAAAACGCCTCCAGCGCGATCGGCGCCAATCCCCTTCTCGCTCGAGTTTGCGCTCTCTTTCACGACATCGCCAAAACCAACAAGCCCGAGTATTTCATCGAGAACCAACGCGACCGCGCCAACCCCCACGATGTTAGCAACCCGTCGCTCTCCGCGCTTATCATCAAGAGTCACGTCAAGGATGGCGTGGAACTGGCCCGCCAGCATCACCTGCCTCGTGCCATTATCGACGTCATCCAGCAACACCACGGCACGTCGCTCATTTCGTATTTCTACAACCGGGCAAGAAAAGGCACAGCTAACAATCCCACGCCCACCGATGTCGAAGAGACCACCTATCGCTACGACGGACCGCGACCACAGTTCCGTGAGAGCGCCGTCATCTCACTCGCCGACAGCATCGAAGCCGCCTCGCGCACGCTCCGTAAAATCACCCCGCAGCATGTGAGTGAATTGATCGAAACTATCGTCCGCGACCGCATCGAGGACGGGCAGCTGGACGAATGCCCGCTGACCATCGGTGAGATCACTCTCATCAAGCACAGCTTCGCCTCCACGTTGATCAACATGCTGCACGCGAGGATAGATTATCCCGCCGGCGAACCCGCGCCGGCAGCGCCCAAGGCATGAGCCCCGGACGTTCGCTCGCGATTGCCAACCGTCATCCACACCTACGTCTTGACCGACGCGCGCTGGCGACGGCCATCGCCACCCTAGACACTCATGCCACCCGATTCGCCGGCGGCTGCCCGGCGGGGGAACTCTCGATCGTATTCCTCCGCGATGCTGCGATTGCGAAACTCCACGCCGATTTCCTTAGTGACCCCACCCCTACCGACGTGATCACTTTCGAGGGCTATCCCACCCTCGGCGTAGCCGGGGATATCTGTGTGTCCGTGGACACCGCCGCCAGCTACGCCCGGCATCATCGCGGGAAATTCAGCCATGAATTACTGCTCTATGTCGTGCACGGCTGGCTCCATCTCGCCGGCTACGATGATCGGCAGCCGGCTAAAAAAAGGCGGATGCGCGCCGCCGAAGCCCGGGCCCTCCGCCTGTTTGCGGCTGCTGGCCTAGGTGTGGTTTTCAGCCTGCGCAAATAGCTTTGCGTCCGCATCGCGCGTAACGTGCATTTAGCCAAGCCATGGCCCAAAGTCCCAATTCCAATCTCATCACCCTACGCAACGCCTTTCTCACCGGCTTGCTACTGTTGGCGCCACTAGTGGTGACCCTCTGGGCCCTCGCCACCATCATTGAGATCGTCGGCGGCACCTTTCGCCCCATTTTCCTTTTTTACCTACCCGAATGGATTCGCGAACACTCCTATCTCAACCTGTTTTGGGATATCATCGCGACCATGATGGTCGTAGTGTTAGTCACCGGCGTCGGCTACATCTCTCGTTACGTTTTTGGCAAATACCTCATTAGCATTGCGGAGCGTGCCATCCAGACCATCCCCGGGGCCAACGCGGTCTACAATACCGTCAAGCAGATCATGGACACGTTCAGCACTCAGAAGCGTAATCTGTTTACCAAGGCCGTCCTCGTTCAATTTCCCCGCCAAGGCCTCTACTCCATGGGCTTTATCACCAACAAGGCGCAGGGTGAACCGCAGGCGAAAACGGCCGACGAGGTCTGGACAGTGTTCGTGCCCACCACGCCCAACCCCACCACGGGGTTCCTCATCATGCTGCCGCAGAGCGATATCATCGAGCTGAGTATGTCTGTCGGCGACGCCATGAAGCTTATCATCTCCGGAGGCACGGTCGTGCCACCATGGCCTACCGTTAAAGCCGTCGCCCAACCGCAGTATTCCTGAATACACCGCATCAATTTTTCCGTTATCGATTTTATATGAAAGCGGTAGCTGGTAAATCACAGACGAAGATCCACTCATGCCCGGCCTCACGCTCCAGACCGATGCCTTCGTGCTCCTGAAGCAGCCACCGTCTGACTCCTTCCAAGCCTGCACCGTCTTTTCGCCCGAGCACGGCCCGCTCCACGTTCTCCAGCGCCTGCCTAAAAAATCCGCCGCCAGCCAGGTGACCTTGGACCTCTTCGATGAAGCCGTGCTGATACTTGAAAGTTCCAATCAGGGCCGCACTTGGTTCATAAAGGAGCTGCGCTTGATCCACCGGCCCAGCGGCATTGGCCGTAGCTACGAGACCCTTCGGCTCGCTTCGGAATTCGCCGGGCTGCTGACCCGCAATCGCGTCAACGAAGATAGCCGCGCCAAAGTCGGCGCGCTGATCCGGCAGGTCTTCGCCTCGTTCGCCAACGAGCGCCGACCCGATATCGTCTACTTCAAGGCCCTTTATTGTTTCGCGCGCGACGAGGGCTATCCCTTGAAACAGCACTGGCTGCCCATGCTGCCCACCGAACTGCGCTGCACGGCCGAGGATCTGCTGCATCTGCCCGTGGCCGGTCTTACCGGCACGGAGATCAATTCCACCCGCTTAGCTCTGCTCACCCGCCGGCTCGAGGAATACCTGCGCGGTCACACCGAGGTGCTCCTCGACTGAGTCATGGAGTTCGATCTCACGCGGCGCACGGCCGCTCTTAGCGTCGGCGAATTCGCCGCCTTCACCCTCGGCCCCCACGCTACCGGCGGCGGGAGCGCGGGCATCTGGCGCGCGCAACTCGGCACGCACTGGCACAACGAACTCCGCGCCCAGGCCGCTGCGGAAAACCCAAAGGCAACCTTCGAAGTCACCATCACCGGCCGCATCACCCACCGCGGCTGGACCCTCACCCTCGCCGGCCGCATCGACCAAGTCCTCCCGCCGCCCCCCGCAACTTGTCATCTATTAGATGACAAGTTGCCGTTTAGTGCTGGCAGTAAAGTGGTTACGTTGCGAGAAATCAAGACCGTCACGCGTCCTTTGCCGACGGCCGAGGCGGAATTGCGCGCCGACTATCCCGAATATTTCGCGCAAGTCGCCGCCTATCTTGCACTGAATCGCCTCGACCCCGCCACGGTCCCGGCACGCGCTGAACTGCTCTTTGTCGAAGTAGGCAGCGGCCTCGCCCAGCCGGTGCCGCTCACTCCCGCCGACGACATTTTTTTCGGCGTCCAACTCGAACGTGTTACCGAATTTCTCGATCTCCGCTGGCGCGCCCGGGCGCGTCTCCAGCAGCTACATTTCCGTCCGGCCTTCACCCAGCTCCGTCCCGGGCAGGAGGCAACCCGCGCGCAGCTCACCACCGCCTTTGCCCAAAATCCTGCGGTGCTCTTCGAGGCGCCGACCGGCTTCGGCAAGACCGGTGTGCTCCTTGAGTTCGCCCTCGACCAACTTCGCTCCGGCCACTTCGAACGCGTCCTCTACCTCACCAGCAAGTCCACCGGCCAGCTGCAGGTCGTCCGTCAACTCGCCGCCATGACCGGACCGCCCCCAACCCAGTGTCACGCAATGCGTGACACTGGTTCCGCGACAATCGCGCCGGAGACCGGCACCGCGGTCGCCGTCTGGCATGTGCGCAACAAGCAGGAACACTGCGTCAATCATACCTTCCACTGCGTGCGCGACAGTTGCAGCTACCTCGATGGCATCGAGGCCCGCTGGCCGCAAAGCGGACTCGCCCGCTTCTACCGCATTGAGAACCACGCCCGTGACCTTGAAACCCTCCGCGCCGCTGGCCGGCAGGCGCGCATCTGCCCCTACGAAATTACGCGTACCGCACTCGCCTTCAACGAGGTTTGGATCGGCGATTACAATTACGTCTTCGCCCCCGCCAACCGCGGGCTCTTCTACCTCCAGCCCGGCTTCAATCCCGCCCGCACCCTCCTGATCGTGGATGAGGCGCACAATCTGCCATCGCGAGTCGCCGATGCCTACTCCCATCTCGCCCGCGCCACTGACGCCCATGCACTCCTCGCCGAGCTCGATCACGTGGCCGCACCCCGGCCACTCATTCGCGCTTGGGAAAGTTTCACCCGGTTGCTGGCTGCACTCCTGCCAGTGGATGCGCTCGACCCCGCGCTCGAAGCCGACCTCAGTGAAACTCTCAGTGCGTTCACCGCTCAGCTCGCCACCCAACCACTCGACTACGCTGCGCTCGGCCCCACTTTCAGCGAACAGCTCTGGCGCACCCAGACCTTAGTTGAATGGCTGCGGGACACGCGTCTCACCAAGCTCCTCTGGTGTCCACGCGAAGGCGAACTCGCCTTCACCTGCCTCGACGCCGCCCATGCCATCGGCGAGACTCTCCGCGCCTACGGTGGTGTGGTCCTCGCCTCGGCGACCCTAAGCCCCTCATCGGAATTCATCGAAAATATTGGGCTTGGTGATTTCAGATTGCAGACCCTGGCTACTGGAGAGCCCAGCGTAGCTCCCAATCACGCACCTAGCCAATCCGGTCTCCCCTATTCGGTTTCCGGTATCGCGGTGCTCCGCGCTACCACCCCATGGCGCGACGGCGCCTACGATGTCGCAGTCGATGCGCGGGTGGACACACGGTTTCAGCAGCGCTTAAGCTACTACGCCATGACGGCTGCAACTATCGCCAGCATGCAGAACGCCGCGCGCGGACCAGTCGCGGTGTTTTTCCCTTCCTATGCCTACGCCGAAGCCATCGCGCACGAGGTCGAACAGCGCGCACCCTTGAAAGTCGCGCTCCAACCACGCCTGCACGACCTCGCCGCACAAGCTGCGTGGGTCGAAGAGTCGCTCGCCTTCACCGACGCACTCTTCCTCGTGCTGGGCAGCAGTTTCGCCGAAAGCATCGACCTCCTCGGCGGTCACATCAGCCACGCAATGGTCGTCGGCCCCGCCCTACCCGAGGTCAACGCCGTGCAGCGTGCTAGGCTCGCCGAGTTCAGCCCGCTCGGCCGCGAAGCCGCCTTCCGTCGCGTTTACCAGATCCCCGGTATGCAAAAGGTGAACCAAGCTCTCGGCCGCCTCGTGCGCGCCCCCGGCCAAAAGGCAAAAATCCTCCTCCACTGCCGCCGCTTCACCGAAGTCTCCTACGCTAGCCTGCTCGCCACGGAGTATCAGTTCGGTCCCCACCTCGCCTCTGATGCGGAACTGGCTGACTGGCTTGATACTTGAGCGCAATGCCTGCCCAATTTCAGGCAAATTTGGATATAACCGGATTTCCGCTTTACGGTATCCCGCTGCATCGTCACAACCAAGCCTAGTGGCTACGCCCAAGACCATCGGCTCAATTGTAATTCAGGCTGCCATTGCCCGGATCGCCGCAGCCATTTCCGTCCGCCACACCGCCGCCAAGCGCGTCATCTTACTCGGTATCGCCAACGGTGGCATCACCCTCGCCCAGCGTCTCGCCACCCACCTGCGTTGGCAGCGCACGGGCACGCTCGATATTTCATTTCACCGCGACGACATCGGCCGCCACCCCATCCCCAAGGAATTCGCCCCCACCGCACTCCCCGGCGATGTCACCGGCGCCACCATCATCTTAGTGGACGACGTGCTGTTTACGGGCCGCACCGTCAAGGCCGCGCTTGATGAACTCTTCGATCACGGCCGCCCTGCCCAGGTGGAACTCGCCGTGCTGGTGGACCGGGGTGGACGCCTGATGCCCGTGGCCGCCGACTACACCGGCATCCAGCTCACGGCCACTGCAGACGAAAAAATCGTCGTCAGTTTGGATCCGGTCGACCCAGCCCGTGACTTCATCCAAGTCAAGTCGACGGCGGCAGTGAAATCGAATTCCCAAACTCGAAAATCAAAAATTTCCTAATGCCCTGGACCCGCCGCCACCTGCTTACCTTGGAAGAACTTTCCCTCGCAGAGATCGACCAGATCCACGCGACTGCCGCCGCATTCAAGAAGATCCTCGGCCGCAGCGTGAAGAAGGTCCCCGCTCTCCGCGGCAAGACCATCGTCAACCTCTTCCTCGAACCCAGCACCCGCACGCGCATCTCGTTCGAGATGGCCGCCAAGCGCCTGAGCGCAGACGTCATCTCCTTCGACGCCGCCAGCTCCAGCACCACGAAGGGCGAGACCCTCCGCGACACCGCGCAAAACATCCAGGCGCTCAATGCCGACATGATCGTGATCCGTCACTCCGCCAGTGGCTCGCCGCTTTACCTCAGTCGCGTGCTCGACATCCCGGTCGTCAACGCCGGTGACGGCGCCCACGAGCATCCCACGCAAGGCCTCCTCGATACCTTTACCATGCGCGAGCACCTCGGCTCCCTCCAAGGCCGCAAAGTCGTCATCCTCGGCGACATTCTGTTCAGCCGCGTCGCCCGTTCCAACATCCATGCCCTCGTGAAGCTCGGCGCCGCGGTGACCTTGGTCGGCCCCTCCACCCTCGTGCCCGACTGGTTCACCGCCCTCGGCGCCCAGGTTTCGCACGACCTCAAGTCGGCCCTCGCCGACGCCGAGGTCGTCATGCTTCTGCGCATCCAGCACGAGCGCCAGTCGAGCAGTCATTTTCCCTCGCTCGGTGAATACACCAGTATGTTCGGCCTCAATCAAACTCGCGCCTCCTGGCTCAACCCCAAGGCCATCATCATGCATCCCGGTCCGATCAACCGCGGAGTCGAGATCGACAGTGAACTCGCCGACGGCCCCCGCAGCGTAATCCTCGAGCAGGTGACCAACGGCATCGCCGTCCGCATGGCCGTCCTCTACCTGTGCTCCGGCGGCCAGCCCGAACACGTGTTACCAGCGGGGTAACGCTCTACCACCATCAACCATAAATCACCAGGATGCACACGACGATCAGCGCTAGCACGACCACCCTTATCCGTGAATATCCACGCCATCCGTGGTCAAAATAAAATGAGTTCACTCTGGATCCAAAACGCCCGCGTCATCGACCCCGCCACCAAGCGCGACGCCGTGGGTGCCGTCTTCGTCAAGGACGGCAAGTTCGTCGCCTCGCTCTCCGCGGCTGATAAAAAGCGCGCAAAGAAAATCGACGCCACCGGACTCGTCGCCTGCCCGGGCCTCGTGGACATCCACGTGCATTTCCGCGAGCCCGGCCAGACGCACAAGGAAACTATCGCCACCGGTTCACACTGCGCCGCCGCTGGCGGGTTCACCACCGTCGTGTGCATGCCGAACACCTCGCCCGTCGCGGATAACGCCGGCACCATCCAGTTCATCAACGACGCCATCCGCCGCGACGCCGTCGTGAAGGTCCTGCCCACCGGCTGCATCACCGTCGGCATGAAGGGCCAAGCCCTAGCCCCCATTGGCTCGCTCAAACGCATGGGCGTCGTCGCCATCACCGACGACGGCGACTGCGTGCAGAGCAATGAGCTCATGCGTCGCGCCTGCGAATACGCCAAGATGTTCGGTCTCCCGATCATGGACCACTGCCAGGATCATTCCATGACCCAGGGTGCCGTGATGAATGAGGGCGTCATGTCCACGCGCCTCGGTCTACGCGGCTGGCCCAACGCCGCCGAGGACCTCATCGTGTCGCGCAACATCATCCTTTCCAGCTACACTGGCGCGCATATCCACATGCAGCACATCTCGTCGAAGCTCTCGGTCGAGATCATCCGTCGGGCCAAGACCCGTGGTATCCACGTGACCGCCGAGGCCACCCCGCACCACATCGCGCTCACCGACGAGGCGCTCGCGGGCTACGACACGAACTTTAAGATGAACCAGCCGCTGCGCACCGAGGCCGACCGGCTGGAAATCATCGCCGGCCTGCGCGACGGCACGCTCGACTGCATCGGCACCGACCACGCCCCGCACACCGACTACGAGAAGGACAAGGAATTCGATTACGCACCCAACGGCATCCTTGGCCTCGAGACCGCGCTCGCCGTTACGCTCGGCGTGCTCGTGCGCGAGCAAAAATTCAAATTGCCGCAGGTCATCGCGCTGATGACGCGCAAGCCCGCCGGCCTGCTCGGCCTAGCCGCCGGCACGCTCGCGCCGGCCGCCGCCGCCGACGTCTGCCTCTTCGATCCGGCGGAAAAATGGCGCTACGATGCCAAAGCCGGGTTCAGCAAATCCCGCAACTCCCCTTGGCACGGCCAGACTCTCACCGGCAAGGTTAAGTTCACCATCGTGGACGGCCGGGTGGTTTACAACGGCACAAAGATCACCGCCTAAGCCTACGCACCTCGCGCCGGCCGCCGCCTTGAAGTTGCGCTGCGGTCGGTTTTGTTTCGCACTTGGCGCCGATGCCCGACCTTTCCACCCAAATTACGCTCACCCTTGAGCTCGCCCTGATTCTGATCGGAGCCGGGTTGTTTTGGCGGCACTGGGCGAGCCCGCCCGCGCGCGCCACCAACCGCGCCCGTCCGGATGTGCTGGGCCGCTGGGCGATCAATGGCGGCGATTTCATGCTTTTTCTGTGGCTGGTGATCTGCGTTGGCCTGCTGGCCCAGTTTGCGACCGCTCCGGTCCTGCGCACAAGTGGCTGGAGTGAGACGGCCACCCTCGTGCTCGCCGGTGGCGCCTTTCATCTAGGGATGTTACTCGGCGCCCTGCTCTTCCTGCTGATCTTCGCTCGACGCATTGCGCCGACGGTGCCTCCGCCTGTCCGCCGCGGTTGGCTTGGACCGGCAGTGGCTACGTTTCTGATCGCGCTGCCAGTCCTCGCAGCGACCGGTCTGATCTGGCAATGGCTATTGACCAGGCTCGGGGTCGAACTTGAGCGACAGGATCTCATCGGAATGTTTCTTGAGACTAAATCCATCGCCCTGCTCACCACGATGATCCTGCTCGCCACCGTGCTCGCGCCGATCACCGAGGAAGTGGTCTTTCGCGCCGGGCTCTTCCGCTACGCCCGCCACCGGATTCCTCGCTGGGCCGCCTTGCTGGTCCCGTCGCTGCTTTTCGCCGCCCTCCACGCCAATCTCGCGAGCTTCGCGCCACTCACGGTGTTGGGCATCATCTTCGCTCTCGCCTATGAGCGCACCGGCCGGATCGCCGTGCCTATCGTGGCCCATGGCCTGTTCAATCTGAATACCTTGGTGCTAATTTTCTCCGGAGTTGGCCTCTGATATGCACCCGTTCACCAAAACCTTCGCCGACTCCGTCTCCGCCCGTGGCGAATCTGCACTGATCCGCGATATCCGGCGTTGGCTCGGTTCGGCCTCACCCCTGACTCCCTTTGGGATCGGCGACGACTGTGCGGTGCTGCCGCCCGTGCGCGGGTGCCAATTACTCACAGTGGATCCGGTGGTTTACGGCCGACACTTCGATGACTCTATTCCCGCCCATGCCGTGGGCGCCAAGCTGCTAAAGCGCAACCTCAGCGAT
>JBDNGL010000120.1:0-2505 GCA_041689285.1 Opitutaceae bacterium
CGCGAGCCCGCCACCATAAAAGGTTTCGACCGGGTGCTTACTGCCTTGGTGCTGGGCCCGTAAGTCCCGCTACCCCTGGGTCGTGATCAACGCGTCGCAGGATCTGCGCGTCCACCACGATTGCGACTCATGTTAGAACTACGGGGCGTTGGTATAAGCCAGACTCAGGTCGGGGTGTGACCGCACGTAGGCGCGCACAAAATCGGCAAAGGCCGCTTTCAGGCGCATAGTCACGGTGTCGGGCCCCACGCGAAAGGTGTGCCCATCAATCCGGCCCACCGGGGAAATATCGCGCGGGGTGGAGAGCATGAAGCACTCCTGCATGCCCGCCATATCCTCCGGTCGGATGACGGACTCGCGCATTGTGAGGCCGACTCCCGGGGCAATCCGGTTAATGACAAAATCACGGGTGATGCCGGCGAGGATCCCGGCGCTCAACGGCGGGGTCAGGATCACACCGTCTCGCACGAAGGCGAGATTCGTGACCGCGGCCTCCGTCACCTCGCCGGCGAGATTGGTGATAACGACCTCATCCGCACCTCGCGTGCGGGCTTCGCCCAGACAGAGAATATTGTTGAGATAGTTACCCGTCTTCCATGCTGGATTGAGCGTCTCCGCCGAGTTGCGGTGCAGCGTGGTCGCGATTGAAAGGTTATACCCAGTCTGCAGTTTTTCGGCCGGGACTTCCTTGTTAGCCTGCACCAACAAGACAAAATCCGGTGCGTCCGCCAGACCGGGGTCCAAGCCGATGGGGCCGCCGCCGCGCGTGATCTGTAGGCGCACGTAGAGTTCACCCTGATCAGCGGTCGCCAAGCGATAGGCCGATGCTGTGCGCCTTATCTCCCCCAACATGGTTGGCGCATCAACTTTCAAGCCGAACCGCAGGGCGGCGGCAGATTGCTCCAACCGGTGCCAATGTTCCCGCCAGGCAAAGAGCACCCCGGCATAGGTGCGCCAGACTTCATAGATCGCATCGCCATAGAGAAAACCCCGATTGAGCGGTGAGACCGAAGGCTCGCGGGCGTCATGGAGCCTTCCATTCGTGTTGGCTTGGATATAGTCCACAGACATGACGTAATCACCATGCCTTCAGTTGCCGATTGTCATCACAAAAAAGCCCTCCGCGCGAAACGGAGGGCTGAAATGCTGAAAATAAGCGAGTGGCTTACTTTTTGCGCGCCTTGGTGAGGCCAAGCTCTTTCTTGATGTTCTGGACACTCGGGAGCGAGATACCGGTCGCCTTGGCGATCTCAGCGCCCGTCTTGCCGGCCTCTGAGAGCGCTTTCACCTTGGCCTTCACCTCAGGAGTGATCACCGCACGCTGACGGCGCTTACCGCCGGCGATCGTCGTCTTGAGCTTACGTCCACCCCGGCCGGCAGCGGCTTTGAGCGCCGCGATGAAGGCGTCGATACTTTCGAAACCGTGCTGAGCGTGCAGTTTCGCCAACGCTTGGTTTCGCCTGGCCACGACGGCCTGTTCGAGTTTTGCCACTTTGGCGCGAGCTACGGCCAACGCCTTTAGGATTTTGTCTTTTGCCATAATATTGTTATATTTCGAATACCATACTACAACTCGGATTTGTGCAAGTGCTATATTGTCATCAATACCACGCCTGATATTTCAGGTATTGGTTAAATATTGCCACTAATATAAGCCTTGTTGTTTTCAACGTCCCCGGCGAAATTCAGCCGGACCACAGCCAGCATATTGTTTGAATACCCGGCTGAAGTGATGGCGGTTGGCGAAGCCCGTCGCCTCAGCCACCTGCTCGATGGAGTCTGCGGTAAACGCCAGCCGGCGGCAGGCTTCCCGCACCCGCCGCTCCGCGACAAAAGCCGCCGGCGTTCGCCCGGTCCGGGCCCTAAACCACCGAATGAAGGCCTCCACGCTCATGCCCGCCTGAGCCGCCAACAACGGGTTGACGATCTCGGCCCCTAAATTTTGCTCAACCCAAGTGCAGGTGGCCCGCAGTCTTTCCGGCATAACGGCCGGCAATAATCGGCTCTCCGCAAACACCAGATGCAACATCGCAGCACCAGTGTGCTGCACTGCCGGCATATTTTTCGCTTGGATATACGCCTGCAATTCCGTCGCGACCGCACCTAAGGCCGGACTGGTCTTGAGCGCAAACACCGCGAGCTCCGTGACTGGCAGCAGCAGATACAACGAGAAATGCAGCCAGAGATGTTCCACCCCGCCGCTACTCCCGCAATCAAAGGGCACCCCATCCGGCATCACAACGATGCTCGCCGGCCCGAGCCGATGGCGTTTACCGGCCGACTCCACCCAAGCACCGGGTGTAAAGTCATAGAACAGGCGCCAGAACGGACTGCACACTTCGCGATGCAGCCAGCGCTCGTCCAAGGTCAACAGCCCCGCCTCATGAATCTGAAATCCCGCCTGCGCCGACGCCGGCGGGAGCCGCAGGCCGTCCCGCGTAAAGGGATTGTACCATAGCTGCCGATCAATTTTAGGCATAAGATATGCGCTCCCAGACCTAGGCA
>JBDNGL010000121.1:0-7350 GCA_041689285.1 Opitutaceae bacterium
AGATTGTCGCCTGAGACCCAGAAAGAGAGTCCGTTCTCAAACGCCGTATCCAGACGAAGCCGGCCCACGCCGCACTTCACCTTTTGAGCAAAATCGAGCGGTGTCGGGTAGCGCTTGTGCGCGGGATCATCCACCAACTCGGCCCCAGGGAAAGCGGCTACCGCCGCCCGAGCTTCGGCCAGACTAACCGGCTGGGCAAACTCTGCACACACGGAAATTGAATGCGCACGCACGACCGGCACACGGACGGTCGTAGCTGAAACTTTGAGGTCAGGTAGCCCCATAATTTTCCGGGACTCCTCCGCCATTTTGGTTTCCTCCCCAGTGTAACCGTTGGCCCCAAATGAATCGATATGCGGGATGCAATTAAACGCGATCTGGTAGGGATAAACCTTGTGCACCAGCTTTCGGCCGGCGGCATGCGCCTGGACTTGCTCCTCGAGCTCACGCACTGCCTCCGCACCTGTCCCGGAAACTGATTGATAGGTTGAGATGATGACGCGCTTTAGGCCGAACTTCAGGTGGAGCGGCCAAAGCCCCATGAGCATGACAGCCGTTGAACAGTTTGGGTTGGCGATAATCCCCTTATGGTGGCGCAGTTGCTCTGGATTGATCTCGGGAATTACCAGTGGCACGTCTGGATCCATGCGCAGAGCCGAGCTCTTATCAATCACGAGACAGCCCGCCTTCACGGCATCCGGGGCCAGAGCCTTGGTGACCGAGCCGCCAGCGGCAAAGAACGCGAGATCAAGTTCTCCAAAGACTCCGGGCTTAGCCTCCTCAATGGTATATTTTTTACCTGCCCTTTCGATCACCTTGCCCGCTGACCGCGCCGAGGTAAAGAGCCGCAGCGAGGCCATGGGGAAATTCCGTTCCAGCAAGAGCTGGAGCAGCTCTTGACCGACGGCACCCGTTGCGCCGACGATACCTACTGTGAATGATGATGTAGCCATGGAGAGTCCTGTCGAACGGGTGAACAAAGCCTGCGTCCGCCTGCATATCAAGCCCGCAGACCGCGTTTTACTCGTGCGCATCGCCACGCAAACAATGCAATTCGTTCAGCGCGGCGAGCTTGTGCACACCTATGTCATATCCACCTCACGTCGCCCGCCGTCCAATGTGAAGGACTCACTCGGCACACCGCGCGGTCTCCACGAGATCGCCGAGCGCATCGGCGCCGGCCAACCGCCCGGGATGGTATTCAAGGCCCGCGTGCCCATCGGGCGGCATTTTGACGAAATTACCAGCGCCACGAACGAGGCCAATCTCATCACCAGCCGCATCCTCTGGCTCCGCGGTCTCGAACCCAGCGTGAACCAAGGCGGCAACGTGGACACGCAGGCCCGCTACATCTATATCCACGGCACCAACCACGAGGATCAGCTCGGCGCGCCTCAAAGCTCCGGCTGCATCCTCATGGGTAATCTGGACATCGTCGCACTATATGAAGAAATCCGCACCGGTGATCAGGTGCTAATCGAGGACTAGCGATTCTTTCCAAATAGCAGGCGCAAGGAATTTAGGCACACGACCACGGTGCTGCCTTCGTGGGCAGCGACACCTGCTGCCAATGGCACGATGCCGGCCACAGTGGCGATCACCATCACGATGACGACACCGAGAGAGATCGTTAAATTCTGACGGATAATTGTTCGAGCACGGCGGCTTGGTCGCAGCGCGGAGAGAAAGTTCTCGATGCGATCGTGCATTAAGATCACCTCGGCTTGCTCCAACGCGGCGTCGCTTCCACGCGCCCCCATCGCGACACTGACATCTGCGGCAGCCAGACTGGGCGCGTCGTTGACTCCGTCACCGATCATCGCGACCCGCCCACCGCTGGCGGTTTTCCGCAGGTCTTGAATGGCCGCGACTTTCTGCTCTGGGGCGAGGTGTGCCCGCACTTCGTCCAGCCCGATTTCACGGGCCACGGCTTCCGCCGCCTGTCGACGATCCCCGGTGAGCATAACGGTGCGGATGCCCATCTGCTTCAACGCAGCCAAGACCGCTTTTGACTCAACCCTGATTTGGTCGCGTAGCAGAACTCGACCCAACACATCACGACCCACGACCCAGACCTCAGCCAAATCCGCCGGTGCTGAGGGCAACTGCTCGGCCCACTTGGCCAACGGACCCGCTTGCAACAATTCCCGGCGACCCAGCAGAGCCTGCGCACCATTATATTTACCCCTCACGCCCTGTCCCACGATATTCTTGAAATCACCCAAGGGGATTGCCCGCACTCCCCGGGACTTGGCATCTCGCACGATGGCCCGTGCTAGTGGATGTTCGGATTTCGACTCCAAGGCGTAGGCCAGTTCCATAACCTCGGTTTCGCGTCCGGGCGGGAAGCTCTCATAATTGACCACCGTTAATTCGCCAGTGGTCAGGGTGCCGGTCTTGTCGAGCGCCACGTCGGTGACTTCAGCCAGTTTCTCAATCGCGGCGCCACCCCGGAACAGGACACCGTGACGAGCCCCCCACGCAATCGCTGCCAGAATTGCGGATGGAATGGAAAGCACCAGAGCACACGGACTCGCCACAACCATCAGGGTCATTGCACGATAAAATGCTGAGCGAGTCTCCGGAGTATTGGTAAACGCCGGCAGGCCGAGCACCAGCCACCACAATAGAAACATCAACAATGACCCGCCGATCACCAGATAGGTGTAGCGCGGACCAAATTTATCGGTGAAGCGTTGACTCGGTGCTCGCAGCTTCTGGGCGCTTTGGATGAGCCGGATGATTTTTTGCAGCGTGCTTTCCGAAGGCAGCCGCCCCACGCGGTAGTCCACCGCGCCCCAGAGATTCATCGCGCCACTGAATATTTGGTCGCCGGTGTTTTTCTCCACCGGTACCGCCTCACCCGTTAACGTGGACTCATCACTGGCACTGCGTCCGTCGATAATTTCCCCGTCGGCAGCAAAAGCTTCACCCGGCTTGACCCGCACGATGTCACCGACGCGCAAGGCACTCACTGCAACTTCGCGCTCGGTGCCGTCGGCTTCAACTCGGGTCGCCTGTTTCGGTGATGACTTGAGCAGGGCACTGACTTCGCGGTTGGTGCGATCCAAGGCAAATGCCTCCATCGCGCCGGATGATGAAAAGAGAAACAACAGTAGCACCGCCTCGCCCCATGCGCCGATGGCGATGGCCCCGGCTGCGACCGCCAACATGAGAAAATGAATATCGAGCTTGAGGGTCCGCAGATTGGGCCAAGCGTCCTTCGCGGCATCCCACCCACCGGCCACAATACCCACGAGATAAACCAGCTTACTCAACCATGGCAGGTCGGGCAGGAAAGCATCCGCCAGTAAGCCGCCGATTCCGCAAGCACCGCAAATTCCCGCCAGCCAAGCTAACTGTCTCCATTCCGGCTCGGCTTTCCCTGTTTCTGGAATAATCGCCGGCCACTCCATGACCTGCCAGTGCCAAAAACGCTCAGCCGTTACACAGGTTTCACGTCCCAACTCAGTCGTTTCGCCGATTTGGCGAACGGTAAAACCGGCCGGTGTTTTTAAGGCCTCATGCCGTGCCAACTGGGCTTCCACGCCGGCAATGGTCTCAGCCAATCGTCCTTGCAAATCAGTCATGTCAACCGCGCCGAGTGTTGCCACCTCCACCTGATGCGCCGCCGAATCAATCCGCACCGCACTGATGCCGGGTTGCGTGCGGAGGAAGTCCGCCAACTCCTTGATCCAATCGCGGTCGTTATCGGGAGTTGTGCTCATTAGTCTGCCATGTTGCCCCGGGTCGCGACTCACGCAAATCCAATTAGGCGCGACCACTGCTTGGCGTGCGTTACAGGTCGAAACCATGCCGAAAAACTGAAGCCATTAATTTTGGCGCTGGCTATCGAGCGCTACTCTGCACGCGTTGCGCCGCAAGGCACTCTGGTGAGCTTGAGATTGTCGGGGTCGTCGATGCCTCTTGGCCGCGCCGCAGGCAGGCAGATGGTGACCATTACATTGGCGACTTGCGCCAGCGCAGGGTGAGGCGCTGGCACACTCCGCCACCACGCTGGAAGATTCGATCAGGTAACATGTGATTGGTTTCGGCACAGACCGCACGAAGAGACCGTGACCATGGTGGATCATACTGGGCCACCGCTATGAACCAAGAATTTCGTTTGCGCCATGCCACCGTAGCGCCTTGCGTGTGCCGCCCGTGATCAGCCTCCGCGAAGACAACGAATCCCTGCCGCCCGCCCCGCCCGCGAGTCAAGCGCCGGCCTTAGCCGCTAGGCTTTTCGCCGAGGGCGGCTGGTTGCACGCTGGCCTGCAATTGGAGCATCGCCCACAACAGGAGCAGATGGCCCGCGCTTGCGCCGCCGCGTTCGACAGTGACGAGACCTTGCTTTTCGAAGCCGGCACCGGTGTGGGCAAATCTCTCGCGTATCTCCTGCCCGGTCTCATCCACGCCGTGGATCAGTCCCGGCAATTGATCGTTTCAACACACACCATCTCTCTTCAGGAGCAGCTTGAGGCCAAGGACCTTCCGCTTTGCCGGCGGGTTTTCCGTGCGACCCCGGCCCTCGCGCCCTACGCAGATTTCAAAAGCGCAGTATTAGTCGGCAAGGCGAACTATCTGTGTCCGACACGCCTAGCCGCCGCACTCCGCGACAAACAGGAGTTATTCGCCAGCACCGAGCACAGTGAACTGCAGCGTATTGCAGAATGGGCCGCGCAAACCAAGGAAGGTCTGCGCCACGAACTTTCGCCGCCACCACCGCCAGAGGTGTGGGACATGGTCAATGCCGACTCATCGGCCTGTTCACGCAAGCACTGCGACAGCGAGCGTTGTTGCTACCAGCGAGCGCGGATCCGGTTGCGATCCGCTCAAATCATCATCGTCAACCACTCGCTGCTCTTCGCACACCTCAATGCCGGTGGCGCCGAACGCGGCGCAACGCGGGGCATTCTCTTCCCCGACGATTTTCTTGTGCTTGATGAAGCGCACACCGTCCCCGAGGTGGCGACCGATCACTTCGGTCTTAGGCTCAGCAGTTACGGCACTGACCGGATGTTGAAGCACCTTTATAATCCCAAAACTCGTCGTGGGCTCCTGTCCAAGCATGCCGGACCGATAGAACAGCAACTCGTCGGCGACGCACTGGATGCCTCCGAACAGTTTTTCGGATTTCTCCGCGACAAGCTACTGAGCAAACAACCGGTGATCCGGATGAGGGAGAGCGATGCCGCCGAGCCTTGGCTCGACGAGCCACTACAGAAATTAATCAAGGCCATCGGTGCCCGGGCCGATAAACTCGACGAAGGTCCGGTCCGCGAAGAACTGCTCGAGCAACGTGGCCGTCTGCAAACCTACCAAGCGGGACTGCGTCAGTGGCTCGCCGTGGCGGATGAAGGTCATGTTTACTGGTTGGAACGCAGCGGGCGCCGCCACACGGTGGTCAGTCTGCGCACTGCGCCGTTGGATATCGCCCCACAAATACGCGAACAGTTGCTACGACGTGGCACCGCTGTCGTTTTCACGAGCGCCACGCTCGCAATGGGAGGTGAAATCGCCCCTTTTCAAATCCGCACCGGCGCCGAAGCTGCCCGCACGGTCATCGTGCAATCACCCTTCGACTTTGAGCGCAACCTGCGGGCATACGTGGCGGCCGACGTGCCGCTCCCAACCCCCGGCGAAGCCAGGATCGCCATTGCCGCACTAATTGACTACATCCGTTTCTGCACCTTGCGGGTGCCGGGTGGATCTTTGGTGTTATTCACGAGCTACCACGACATGCGTCAAGTGGCCGATGCATTGGAGCGTGATTTCAACCAAGCGGGCCGACCCTTCTTCATGCAGGGCGAGTCGCACTCGCGCACAGAACTCACCAAACGATTGCAAGCCGTCGGCAACGGTGTGCTTTTCGGCACGGACAGTTTTTGGGCGGGCGTAGATGTGCCCGGACCTTCGCTTTCACAGGTCATCATAACCCGCTTACCCTTTGATCCACCTACCCACCCCATCGCTGAGGCACGTAGCGAGTGGATACGTGGGCGCGGCGGCAATCCTTTCAATGAGCTCACACTCCCAGATGCCTTGATCAAATTTCGCCAAGGCATCGGTCGCCTAATTCGCACGGCGAGCGACCGTGGGCTCGTCACCATTCTGGACTCCAGGGTCCTAGCCAAAGCCTATGGACGGCGCTTTCTCGGCTGCTTACCTGTTACAAAACATACTCGACTGACCATGGGTAATCGCGACACCTTGTTCTCGCCTGTCTTTAAAGACAACTGAACCACTCCGCTCCACCACATGATTAAATTTCGTGCTTCCGCGATATCTGACACCGGACGTGTGCGGTGTGAAAACGAGGATCGCTACCTCTTGGATGAAAAAAAGATGTATTTTGGCGTAGCCGATGGTGTTGGAGGCCTTCCGAGCGGGGCTGAAGCCGCCCAACAGACCTTGGATGAAGTAGTGCGAGGATTGGACTTAGGCACACCTGAAAGCCCGGTTGATCTCATCGAAGTCGTGCACCGCGCTAACGAGGCCGTCAGAATACTTGGCCGCACGCTCAGCCCGGAAATGGGCATCGCCTCTACGCTCACCTTTGCTCAAATCTGTAACGACCAGTTACACCTAGCACACGTCGGCGATTCACGAGCCTACTGTTGGCGCGACGGCGTGCTTAGTCCGCTGACCAATGACCACTCAGTGGAGAACGAAGCCCGGATGCGTCAGGCCCGAGGCGAGAAGATATTCTTCCACGAAATAAATCGCAACGCCATCACGCGCTGCATGGGACAGCCGACGCCGCCGGAGGTGGATTTGGTGACGCAAGCTTTGCGCAGTGGTGATCGCTACCTTTTTTGCACGGATGGCGTCACCCGTCTGGTGCGGGACGAGGAATTGGCCGCCATGCTAGAACATGCACACAATCCAGAAACGACGCTACGCGAGATTGTGGCGTTGGCAATTCGCCGTGGCGGCCCCGATAATGCCACCGGCGTGCTGGTCTTTATCGACACTGTAGGGTGAGATGCCAGACCGGATCACGCAGTTTACGCAGCTGGTCGCGCAGCAGCCAGATAATGAACTGTTCCGCTTCAGCCTAGCCCAATCTCTGATTGCCAACCAACGCGGCGCGGAGGCTGAACCTCATTTAAGAATTTGTGTGACGAAAAACCACGATTGGATGCTACCACGCATCCTGCTCGGCAAACAACTGCTCGCCACCGATCGCCGTGCCGAGGCCAAGGCATTACTGGAAGACGCCCTCCGTCTCGCCATAGCGCAGGACCACGACGACCCAGCAGAAGAACTGCGTGCGCTAGTGTCGCAGTTCTGAGTGTTGGCGACTTGAAGGCAATTGGTGCCAGAGGGCGGGATTGAACCGCCGAC
>JBDNGL010000122.1:0-3104 GCA_041689285.1 Opitutaceae bacterium
CAACACCTCGCGCACGGTGAACCTCATTACCCGCGGGCTCGTGGTCTTCCAGATCTTCATCACCTGCATCCTGCTCATCGGCTCGATGCTTCAGGTCCGCTCCATCATCGCCCAGCAGAACATTGACTACGGCTACGACACCCACGGCCTCATGACCGCCCGCATGGGGCTGATGGACGGCGACTATCCCACCGACGAAGCCCGCCGCCTCTTCTACGACCGTCTCGTCCGCGAGCTGAACAGCCATCCCGAGTTCGAGTCCGCCGCGCTGACCAATCGCTTCCGCATGGTTTTCTCCGGCAACAGCCTGATCGAAATCGAAGGCAAGGCCTACGCCGAGGATCGCGACCGGTCCAATACCAACTTCGAGAGCGTCACCGGGAATTTCTTCTCGCTCACCGGCCAGCGCCTCACCGAAGGCCGCATTTTCGACACGGACGATCTTGATCAAAAACTGCCCGTGGCCGTCGTCAACGCCGCCTTCGCCCGTAAGCACTTCGGCAGCGAGAGCGCGCTCGGCCGGCGTTTCCGCACCTCCGGCAACGGTGGCGCTCAGCTCGGGCCGTGGCGCACCATCATCGGGGTCGTCACCACCGTCCGCATGCTCGGGCCCTTCAACAATCCCAACGTGGACGCGTCCGGCTTCTACACCCCGTTTTATGCCTCGGTCTTCGGACCGACCCCCGAAGAACCGATCGCCCCGCGGTTCGCCACCATCGCCGTGAAGCCGCGCGGCGGTGTGCCGGCCTCCACGCTCGCCAACACCCTCCGCCGCGAGGTCGCCAGCGTGGACCCCAATCTGCCGCTCTATTTCGTGGACACGCCCGCGCGCAACCTCGACGGCTTCGTGGCCCAGAACCGCATCCTCGCCGCCATGTTTTCCATCTTCGGCGGCGTCGCCGTGATGCTCGCTTCCGTGGGTCTCTACGGCGTCACGAGCTTCTCCGTCAACCAGCGCACCCAGGAATTCGGCGTGCGCATGGCCCTCGGCGCTGATGCCCGCTGCATTCTCAGCATGGTGATGAAGCAGGGTGCCCGGCAGCTGGTGCTTGGGCTTGGGCTTGGCCTGGGGCTCGCCTTCCTCATCGCCACCCTCGGTGGCTCCGCCATTCAAAACATGCTCGTCGGCATCAGCCCGCGCGATCCCATGACCTACTTCGCCGTGGCGACATTGTTGATCATCGTCTCCTTCATCGCCGCCTTCATCCCTGCCCGCCGGGCCACCCGCGTGGATCCGATCATCGCTCTGCGGGCGGAGTAAATATCCCCGGAGTAAGCTCCGGGCATTTGCCCAAACCGACGCCAACCGTCCGTGCCGACTGATTCTGCTCACCTTTGCAGGAGCCAGCTTGCAGGCGATCCGGCGCACGCACCGCAGGACCCAATTCTGCATCGCCTGCGAGCAGGCACCCACACTGCAACCAAGCCGGAGCGGTCTCCGGGACATCGGAACCCACGCGAATGAAATCTTATCGTTCGCGTAATCGTTCACCCTCTCTCTGCTTTCATCGCACCACTCACCTGTAGTTTCCTCGACAAACGCGCATCTATCGAGAAAACCCAGCGGCGGTCGTTCCGTGAGCAACTTTAGTCGGCTCATACTGGTAGGAATTTATCGGGGTTGACCCCCGGCAAGGGCCCGGAGAGACGAATGCGCCTAAATTCGGCATCTTATTACCATGCAACTCGACCCCAACGTCACCGCCCGCGGGCTGGTGAAACTCTGGAGCTATTTCTCACACCACATTATCGCAAGCCCTGGCATGGCCCACCCCATGCAAGCCTGCTTTGAGGAGGCCTACGTGGTCATGGGCGCCGCCCGCACGATGAACCTCCTCGGCGATGCCCGCATGACCGCCATCTGCCGCCGCTTCAATGGCCGGATGATGGAGTTTCAAGGCGTGCACCACCCGGATATGTTCGACATGGGCTACGGCTATAACCGCGACGCCCAAGGCATGGTCAACTGCTCCTGTGTCGCCGATAACGCCTCCACCGCCAACGGCATGCTCGAGGGGGTGCGCATCTTTCCGCATCTTCCCGAAAACCCGGCCGTGCTCGCCAGCGTGAAACGCTACCTCGATCACTGTCTGGAAAATTATCTCACCTCCAAGGGAGTAATGGGAGTCGGCATCCTTAATCACCAAGTCAATCCCAACGGCATGGAGGAATACTGGTGCGCCGATGCCCTCTTCGCCGCGACACTCATTCGCTACGCCGACCTCACCGGCGAAACGAAATACTACGACGCCGCGGTCCCGTTGGTCGAATATATCGCCACCTTCGATTACAAAAATACCCTCTGGGGCGAGTGGGCGAAGAGCGCCCCACAGCAGATCCTTATCTACACCTCCGAAGGTCTCATCGCCGCACTCGCCAGCCCCGGGATGAAAAATCGACTCTCCATCCCGCTGCGCCACGTCATCCAGTTCAGCCCCAAGGCGGAACCCGAGACCCCCGTGCCGGCCCAAGCTCCCAATCAGGTGCACACCGAACTCACCATCGCCCGGACTGCCGCCGGCGACACCATCTGGTCGCGCCTCGTCGCACGTTTCGCCGAGTTCACTGAATGGTTTCACCAAAACCAATTGTCCGACGGCTCTTTCGAACATCCGCCGTCCGACCATTTCCGCTGCTACGAGCCGCTGGTCGCCGGGCTGCTCCTCGACGCCGTCGTGCGCACCGAAGGCAACACCGCGCTTGAGTCCATCGCCGCCAAGCAGCTGCGCTTCATGGCCACCAACCCGGGCAAACTTTACTACGGACTTTATGCTAACGACTTCGCATCCGGCATGGCCTTCGTCTCCTTCTCGGCCGCCGGCGAGATCCTGAAAAGACGCGACCCCGCCGGCTGGGAAGCCGCGCTCAAGGGTGTCTTCGATCGCGGCGAGGATATCTGGTAATCCGCCGCCCGAGGCACAGATCTTCCCGCCACGTTTAGCCACGGGAGCGCAGCACCACGGCGCTTTCGCCGCATTTTGACCCTCCGGCCTATCATCACACCCCTACTTTCAGGTTTACAACCCGGCGGCGAATTTTACCGTTCGCTCCTCGCACCCCTGCCCGGGTGGCGGAATTGGCAGACGCAGTAGACTCAAAATCTA
>JBDNGL010000123.1:0-6665 GCA_041689285.1 Opitutaceae bacterium
AAGCATTTCGGGCTCCGGTGGATGGAGCAATCTACGGGGATATTATCAGCACGCTGAGAGCCAAGGGCAGGATTATTCCGTTTGAGTGGGATCGGTCACTGCCGGTGTTCAGCTCGTGGGATTTCGGCTGGGACGATTCGACGTCGGTATGGCTGGTGCAGGTTGCAGGTCCAGAGGTGCGGATCATCTGGCACGTCCGGGAGAGGCAGCGGACGGCGGCGCAGATGGCGGTGCTGGTTCGAGCAAGCGGGATTCCGGTAGCTAGGCATCTACTCCCACACGACGGCGGCAACCACAACGCGGCTTCGGGAACCACGTATGAGGGCGAGCTGAAAAAAGCTGGCTTCTTCGAGTGCGTGATTGTGCCTCGTTCCAATAGCATCTGGAGCGGCATAAACGCGCTCCGTGATTTGCTGATGCGGTCATGGATCCAGCTCACGGCCTGCTCGGCGGGTATCGAGTCGCTGGAAGCCTACCACACAAAGGACTCCAGCGCCGGGGGCACGGTAAGCAAGGAACCGGTGCATGATTGGTCAAGTCATGATTGCGACGGCCTTCGCACATTCGCCGAAGCGCTGGTCCTTGGTCTGGTGCGCGAGCCTGCCCGAAAACTGAGGGACCATCTACTGAACGACCCTCGACGACCAATCGACATTGACAGCGTGCGGCGTGGTGGCAGGGAGCGCGGAACGGCAATGTCCGGTGGCCTGAAGCTGTGACGGGAAAATAAATCGGCGGAAAGTGAAAAGAAAAGCTGGACACCACCGGCACACTGTGCTTTGGTAGGTGCATGAGGTAATCCCGCCTCAGTAAAAAACAAAGACACAAAATAAAATGATCACCTACACCTCCCAGCTTTTTTCATCCGAATCCGAGTTCTACGCTTACCTCGGCGAATACGTCAAGCTGCACAGTATTGGGGAACTTTCCGATCTGGAAAACCTCGGCATGTTTTTTGATGCCGCGACGGCTTCATGGGAGGACGACGGAGAAAAGGAAACTGAGGCAGTGTTGACGGCGGATTTACACCTCAAATCCGGCGTTAAAAAGCTCACCTTTTCGCTTTGGGGATTTGGAATGAGCACTTGTGGGGAAACGCACCATTCGGCATCCAATGCCCCGGCAATCATCAAGGGAATAATTGACGCGGAAATGATTTCGGCCAGCACTTCCGCAATGAAGCGCGAATACGCTTACGACGGAAGTAACTGGGAAAAGCCGGGAGTTGATGATGAGGAAGTCGATTGAAGCATGAGCTTCGCAACAAACCACCGCCCCACCTGCCCCGCTACCCTTACAGGCGCGGGGTTTTGGGGTGCCCGGCAATCCCGCCTCAGTAAAAACAAAAAGACTCCCCATGAATAACCTCGCCCCCGCCGCCGTCAGCTCTTTCCTTTATCTGCTTTGCGTTCGCTCGGGTAGACGCCTCACCGCAATCGCGGGCACAAATTCAGGCGGATGCCTTTCTTCAGCGGACACGGTATTTGCCGCACACGGATTGAGCGGGCAAGCCCAGTGGAACACGGTAGAAAGTCAAAAAAACTATGCGGGACGCTCCGCTTCATTTTGCGAGATTGAAATGACACCGGAGGAAATAAGCCTTGCGTGGTTCAGGAAAACCTTGGTTTCCCCGTGTTATGATAGCTTCGCCGATTTTTTGGCATCCTTCCCCGACGCTGAACGGTTCCGCGTGGAGCTTACCAAAATAAAGCTTTAACCGGCCTGGGTGCCCGGCAATTAAGCCGAAAATAAATATATCCTATGAAACCAACAGCGACCCATGTTGCGCAGTCAGCAGCCGTCCGCGCCGGCCCAACATCCCGCGCAGAATACGGCAAGCTACTTGTCGCCTTCGCCGAAGCGTCCGCCCGCGCAAGGATTACCTACGCGGAAAACCGCAAAGCTCAGGCTGAATTTGTCGCAGCCCGCGACGCCGTAGCCAGCGCCCGCCCACCAATATGAAATTTCCATCTCAACTCAGAAGCCACCGGAACCGCCTGAAGCGCACGCAGGCGCAGCAAGCCTCCGCGCTTAATGTAGGTCTGCGCACGTATGCAGGGTGGGAGCGCGGCGACGATCCGCGAAGAATCCCGCACATACTCACGCGCGAGGGCGCACTTGCCAGACTAGCCAGACTCAAGCCATGAGCATCCCCGACGACGATTTCACGTCAGGGCGCCAATTTTGAGGGCTAAATAAATCGGCAAGAATCGCAAAGTAATGCTGGACATCGTCGGCACAGTGTGCTTTATTCTGCGCATGGAGGCAATCAAGCCTCCGCAAAACACAAAGACACAAAATGAAAGCAATCAAATCCTCAGGCAGCGCTGGAAAAGCATACGGCCACGTCCCCGGCCACCAATACCTTGACGTTGATGTCGCCATCTCGCGAACCCGCAGAGGCAACTGGACGGTCGAGGTCCTTGAAACTTGGGGAAGCTGCCAAGGCCACGACGAGGAGCACGGCCGCAAGAAGGTCATCGGACGCAGCGACGAACTCAGCAGCGCGGTCGGCGACGCTCGCCTGCGGGCCCAGGGTGCGGGCATCGGCCCGGACTACGTAGAGGAGGCGCTATCGGAAGCCGAGCAAAGCGCAGTCGAGGAAATCACCGCCGCTGACGATTCCTCCGACCTCGCCGACGTGTCCGCCGACTCCCTACTGGCCGAGTTGGCCAAGCGCCTAGCACCTGACGGCGCGTAACCACCCGCCCAAAAATAAACAATTACCCCAATGGGGTTCGGTGTCGCCGGCGCACAAATGCAAGGCCAGTCTCGCGATCTGGTCAGCCGGCATAATCCTTACCTAACTCCCATGAAACCCACCCACACCACACCACCCACCGGCCCTTTAAGTCGCCAACAGTATGGCAGGCTTTTGGTTGCTTTCTCACTAGCGTCCGAGCGAGCGGCCAAGACCTACGCGGAAAACCGCAAAGCTCAGGCAGAATTTGTCGCAGCCCGCGAAGCCGTAGCCAGCGCGAGGGCACCACTGTGAAGTTTCCCAAACAGCTCCAAGCACATCGGCACAGGCTGAAGCACACACAGGCGCAGACCGCTCAAGTGCTCGACATTGGGCTCCGCACGTATGCAGGGTGGGAGCGCGGCGATGATCCTAGGCGGGTTCCGCATGTGCTGACTTGTGAGGGGGCGCTTGCCAGACTCGCCAAAATACCGTCACCCCATACCAGCCAATGAAAACCCTAGCCCTCCTGCTACTCCTCCTGCCCCTTAGCCTCTCCGCCTACGACGCGGACCGCCTACTCGCAGCAATCTCCGCCCGCGAAACGCCCGGCGGCTGGGATGGCCGCTCAGGCCGCGACGGTGAGGTTTCCCAATGGCAAATCATTCCCGCCGTCTGGCGCCAGCACATGCACGGAAGGCCACTCCGTGACGCGTGGGACGATTCGGCGGCTAGGCAGTGCGCACGCCTGCATCTAAGCTGGCTGGCCGCTGGATTGCGCCGCAATGGCTATGCGCCAACGCCCGAACGGCTCGCGCTGGCTTGGAATGTGGGCTTAAACGGTGCGCTTAGGCGCGGGTTTCGCCCGAATGGCTACGCCCAGCAGGTCGGGAATATCTACGCCGAAAAACCATGAACCATTACGAAGCGGCAAAGCAGGTATATGAGCGGGAAGCGTGCTCCCGGACCTTTGCTCTGGATCTGGAGCTTCACCTACGGCACGGCTTTGTGTTCTCCCGGCCTGATTTCTTCATCATGGGGCGAGCGGTGATTAAGGACGCTGACCCTGCTTTGATCGTGGCCCCGGCGCATAGCTTTGAGTCCGACAGGTGCGATTGCTGGCACATCTACCTTTTCGCCGGGGACATGGCTCCTGCATTCAGCATCATGCCGTGGCCGCTGCCTTGGGTGAGCATGGAGCGGAAGAATGATTTGCGTTTTCTCGCGCTTTCAGCAATCAAGAGGTTCTGCATTAACTGGGGCGGCTCAACAAAGGTGAATAAATATGATCATTCCATTCTGGCCTAAGCATTCGATGGTGTTCAAAGGCGGCGGTGGTGGCGGTAGCGCCCCGCCTGTGGCTGCTGGCACTCCACCCCCTGCAACCACAACCACGGCAGAGGTCGTTCAAGCCAAGCGGGATTCCCGGCGTCAAGGGATGAAGAAGAAGGGGATTCAATCGACCATCCTAGCCGGGGAGACGGGTGGATTCAAAAAAGAGAAGGTCGCGGCTCCCAAAACCGTGCTTGGGGGATATTGACATGGACTACAAGGCCGAACAGATTATCGCCCGGCACCAGAGCCTGTGGGACGAGTCGCTCAACTGGCGCAATATGTGGGATGATGCGGCCAACTACACGATGCCCCACAAAGGCAACATCGTTACGGTCGCTTCACCGGGAGAGGATCAGACCACGGGGGTTTACGACACGACGGCGGAAGAGTCCTTGCTGATTTTCGCTGCGGGGCTGGTGAGTCAGTTGATCCCTCCCGGTGAACTCTGGTTCCGCTTTGAGCCAAGCGAGCCTGATGCCAGCGAAGAGGTCAAAGCATGGCTGGACGATTGCACGTCCCGAGCGGCGAAGGCGATTTATGGCTCGAACTTTTACTTGGCGATGCACGAGGACTTTCTTGATGCCGGATTCTCGGGAACGTCGAACACGTTCCTTGAGCGCGGCAGGACTCGTCTGCTCAACTTCACCAATGTTCCGGTGGGGACGTTTACCATCGCCGAAGACGCGGAAGGAATGGTCAATACGGTGTATCGCGAATGGAAGTGGACGGCGCTGCAAGCACAGGAGTTCTTTGGGGACGATAAGCTCTCCAAGTCGCTGAAAGAGTGTCTGGCAGACAAAGAGGCACCGGCGTGGGGCAAGAAGTTCAGCTTCATCCATGCGGTGTATCCACGGGCAAAGGCAGATGTCCGTGAGGGTGAGGTAGAGGGGCGACTACGGCCAATCGCAGCGTGTTATGTCTGCGTTGAAGACCGCGTGGTCATCGACGAGAGCGGTTACTATGAAATGCCCCATGCCGTGAGTCGGCTACTGCGGAGTCGCAACGATGTGTGGGGTCGGGGTCCGGGTATCGAAGTGTTGCCAGAAATCAAGATGCTGAACCGGATGGAGCAGGATATTCTACTGGCTATCGAGAAGCACGTTGGGCCGGGTTGGCTGATGCCTGATGATTCGGCGTATCGGCCAGACAACCGCCCGAACGGCATCACCTATTGGGATGCCAGCAACCAGAATAACAAGCCTGAGCGGGTCCGTGAAGAGTCACGGATTGACTTGGGTGAAATGAAGACGGACCAGAAGCGTCGGCGGATTCGCTCGGCGTTCTTCGCAGACATGTTTCAGATGCTTACGAACGTGGCCGAATCTAAGCGGGAGAAGACTGCATTCGAGGTAGCAAAAATGCTTCAGGAGAAAATGGAGCTGTTCAGCCCGATTTTTGCTCGTTTGGTGCAGGAGAAGCTGAATCCGCTCCTTCAGCGTGTGTTCTCGCTGATGATACGGGAAGGAGCGTTCCGTGAGCCACCGATGGATATAGGCGATTTTGGCGGGAGTTATGAGATTGCCTACGTGTCCAAAATCGCGCTCGCGGTCAAAGCGGCGGAGAATAATTCGCTGATGGAGCTGATTGAAATAGCGACCGCGATGGTGCCGTTTGATAGCTCGGTGGCGATGGTGGTCGATTGGCGCAAAGCGTTCCGGGATGTGTCCCGCAATCGCGGTGCCAAGACGGACTGGATGCGTAGCGATGACGACGTGGACGAAATGATTGAGAGGATGCAGAAAGCACAGGAAGCAATGCAAGCGGCGCAGACCGCAGAGACCCTGTCGAAAACGGCCAAGAACCTTGGTCCCGAGGCGCAAAGTGCTGCGACCGGGGCCATGGCTGGCGGAGTGTGATGAACCAACCACAAGAGACCGGGGAACAGAGGGCCGCTCGGGTGACCTTGATGAAGGCGCAAATGCGGCTTGATTACACTCGCTTGTTTACCTCTGAAATCGGCGGGAAGGTGCTGGCTGACCTGAAGGGGAGATATGGCTGGCAAGGTAGCGTGGAGCGACCAAGCGCAAGGGTCGGAGCACGCGCTGAAGACGTATTTCTGACCGAAGGCATGAAGGAACCGATTCGGCACATTTTGGCCATGATTGAAAGTGAAGATAACAAACCCACAGAAACGAAAGCTATCCTATGAATGCTATGAAAGAATACAGCCTAGAGGTGACCTCGCTGATGCGCGACGGCGTGCAGATTGCCACCTATGATCGGGAGTCCGGTGTTTTGGACTTCCTGCCTGACTGCGCCAAGTATCGCGTGCCTGCCGTGCGCTTCCTCCGTTCGCTCTCCCATCCGGTCGGGCCAGCGAACGCCGGGAAGGTGACTGCTGACCAACTGGCGGCGGCTCGCAAGCTCTTGCAGGATGCGGGGCAACTGCCGTCTGACTTTGGAGGTGCGCCGGTGAACGCGACCACGGGGAAGCCCTCCGTGATGGATTACATTGATGCGGGGCAACCGCTACCCAATGGGCGGACAATCGACGCGCTTGTGGATCCCATCAAAACGAAAACCTATGCTGGGTCACCTCCCTTCGAGGACGGTGCGGGCGACAAGACACCTGCGTTCGTGGACTGGCTCTATGCGAACCATCCGAAGGACGCTGAACTCCGTTACCGCAACCGCAAAACTCATCGCGTCT
>JBDNGL010000124.1:0-31095 GCA_041689285.1 Opitutaceae bacterium
CGGCGCGCAGTTCAAAACTGCCGAGATAATCGGCCGCCGCCTGATCAATCGGCGCCACCTTGGATTTGCCGAGATTGATCCCGAGCGGGATCCGCCGGTGCCCTGGGCCCGGCTGTCCGGCCAGACGCGCCGCCACCCCCGCCGCCCCGTCGTTGTTGAAACCCATGCGATTGATCACCGCCTCCTGCGCAGGGTAACGGAAGAGCCGCGGGCGGTCATTGCCCGGCTGCCGGAGCAGGGTGACGGTGCCGATCTCCACATGCCCGAAACCGAACGCCGCCGCGGCTGGCCAAGCCCGCCCGCTCTTGTCGAAACCGGCGGCTAAGCCCACCGCATTGGGGAATTTCAGCCCAAAACACTCCACCGGTCGATTCTGGCCGCGCGGCAGCCGCGTGAGCAATTCTAGCAACCGGCACGCCGACGGCACCCGCCCCAAGCCCGCCATCGCATCCACGCCCAGCTCGTGCGCATGCTCGGAATCGAGCCGGAATAGCGCCGGACGAATTAACCTCTCATAAAACAGGCCCATGGATGGGACAGTGAAACCGCCCTCAGAAAAATCAAGTGCCGCGATGTCTAAATGCCTGCGAAGCGCGGATTCTCCCCATTTGTCACTCACCGCGGAACCAGTCTTTTTTTTCTGCTTGTTTTTTGAATGTCGGCTAACACGCTGCGCCACAATTTAACACTGCATGGCTAAAGCTACTTCCACTCTCGATTGGTGCGCAATCCGTCTCGGCGAAGACCACAACTGGTGGGTCCATGAAACCAGCGATCCGGTGCGCTGGGATGTGGACGGGCTCAGCATCATCGACCCGCGCCAAGTGGACCATCTCATCGAATTGGTGGACGCCCTTCGCGACTACGGCTTTGATCAGGACATGTTCGAGGCGGCCTTCATCCGCTTCCGCATCGAGAAAGACCTCGGCAACGGCAAGGTCCGTCTCAAACGCGTTAAAGATTCGCTTTTTGAGTCCGACGAAAAACTTTTTGCACTCGCCGACACACTCGATGAGGAAAACGGCCCTTACGCCGATTTGCTCGACCACCTCACGCGGTGCCGCGTGAAGATGCTCAACGATCTCTTCGAGTTTGAATCCAAACTCACCGTGGACGAGGTCGAGGACGAGCTCCGCGAGGATCAGAACGCCAGCTTCATCGAGGGCAAGGCCATCCATACCTTTGAAGAACTGACCGCCATCCTCGACTTCATGCCCTCCGGCTACGAATCCGACGACGAAGCCCCGGCCAAGGAAATCGACGAAGCGGAAGACCTCCCTGAACTCGACGCCGAGGAAGAGGAAAAGCTAAAAAACGACGGCTCCCTCAAATGGGACGACGACGAAGACAAGGATGACGACGAGAAGCCAGCGAAGGACAAGGATGAGGACGACGACGAAGAAGAGAAGTCGGACGACAAGGATGATGCCGACGAGGACGAGCGGCCGGCCAAGCGCTCACGCAAACGTTGATTCGTCCTTTCACCACACCAACAGCGGCGGTTCACTCCGCCGCTTTTTTGTGCCCGCCGAGCTTTAACTCCGCTGGTGGTGGCACGCTTCCCGGAGCACGTAAAGATGCCCTGAGCACATTCCCCCGACTCCGCCCGCGCCGAAGACCACCCAGGCTCCGGCGTATTTGAGCAAACCATAGCCATGTCATAGTCACGCGGTCGCATTTGAGTGCCCGCGAGTGGGGCAACCCACCTGCGGGCGCTGGCAGCCATGCCAACCGGGCGCTCGCAAGTTTCGGGCGAGCGCTGCCCTACCCAGTTTGGACATGGTTGCTTTTTGCGGCAGATTAAATCTCCCTCGTCCCAGCATGGTTTCTTTTCCCCGCCTCCCGCTGATTCTTGTCCCCCTGTCTTTGTTCGCGCTGCTGGCCGGATGCAGCACCGATGCCGTGACCGACGAAAACTCCCGCATCCCTGCCACCACTTCATCGGCACAATTGCGCTCGGGTGATTCCCTCACCATCGCCCTGCAGGGCATTCCGGATCCCAGCGTTCATCCCGTGCAGATTGACGAGCAAGGGTTGGTCAGCCTGCCCTTTATCGGCACCATCAACGCCGCTGGCACCACCACCAGCGATCTCGCGCAACGCATCCGCGAAACCTACGTCACCCGCAATTTCTACACCGCCATGGATGTTTCGGTCTCGGTCACCGAGCGCTTCATCTACGTCGGTGGCGAAGTGACCCGCCCCGGGCGCATCGTCTGGACACCCGACCTCACCGTCGCCAAGGCCATCCAGTCCGCCGGCGGCTTCACCCTCTACGCCCGCGAAAATCGCGTCTCCCTCGTGCGCGACCGGCAGGCCTACGACGTGAACATCAAGCTCGCCCAGAAAAATCCCGCGCAGGACATCCTCCTGATGCCGGGCGATTCGATCCAAGTGCCCCGGTCGCCGTTTTGAGGATCAGCAGAATTCCTCGCGTCATTCTGAGCGCGGCGTGAACCGCTACGCCCCCAGCACCTTCGCCATGTCCTTGGCGAAATACGTGAGGATCAGGTCCGCCCCTGCGCGCTTGATCGCGAGCAGAGATTCGTCGCGGCAACGCGCGAGATCGAGCCAGCCGAGCCTCGCGGCCGCATGGATCTGCGCGTATTCGCCGGAAATCTGGTAGGCCGCCACCGGGCGGTTAGTCGCGTTGCGCACCTCGCGGATGATATCGAGATAGAGACCGGCCGGCTTCACCATCACGATGTCCGCCCCCTCGGCCACATCCTGCAGCACTTCCTCGATGGCCTCGCGTCGGTTCGCCGGGTTCATCTGGTAGGTGGCCTTGCTCAAGAGTTTGGTGCCGGCCGCCTGCGCACTGCCCACCGCATCGCGGAACGGTCCGTAATAGGCGGAATTGTATTTCGCCGAGTATGCCAAGATACCGGTGTCGGTGTAACCCGCCGCATCCAACGCCTGCCGGATCGCCCCCACCCGGCCATCCATCATGTCTGACGGCGCCACGAGGTCCACGCCCGCCCCGGCCTGCAGCACGGCCATCTCACGTAAAATCGCAACCGTGGCGTCATTGGCCACGTTATCCTTCGCGGCATTCAGCACGCCGTCGTGCCCGTGACTCGTGTAGGGATCAAGCGCCACGTCGGTGATCACCGTCAGCTCCGGCACCGCGGCCTTCACCGCCCGCACCGCGCGCAACACCAGAGTGTCGCGGTTCAACGCCTGGGTGCCGTCCGCGTCCTTGAGTTTCGGATCGAGTTTCGGAAACAGCGCCACCGCCGGCACCCCGAGTTTTTTTAGTTCCCGGCACTCCTTCACCAGATCGCGGATGCACAGCCGGTTGACACCCGGCATCGAGGCGATCGGCTCCGGTCGACCCTTGCCCTCCACGACAAAAAGCGGCGCGATAAAATCCGCCGGGCGCAACACGGTCTCCTCAACCATGGCTCGCAGGCTGGCGGTGCGGCGCAGACGCCGGGGACGGAAGGGCAAATCGAGCTTGAAGTCGCGGGACATAGACGGTGATTTGGAATGACTTAAGATGCCATGCTGCTGACCGCCACAAGTTTTTGCAATCCCGCTCGCCGGACGCCGTCTGCGCGAACTACGGGGTGCTGTTGTCTGCGCTAAAGCGCCCAATCGACCGCCTTGTTCGCCGAAGCCTCGGCGAAGGCGGGAAAAACCCTTTCCGCCGATGCGGAAAACCTGTTAGCCCTCAATCTCTGTTTACATGGCCATCCAGCTTTACGATTCCCTCTCCCGCTCCCTCAAGCCGCTCCAGCCGTCGCACCCCGACGGGGTCTTCCGCTTTTATAACTGCGGCCCGACCGTTTACGCCCCCGCCCACATCGGCAACTTCCGCACCTTTGTCGTCAACGACGTCCTTCGCCGCCTCCTCGAACTCGAGTTCGGTGCCGACAAGGTAAAGCACGTCCGCAACCTCACTGACGTGGACGACCGCACCATCGGCCAGACTCAGAAGGAGCAACGCCCGCTCGCCGAGATCACTAAAAAGTGGACCGACAAGTTTCACGCCGACTGCGCCGCGCTCAACTGCCTCCCGCCCCATGTCGAGCCCACCGCCACCGGTCACATCCCCGAGCAGGTAAGCATGATCGAATGCCTGATGGAAAAAGGTAACGCCTACCGCTCCGCCGATGGCTCCGTCTATTTCAAGATCGAGTCCTTCCCCGGCTACGGCGCGCTTTCCCGCATCAAGGAGCGCGAACTCAAGATCACCGACGCCACCGCCGATTCTGATCACAAGAATTCCGTTTCCGACTTCGCCTTGTGGAAAGCCTACAAGCCCGCGGAGGACGGCGACCTAAAGTGGCCCGGCCCGCGTGGTGCGTCCGAAGGCCGGCCCGGCTGGCACATCGAGTGCAGCGCGATGATCAAAAAGCATCTCGGCGAAACCATCGACCTCCACACCGGCGGCGTGGACTTGCTCTTCCCCCATCACGAAAACGAGATCGCCCAAAGCCAGTGCTGCAACGGCACCACCTTCGCCAATCACTGGTATCACAGCGAACACCTGCTCGTGGACGGCACCTCCATGAGCAAGAGCAAGGGCAACTACTATACGCTCTCCGACCTCACCGAGAAAGGCTACTCCGCGATGGCCGTCCGCTACGCCCTGCTCGCCGGCCATCCACGCAAGCAGCTCAATTTCACGCTGGCATCATTGCATTCAGTAGAAAGCGGCCTGCTGGTTATTGAGCGATATTATGAGAAGCTAAAATTGAAATTTGGTCACATCGCAGATACCGACCCTAGCGACCGATTTGAATCTGTTGTGGATTGCCTGCGTGAAGATCTGAATACGCCGACCGCATTCGGAAAGTTTCACTCGCTTATGGGTGAATTCCCAGCGCCTGAAACAACCGCCGCTGATTATGCATCGTTTGTCAAAGTGATGGAAGTGCTCGGGATTGATCTTTCTCCGTTTGTTAAAGTTACGCTCAAGATACCAGAAAGCATCACCGCCCTCGCCGAAAAACGCTGGGCCGCCAAACAAGCCAAGGATTTCGCCACCGCCGACGCCCTGCGCAAGGAACTCTCCACCACCGGCTGGTCCATGCTCGACCGCAAGGACGGTTACTCCCTTGAGCCACTTAAAAAATAGCCCAATTCACGTAACCGCAAAGAACCCATAGATCGCAAAGCGAAGCTGGCCTTCGTCTGCGCTCTTTACGTTCTCTGCGGTAAAATCCAATCCCCTTTCAATCATGTCCATGTCTCCTCTCGAAGAACTCCGCCACTCCGGCTCGCACATCCTTGCGACCGCCATTCTCCGCCTCTTTCCCGAAGCGAAACTCGACATCGGCCCGCCGACGGACACCGGCTTTTATTACGACATCGACCTCGACCACAAATTCACTGCCGACGACCTTCTTAAAATTGAAGCCGAGATGAAGAAAGTCGCCGACGAGAACCAGCCTTTCCTGCGCAAGGAAGTCTCCCGCGAGGAAGCCGTTGAGATCATCAAGTCGCGCGGTCAGGAACGCTACAAACTCGGCCGGCTCGCCGACATCCCCGAGGGCGAGAAAATCTCCTTCTACCAGAACGGCGAGTTCATGGACCTCTGCGCCGGCACGCACGTGCGCTACTCAGCGAAGTTGACGGCCTTCAAGCTCCTCTCGATCGCCGGCGCGTATCACCGCGGCGATGAAAAAAACAAGCAGCTCCAGCGCATCTACGGCACCGCTTTCCCCACCAAGGAAGAACTCGCGCAATACCTCGAGCGCCAAGAGCAGGCCAAGGCCCGCGACCACCGCAAGCTCGGCAAGGAGCTGAAGCTTTTCCACATCGACGAGGACGTCGGCCAGGGCCTCATCCTCTGGACGCCCAACGGCTCCATCATTCGCCAGGAGTTGCAGGACTTCATCGGCGGCGAATTGCGCAAGCAGGGTTACTCGCAGGTCTTCACGCCGCACATCAGCAAGCTCGAGCTCTACAAGACTTCCGGTCACTTCCCCTACTATAAAGAGTCGCAGTTCGCCCCCGTCATTGAAAACGAATCGCTCGCGCAGGTCATTGGCGAGGGCTGCCCCTGCGGCGAGGTGTTCGCCCGCCTCGAGGCCGTCTCGGGTCAGCTCGCCGCCACAATCAATGCGCGCACCGGCAAGGAAACCATCACACCCGACCGCGTGAAACCCGACGACCAGTTGCTCAACGGTTTCATGCTGAAGCCGATGAACTGCCCGCACCACATCAAAATCTTCGACTCGCAACCGCACTCCTACCGCGACCTACCCGTGCGCCTCGCCGAGTTTGGCACCGTTTACCGCTGGGAACAGTCCGGCGAACTCAATGGCATGACGCGCGTCCGCGGTTTCACCCAGGACGACGCCCACCTCTTCTGCACCGAAGAGCAGGTCGCCCAGGAAGTCCTCGGCTGTCTCGCACTCGTGAAGACCGTCCTCACCACGCTCGGCATGGCCGATTACCGCGTGCGCGTCGGCCTCCGCGATCCCGACGGTAAAAAATTCGCCGGCGACCCCGCCAAGTGGGATGTCGCCGAGGCCGCCTGCCGCGAAGCCGCCAAGACCCTCGGCGTTCCCTTCACGGAAGAGCCCGGCGAGGCCGCGTTCTACGGCCCGAAGATCGACTTCGTCATCAAGGATGTCATCGGCCGCGAGTGGCAGCTCGGCACGGTGCAGGTGGACTACGTCCTCCCCGTGCGCTTCGGCCTCAGCTACATCGGTGCCGACAACCAGCCACACATCCCCGTCATGATCCACCGCGCGCCCTTCGGCTCGATGGAGCGCTTCTGCGGCGTGCTCATCGAGCACTTCGCCGGCGACTTCCCCGCGTGGCTCGCCCCCGAGCAGGTCCGTCTCGTGCCCATCAGCGACAAGGTCGCCGACTACGGCGCCGCTCTGCTCACCCAGCTCAAAGCCGCCGGCTTCCGCGCCACCCTCGACGAACACTCTGACAAGCTCGGCGCCAAGATCCGCCGCGCCGAACTCGACAAGGTGCCCTACACCCTCGTCATCGGCCAAAAGGAGGCCGAGGCCAACAGTGTGTCCGTCCGCAGCCGCGCCCGCGGCGACGAGGGCGTGATGACCGCCGACGCCTACTTGGCCAAACTCGCCGCCGAAGTCGCCACCCGCGCATTGCCGGAAAAGAAGAAACCCTGAGCATCGAAAGGTAGGGCGCGTTATCCCTAACGCCCCGGGTATCAGGCAGCGCTACACCACGGCGGATTAGGATAATCCGCCCTACCTTCATCTCGCACCTGTAAAAAATGGATTGGAAACCAGAACTCGATGCCATCACCGGCGCTCGCCACGGCGGGCAGATCGCGCACGTGCTTGATCTCCTCAAGCAACTCGACGCGCGTTTCCCAAATGTCGCCGAGATCAACTACCAGCTCGCGTGGACCTGTGACGTGCTCGGTCGCGAGGCCGAAGCGCTGCCCTACTACGAAAGGGCCGTCGCCCTTGGCCTCCCGCCCAACGAGCTTTCCGGCGCGCTCCTCGGCCTAGGCTCCACCTTACGTAATCTCGGGCAACCGGAGCGCTCCGCCGAGGTCCTGCGCTCCGGCCGCGCCCAGTTCCCCGACAACCGCGAGTTCGACGTCTTTCTCGCGCTGACCTTGCATGACCTCGGCCAGCACGCCGAGACCACGCGCCTGCTCCTCAACGTCATCGCCGACACCAGCGACGACCCCGGCCTCACCGCCTACCAACGCGCCATCCGCTTCTACGCCGGAAAATTACCTTGAGCCACAGGCTGGTTAGACCAGCGGCTCGCAGCATAAATCAGGATCGTGGCGGACGCGCAGGTCCCAATGCGTGTTCAGCCCGCCACGCCGGCAGCGGGACCTGCCAGCCCTCCCTGAGGCAAAGGCGGCGGTAAAGCCTCGCTCGAAATTCAAAACATCGGGCAACGGGTATTACCCTAGCCTACGCAACTTTGCGTAGGCCTCGCGGACCGGTTAGACTTTTCGTCAACGCCTCTGGCCGCTGAGTTTTAGGTTCCAATGACCAATCCAATCACGAACCGCCTGCTGTCCCTTCTCCCCGTTTGCCGCCTGTTCAAACGCACGGCGGCAATCCTCCCCGCCAGCTCTCTCCTCCTCGCCACCGCCAAGGCCAAGATGATCACCTTCGAATTCACCGGCGCGGCCAATCGCGTCGGCTCGTCGCTCGCACCTTATTTCCAAGTCGGAGATCTCTACACCCTGACCCTAAGCTACGATACCACTGCTGCGAATACTGGATTCGATAACTTCGGCCGTTATAATCTCCTGTCAGCCCCGAGGTAGATTCAAGCCTCCGGTGGCGACTGGAGCGCTGACTTAACTGGGAATGTAAATGACCGAGTTATGATTGAAAATACCCCCGGCTATGATCGATTCGAGGTTTCCAACACATCCTCCAGTAACCCGGGCGGATCAGGCGAGACCCCGATTAGTTGGCTGCTGACCATGTATACCGAGGGCACCGCTACCTTCACCAGCACCGCCTTGCCCACGATGTTGGATCTCACCGATTGGTCCACTAATCCCTCCTCGACCCGGTTTCACCTCTACTTCATCGGGCCTGGCGCCACCTATGATGTTCGCTTCGGCATCGCGGCCGTTAATACCCCTTCCGCTATCCCTGAGCCCTCGACCTACGCCGCCATCGCCGGCCTGCTCGCCCTAGGCGGCGTGATCTGACACCGACTGCGGCGGCGCTCCGCCTGAGCAGAGGGGGAGCGGAAATCTCCGCTCAACCCGCTCGGTCGAGTTGTCCTCAACCGCTGGTTTTCAATGTTCTAGACGCAGTCGTCACCGTAACCTGATGATGCGCAGCGGCCTCGCGCTCCCCGCTGCCTCCATCAAAGACTCATTAAAACGCTGTGCCCGTGGGCTTAGTCTCCTTGGGGTGTCACCTCGACCCTGCACCCCCCGGCCAGACAAGCCTCCTGGCTCGCGAACAGCTGTGGCACAAATTCGCCGAAGTGCAGGAGATGATTGACGCGGATAAAAAACCCAAACTCCTCGCCTTGCTCCTGCGCGCAACCCCGGTCGCGATACCGGTCCACTTACCTCCGGCTGCCATCCTCTGGGTGGAACCGGCCAAAGCCGCCCTAGCCGCACTCCCCACTATATGGAGCTAAACCTCATCCTCAATAGCCTGATCGCTGGCGGTCTCACCTTCGGCATGATGCAGTTCCATGGTCAGAGCCTGCCGCCGGATCGCGCTGCCGTCCTCGCCCGACATAAACTGAGGCCGCCCGATGCTGGCCACCCCGAGGCCATGATCCTGTTCGGCACGTCGCTGATCAGGCGCGAAGCTGGGCTTACGGCGGATCTCGACCGCGGCATAGCCTACCTCTGTCGCGCCGTCCACCAAGCCCGTCTCACCGCCGAGAAGTCTGGCACGAAGCATACGAATTTCCTATACAACTGGATTAGGCCCGAAGCCAACTGACTCCGATTCAGAGCGGTGGTGGCATCGGCACTCGTTCCCGCACGATCCACCGGCGCGCCAGCAGAAACACCCAGCCACTCGTCAAGCTTCCCGCTCCGCCTGCCAACAGCACCGACCAACCCAGCTGGTCCGTGCCCGCCATGGTTTCCGGTTCGATGGCATCCATACGGAACACACCGAAGACGGCGGCCACGGCCAGCCAGAGAAACACCGGACCACGCACCTGCCCGCATCAGTCCCACCGCCGCCAGCACCGGCAGGATGCCCAGCGTCACCGGTGCCGCGTGCCACGAGCCAAACACGACACCGAGATAGATGAAAAATGGCACTACGATCAGCGTGAAATCTTTTAGCGTGATAAATGCGGCGCCAAACAGCACGACCGCACCCGCGAAGCCCGCCGCCGGGGTCGCACCCACCCCGATGAGGAGCGCACGGGCGTAGCGGAAAATCAGTTGCTTGACGTGCTGGCTGAGAGAACGGGCGGATGTCGTCATGGTGGCGGCGGGGCGAGCGGCTGACCGCATGAGCAGCGGCGGTTTCCGGTGACGGCAGTCAATTCATGGTAGCCTTCATCGCGCAAAAAAGCCGGTCCCGCAAGAGCGGGACCGGCTTGAGTTGGTAGGCTTGGTGTCAGGTCAAAGCGCTCAGACGGCGGCTTCGCCGCGTTCGTCGGTGCGGATGCGCACCGCTTCCTCGATCGGGAGCACGAACACCTTGCCGTCACCGATCTTGCCGGTCTTGGCCGACTTCACGATGGCGTCCACGGTCTTGCCCACGATTTCGTCGGCGACGACGATCTCGATTTTAACCTTCGGCAGGAAGTCCACGGTGTATTCGCTGCCACGGTAGATTTCCGTATGACCTTTCTGGCGACCGAAGCCTTTGACCTCGGTCACGGTCATGCCCTCGACGCCAATCTCCGCGAGGCCTTGTTTCACTTCCTCGAGTTTGAACGGCTTGATGATTGCGATGATAAGTTTCATGCGATGGGTGTTAATTGAGGGTTGTTAGAGATGATTTTGATGGCACCCCGACTTGGCGCAAGCGCCGAGTCGGGGCCGCCGGATTATTTGTGGGCGGTAGAGAAGTCAGGATACGCTTCGTTGCCATGTTCGCCGATGTCGAGCCCCTCTGCCTCTTCCTCGGGGCTCACGCGGATGCCCAAGGTGGCTTTGACTGCGGTAAACAGGATGTAGGACGTCACGAAGGCGAAGGCGCAGATGGACAGGGTGCCAATCAACTGCGTGGTAAAGGTAATTTCTTCATTCGGGGAGAAGATACTCACCGCAAGGGTGCCCCAGATACCGCAGATGCCGTGCACCGAAATGGCGCCGACCGGGTCGTCGATCTTGATTTTGTCGAACCACAAGACCGAGAAAACTACCAGGGTGCCGGCAATCGCACCGATGAGGGCGGCGGACCAGACACTCACGGAATCGGCTCCGGCCGTGATACCCACGAGACCGGCGAGGATGCCGTTGAGCGCCATGGAGAGGTCGGGCTTCTTGATGAGCACCCAGGAGGTGAACATCGAGGCCAGGCCGCCGGCGCAGGCCGCAATCGCGGTGGTCACGAAGACCAGCGAGACCAGCCCCGGATCAGCGCTGAGCACCGAACCGCCGTTGAAGCCAAACCAGCCCAGGAAGAGCAGAAATACGCCGATGGTCGCGAGCGGCATTGAGTGGCCGAGGATCGGCTTGACCTTGCCGGAGACATACTTACCGGCGCGGGGACCGAGGACGATCACACCGGCCAGCGCGGCGAAGCCGCCGAAGCCGTGCACCAGCGAGGAACCGGCGAAGTCATAGAAACCCATGGCGTCGAGCCAACCCGCGCCCCACTTCCAGCTGCCGGTGATCGGGTAGACAAACGCGACCAGCAGCGTGGCAATGATCATGAAGGAGGAGAGCTTGATGCGCTCGGCCACCGCGCCGGAGACGATCGTCGCCGCGGTGGCGGCGAACATCGCCTGGAAGATAAAGTCCGTGAATGCGGTCATCGCCAGTCCGGTGCCACCATAGGCGAAGGTGAGATCAGCCCCTGCATAGGTGCCAATCGGGCTACCGGTGGCGAACCAGCCGTTGAAGTCGCCGGGATACATCGCATTAAAGCCCCACAGCGCATAGGTGAGCACACCCATGCAGATGATGAAGACGTTTTTGTAGAGGATGTTTACCGTGTTCTTGCTCTGGCACAGGCCGGACTCGAGCGTCGCAAAACCGAGGTGCATGATAAACACGAGCGCGGCGGCGATCAGGATCCAGAGGTTGGAAATCGTGAAGAAATCGAAGGCCGGGCCGTGGGTGGCCATGAGCGCGGCGAGATCTTCATCTATTTCAGGAGCGGCGGCGGGGGCTTCGGCGGCGGCTTCTACAGCCGCCGTTTCCTCGGCGAACACCGGCACGGTGGCAGTCAGGACGCCGAAGACACAGAGGAGCTTCAGCGAACCTGACAGGAGTTTTAACCAGTTCTTCATGGGTGGTTGGATTGCTTGGGTTGACAGGCGTGGATTGAAACCGGCCCACAGGTGGACCGTGGCTATGTTTAGCACGGGCTGTGCCAACCCCGCCGGACATGAAAAAAGCCGGGACATTATCGTCCCGGCTCGGCTGCAACCCCTTCCTGCGCCTTAGTTCTCGACAGGCATAACCGTCTGAATGTGCAGCTCTTTAAGCTGTTTTTCTGTCACCGGCGTCGGGCTCTGCGTCATAAGGCACTGGCCTTTCTGCGTTTTGGGAAACGCAATGACATCGCGGATGCTCGTCGTGCCGCAGAGCAGTGCGGCGATGCGGTCAAGCCCGAAGGCAATGCCGCCATGCGGTGGGGCGCCATAGGTGAAGGCCTTGAGCATGTAACCGAAGCGGCTCTCGACGACGTCCGCCGGGATTTTCAGGACATCCTCAAAGACTTTCTTCTGCAACGCAGGTTGATGGATGCGGATCGAGCCGCCGCCGAGTTCCATGCCGTTGAGCACCACATCATAGTGCTGACCACGCACGGCCTTCGGGTCGGAATCGAGCAAGGCGATGTCCTCCGGCACCGGGGCGGTGAAGGGATGATGCGTGGCCGCGAAGCCCCCGCGTTCCGCGTCGTAGGACATGAGCGGGAAATCTACGACCCAGAGAAACTTCCAGTCATCCGGCCGGATGCTGAGCTTCCCGCGCTTAACGAGCAGCTGGGCGGCCTCGAGCCGGATGCGGCCCAAGATCGCGCAAGCCTGAGCCCACGGCGCCGCCGCGAAGAACACCATGTCGCCTTCGGCCAGGCCGAGCTTGGCGGTGAGTTCGGCCTTCTCGGCGTCGGAGAAAAATTTGACGATGGGTGATTTCCATTCGCCGCCCTCGATCTTGATGAAGGCAAGACCCTTCGCTCCGAGCGATTTTGCGATTTCCTCAAGCGTCTTGATCTCACCCTGCGTGAGATCGGCCAGGCCCTTGGCATTGAGCGCCTTCACGGCACCGCCGCCGGTCGCAGTGGCGGCGAAGACCTTGAACGAGGAGGTTTTGAAAAGCTCCGTGAAGTCCTGTAGCTCCATCCCGAAACGCAGGTCGGGCTTGTCCACGCCATAGCGGTTCATCGCCTCGTGATAGGCCATGCGCGGAAATGGGGTCGGCAGGTCCTGCGCCAGCACATCTTTCCAGACTTTTTTCAACATACCCTCAAAAAGTTCGTGGATACCCTCGCGGTCGATGAACGACGCTTCGACGTCCACCTGAGTGAACTCCATCTGCCGGTCGGCGCGCAGGTCCTCGTCGCGGAAGCAACGGGCAATCTGAAAATATTTCTCCACGCCCGCCACCATCAGGATCTGTTTGAACTGCTGCGGCGACTGCGAGAGCGCGTAAAACTCACCCGGATGGATGCGCGACGGCACGAGGTATTCGCGCGCGCCCTCCGGCGTGCTCTTAAAAAGCGCCGGAGTCTCGACCTCGATAAACTCTTGGGCGTCGAAATAATCGCGGATGGACTTCGCCACGCGGTGGCGCACTTGGAGGTTCTTCCGCATCTTCGGGCGGCGCAGGTCGAGATAACGGTAGGTCAGGCGTAAGTCCTCGTTGACCTTGTCACCGCCCGCATCGTCGAGCGGAAACGGGGGGTTCTCGGCTACGTTGTGCATCGTGATCGCAGTGGCGTTAACCTCCACCCCGCCCGTCGGCAACGCGGGATTAACCGTTCCTTCCGGGCGCGCCACCACCTTACCAGCAATCTCGATCACCGATTCCGGCTTCAAGTGCGCAGCCTGCGCACCTAGGGCCGCATTATCCTGTGGATCGAACTTGACCTGCGTGATGCCTTTACGGTCGCGCAGGTCGATGAAGATGATGCCGCCGTGGTCGCGGACAGAATCCACCCAGCCGAGCAGCGAAACGGCCGCATTCAGGTCGGTTACAGTGAGCTGGGCACAGTGGTGGGTGCGTTTCATAGGTGCTGAAGGGTCAGCTAAGCCCAGCCGCCGCCCTAGGAGCAAACAGAATATGTGTGGCTATGACACGGGGCCGGGCTGTAGGGCGGGATCGCCGATCCCGCCTGTCTCAACATGGCGGAGGGTCGGTCTCCCGACCGACCGCGGCCGGCCGGGAGGCCGGGCTGCCAAAAGCGGAATCAGCGACCCCGCTCAACAAATTCACCCGATGATCAGGCTCTCCCCTGTCATCTCTACCGGCTTGGGCAGGTCCATAAGGTGCAGCACGGTCGGGGCGATATCCGCCAGCCGGCCGCCAGTGCGCATCCTAGTTTTGCCCGCTACCAGCCCCTCGCCCACGACGAACACTTCGACAAGGTTCAGCGTATGCGCTGTATGCGGACCGTTGTTGATCGGGTCCCACATCTGCTCGGCATTACCGTGATCGGCGAGGACGACCGCCTTGCCGTTCATCGTCGCCACTGCGGCGAGTAACTCCCCCAACCCGGCATCGGTCGCTTCACAAGCCTTGATGGCCGCCGGCAGCGAGCCGGTGTGGCCGACCATGTCAGGATTCGCGTAATTGACGACAACCAGCCCGAATTGGCCGGACAGGATCGCCGCCTTGGCCTCGGCGGTCACCTGCGCAGCTGACATCTCGGGCTGCAGATCGTAGGTCGGCACCTTCGGGCTCGCCGGGCAGGCGTTTACTTGGCCGGGGAATGGCGCGCTGCGGTAATTATTGAAGAAGAAAGTTACATGCGGATTTTTCTCCGTCTCCGCGCAGCGGAACTGGCCGATGCCGGCATTGCTCACCACCTCGCCGAGTATGTTCTTCAACTTCTCCGGCTTGCCCGAGATGATATGAACCGGCAGCCCCTGCTCGTATTCGGTCATCGTCGCATAGTAGAGATCGAGCTTGGGTCCTCGGTCGAAGTCCTTGAAGCCGTCGATCACGAAAGCCTTCGTGATCTCACGCGGACGGTCCCCGCGGTAATTATAAAATAACACCGCATCGCCGTTACCGAAGATCGCAACCGGCTTGCCGTCGTCGCCGACAATCGCGGTCGGGGCGACAAACTCATCGCCTTTCTGCGTCTCGGTCAGCGGCTTTTTATAGTAGTTGACGACGGCCTCCTCGGCACTGGTCGCAGTGGCGACGGCTTGGCGGCCCGTCAGTAGATCGTAGGCCTTCCGCACGCGGTCCCAGCGGTTGTCGCGGTCCATCGCCCAGAAGCGGCCGCAGACCGTGGCAATCTGACCGACCCCAATCTGTTTCAACCGCGCCTCGACCTGCTGGATGTAGCCAAGCCCGCTTTGCGGGGGCGTGTCACGGCCATCGGTGAAGGCGTGGATGAACACGCGCCCCGCCAACCCGGCCTCCTTCGCCTGCCGCAATATCCCGTAGAGATGCTCGAGCATGCCGTGCACGCCACCATCGGACACGATGCCCATGAGGTGGAACTTCGCGGCGGGGTTGGTCTGGAGGCGAGCGACGATGGCGTGCCAGCTGGGGTTGCGGGCGAGCTGTTTCTCGGAAAAGAGCTTGTTCAGCCGGACCAGTTCCTGGTCCACGATCCGTCCCGCGCCGATGTTTTCGTGGCCGACCTCGCTGTTGCCCATCTGCCCGTCGGGCAGGCCGACATCCAAACCACTGGCCTTGATCAAGGTAACGGGTGACTGGGCGCGCAGCCGGTCATCACAGGGTTTCCGGGCAAGAAAAACCGCATTTGAATTATTCTGTTCGGGGTGCGGATTCGCACCCCAGCCGTCACGGATCACAAGGAGGACAGGTTTTTGCATAGTGGACATTTACAGTGAAACTATCAGTCAAGCAGCCCTGCGAGACATTTGACAACCCTGCGCATGCGTCGCCCTATTTTCGCATGCCTAAACGCGCCGTCCTCCTCGTCAATCTCGGTTCGCCCGATTCCACTGCAGTGCCCGCTGTCCGGCGCTACCTGCGCGAGTTTCTGGGCGATGAGCGGGTGCTCGATGTGCCGGCAGCCTTGCGCTGGGCGTTACTGGAAGGCATTATCCTGCGCACTCGGCCGAAGAAATCGGCCCATGCCTATGCGCAGGTTTGGACTTCCGCAGGCTCGCCCCTCATCGTCACTTCCAAGAGCGTGCAGCAAAAACTCGCCGCCGCGCTGGGTGCGGCCACGCCGGTTTATCTCGCGATGCGCTACGGCCAGCCGTCAATCGCTTCCGTAGTGGCACAGATCACGGCCGGCGGCGTCGACGAGTTGTTGCTCTTTCCGCAATACCCTCACTACGCCATGTCATCTTGGGAAACCGTGGTGGTGCGCGTAAAGGAGGAGGTCGCCCGCCAAGTGCCGCGCTTGCGCGTGACCACGGTGCAACCGTTTTATGCCGACGCGGATTACATCGCGGCACTGCATGCCGTCGCGGCGCCCTATCTGGAGCAACCCTACGACCACCTGCTGTTCTCCTACCACGGTCTACCGGCGCGCCACCTGCGCAAGGCCGACTCGTCCCGAGCGCACTGCACGCTCGTCCCCGACTGCTGCACCACCTGCTCCCCCGCGCACGCCACCTGCTACAAGGCCCAATGTCTCGCGACCACCCGTGCCCTCGTGGCCAAAGCCGGTATCCCCGCCAACCAACACTCTGTCTCGTTTCAATCCCGCCTAGCCGGTGAACCGTGGCTCGAACCCTTTACCGACCGTGAGCTGGAACGCCTCCCTCACACCGGGGTCAAAAACCTGCTCGTGATCTGCACCGCCTTTACCACCGACTGCTTGGAAACATTGGAGGAAATTCAAGGCGAAGGCCGGGACATCTTCCTCGCCGCCGGCGGGGTCAAATTTCAGCAGATTCCCTGCCTCAACGACCATCCTGTCTTCATCGATTTTCTCGCCAGCCGCACCGCGCGCTGGTTGCGTGAAGCCACCGCGTGAGTTCTTCCTCCACAGCACCCGCCACTCTCGCCGCGTCCAACCCGGTGGTGGCTGTGCTGGTGCTGAATTCTGCCGGTGTCGTGGTGTCCGCCAACCCCGCCGCGCACACCCTCTGGGGCGTCGCCGCCGGCCAGCTCACCGGCGAAGCCTTCGTGCGGCTCTTCGAATTTGATGTCGTGTCGGACGAAGCCGATTGGTTGGAAACCCAGTGGGCCGCCGTGTTGGCCACGGCGTCGGAACAACCCGCTCCCTTTGTCGCCCGTCCCCACGACGGAGCCACCCAAACCGTGCTCGTGCGCATCGAGACGCTACCGGAACTGGCCGACCGTCACGTCGTCACCGTGCAAGCACCGCCCGAGGCTGCGCGCCGGCTGCCCGTGGACCACACGATGGTTCCCCTGCTCGCGGAACATGGCTCCATCGGTTTCTTCGATCTCAACCTGCAGACCGGTGAAGCTTGGTATGCTCCAGCTTGGAAAAAAATGCTCGGCTACACGCAAAGCGAACTCGCCGATACGCACGACAGTTGGCTGCAATTGCTGCATCCCGACGACACCGCCGCCGCGCCGTTCCTACCGACGCGGGCCAAAACCAGCGGACCCCGCTCGTTTGATGTGGAGTTCCGTTTGCGCCATCGCCGCGGCCATTACGTGTGGATCCAGAGCGTCGGAGTCCAAGTCATCGGCGACGATGGCCAGTTGGCGCGCGTCTTTGGCTTTCACCTCGACATCACCGAGCGCAAGGAAACCGAGGAAGCCAGTATGGCGGGCGACATTCGCCTGCGGCTGCTCAGCGGCAACGGACCGCTGGGAGCCTTCGAACTCAATTTTGCCGAGCGCCAGTCCTGGTTCTCGCCTGCTTGGAAACGCCTGCTCGGCCAGCCCGAAACCGGTGCGCTGGATGACGCCGCCCTCTTCCTTGCCGCGCTACCCCGCAGTGAAGCCGAGGCTGGCTTGGAAAACTGGTTTTACAACCGCGCGCTTGGTCAGCCCGATATCTTGGAGCCGGTCCAATTGCAGAAACGCGACGGCTCGCCGGTCACCCTGCTCCTCGGCGCCCATCGCACTTTTAACCGCAAACGCGAACTCACCCGCATTGCCGGTTTTCTGTGTCCCTTGCCAGCGGCATTGACGAAGACCGGCCACGACGGATTGCCACCAGCACTGCTGGATGACGCCTTCGCCTCGCTCGCCGAAGCCGTGATCATCACCGATCCCCGCGGGCTCATTCTCTCCGTCAACTCCGCCGCCGCCCGCCTGTTGCAGTTGCCCTCCGCCCAACTCAACAGCCGGCTGCTCGATGAGGTCTTCCGGCTGGTGCACCGCGAAAGCGGCCGCACCGCCGACAGTCCCTGCGAACTGGCGCTAGCCGCGGAAACGGCGTTACCCCTGAGCAACCAGCATGCCCTCGCGGCCGGCACGGGTGCCCCCGTGCCCGTCATCTGGAGCGCCCGCGCCTGTTTCGCGCCTGACGGCAAGGCCCGCGGGGTCGTCATCGTCTTCCGCAATCCCGACGAAATGACGCTCACGCCCGAGGAACTGGTGGAGGCCAACCGCTTCGAGGCGCTCGGCCTCCTCGCCGGCGGCATCGCGCACGACTTTAATAATCTCCTCGCCACGATCCTTGGTGGCATCTCGCTCGCCAAGGACAACCGCGACTACTCCGCGCTTGGCGACGCCGAGCAAGCTTGCCTCACGGCGAAGGGACTCACCAAACAATTGCTCACCTTTGCTAAGGGCGGGGCCGGCTCACGAATCGTGGCCGCGACCCCCGAGCTCCTCCTGGATTCCGTAAAAATCGCTGCCGCCGGCACCGCGGCCGTCGTCTCCGTGGATGCGTCTGAAACCACGTGGCCGATTGAGGTGGAGCGTTCGCAAATCCTGCAGGTTTTTCAGAATCTCATCGTCAACGCCCTGCAGGCCATGCCGCCACCGCCACATGCGCCGAAGATCCAGCTCCGTGCTACCAATACCACGGTCGCCGCGGAACAAGTCGCCGGACTCGCCCCGGGCGAATACCTTGAGATCGAGGTGCGCGACAATGGCGCCGGCATCAACCCCGCGCATCTGGAGAAAATCTTCGATCCTTTCTTCACCACTAAGAAGCACGGCACCGGCCTCGGTCTGGCCACCGTGCTCTCCATCGTGCGCAAACACGGCGGCCAGATCGCCGTGGATTCCACCGTCGGCACCGGCACGGTGTTCACTGTGTTCCTCCCCCGCGCCGGGCAGGCTGTCGAGGTGCAGGCGCGCCGCGCGGCCTCCTTCCGCTTCGGCACTGGTCGGGTGCTGTTCATGGACGATGACGAAAAAATCTGCACGCTCAACGCGAACATGCTGCAGAGTCTCGACTACAAGTTCGACATCGCCCGGAATGGCGAGGAGGCGATCAAGCTCTACCAGCGTTACCTCAACATCGGTCGGCCGTATGATGTCGTCATCATGGACCTCACCGTCATCGGTGGCATGGGTGGCGAGGAATGTTTCCGCGCGTTGCACGACCTCGATCCCGAGGTGCGCGCCATCGTCGCCAGCGGCTATGACAACGACGACATGGCCAAGCGCTTTCTCGACCTCGGCTTCTGCGGCTACCTGACCAAGCCCTACCGCGTGACCGACCTCGGCAAGATGATCAAGGCGGTCTTGGGCTAGCCAGTCCTCACCGGAAGCCGCCCCTATGCTTCGCCATCCCGTGCCGCCTTGGATTCTCTTCGGGGGATTCTTACTCGCCGGCACCGCCGGTTGTGTTAATGCCGTGGGCTTTCTCGGCATCCATCACCAAGCCCTGTCTCACATGTCGGGCACGGCCACGATCATCAGCACGGAGTTGGGCCTGGGCCGTTTCCCCGGCGCCTTGCATGCCGCGTTGGTTTTACTCTGCTTTTTCATCGGCTGCATGCTGAGCGGCATCATCATCCGGCAAAGCACCCTCAAGATGGGTCGCCGTTACGGAGTCGCTTTGGCAGTCGAATCAGCCCTGCTGTTCGCCGCCGTTTACTTTTTTCGTGGCGGCAGCGATTACGGTGATTATCTGGCCACAATGGCCTGCGGCCTGCAAAACGCCATGGCCACGACCTACACAGGGACTGTCATCCGCACCACGCATGTCACCGGGATTGTCACCGATCTTGGTATCGCCGCCGGAAATTTCATCCGCCGCGAACCGGTGGAAGCACGTCGCATCACCGTGCTCCTCGTGCTGCTCTGCGGATTCCTGATCGGCGGCATGCTCGGCGCCCTTGGCCACCAATCCTGGGGTTTCAACGCCCTCTTGGTGCCTGCCGTGGGCACGGGACTGATTGGCAGCGGCTACGCCCTCTACCGGCACCTGCGCCAGCTCCCAATCAATCGCGCGCAGTAAAGGCGGGGTCCACGCCGGCGGTGTGAGTTTCAGCGGTAGCGGCCAATCACCGCATCGGGCCCTGATCACCCTTGAGGGACTAACTGCTACCGACCGCTATCACGAGCAGGCCTCGGCACAACCATGACAGCATATAAGTCACCATCGTGATCGCGATCGCACCCAAAGCCGCTCCCCACCAAGTGCGTGCGACCACCACTCGCAAGACCCACGCGTAATAGGCCAGACACAGAATATAATAGGCCGACATGATCAGCCCAAGACCGGACGACCACCACTGAATCAGCAGTAAAAACGGCAGAGAAAACAGATTCTGCTGAGCGAACACATAGGCATTGAACACGCAATGTTCGGCGAGATTCAGTCCTCGGGCACGATACAGCCAACGGCTTGCCACCGCGAGTAGCGGCACGGTCAGCAACAGCAACGCATTGCCCTAGCGCTGGACTACCTAATTCGCCGTGGCGGCCACTTGCGCAGTTTCCGCGTTAGGAGACGATAAGGTCGGTGCCATCAGCCATAGGGCCAACAGGCCCAAGGCGACCGCGCTCACCGTATATTTGAACGGCTCGGTATCAGCGACCCGGCGACCGGCGAGATAAGCATTGATCACGGCCCCGGGCCGCAGGGTGAGCTCAGTCACGGTATGGGCCCAACCGCGATCGGCATTGAATAGGTTGATGACGGGCTACACCAGAACACGACTTTTGAGTCGGCCGGTGCTCGCGGGTTGACCGCAGCTCACGCAATATCGACCGGTCAGTTCTGCCCCACAGTTGAGGCAAGGCATGACGATCATTCCCTCCAGGTAAACGCATGGCACAAGGCCACCCCCGCTGCATCGGCCTCGTCCAAGGCAAGCGTGCGCCCATGACCGAGCAGCGCCATCACGGTGCGCGCCATTTGCTCCTTGCTCGCCCGGCCCGCGCCCACCACCGCCAGCTTCACGCGCAACGGCGCATATTCATAAATCGGCAGGTCGCGCAACGCGGCCGCGGAAATCGCCGCGCCCCGCGCCGCCCCGAGGATCTGCGCCGTCTGAAAATTCTGCACGTAGATCGTCTGTTCGATCGCCACGTGCTTCACGGCAAAATCACCCAGATATGCCGCCACCGCGCGATGGATTTCACCCAGCGCATGCGCCATGCTGAGCTTCGGGGCCACGTTCACAGTCCGGCAACGCAGGAGTAACGGCGGCCGGCCCGGGGTGAACTCGATCAATGCCAGCCCCGTGCCGCGCAGCGAGGGATCAATGCCGAGCACCTGACCGGCAAACGGGGCGCGGCCTGCCGCCAGCGCGGGCGCATTCGCCGCCGGCACATTTTTGCCCGCCAGTTTCGCCGCCCACATCTGTCTGACATTCATGCGTGCCACGGGGGCATGTCAGTCAGGGCGCGGCCAACAATCCAGCCAATCTTTCGGGACCGGTCGCTAAAACAGCAGTTTCAGCCCGGCAGCGCCCGCAAGCCCGAGCGCGATATTCTCGAACAGCCTTTGGTCGATCTTCACGAGGATCAGCCGGCCCAGCAGCGCGCCAGCCAGCACGGCCGGCGCCAGCCACAGGTTCAGCGTGCAGCTCGCCGCGTTCACCAGCCCGAGGTCCATCATGAAAGGCACCTTGAAAAGGTTCATCACCATAAAATACACCGCGCCTGTGCCCATGTATTCCATCTTTGGCAGCCGCATCGCCAGCAGGTAGATTGCCATCAACGGTCCCGCCGCGTTCGCCACCAGCGTGGTGTAGCCCGCCAGCACGCCGACGACCGGCGCGAACCACACTCCGTGAGCCACCAGCTCCCCCCCCTTGCGCCGCCGCCACAGGTGCAGGCCGAGCAGCCCGAGCACGATGACTCCGATCATCACCGAGGCCTGCCTATCATCAATCCGGCCCATCGCAAAATAACCCACCACCACCCCCGCCGCTGTCCATGGGAAGAGCTTCCACAGCAGCTTCCATTGCGCGTGCCGCCGGTAGGCCAGCACCGCCACGACATCCGCCAACACCAGCATCGGCAGCACCACACCGCTCGCCGCTTTCGCCGGCATCAGATTGGCAAAAATCACCACCGCCAGCATGCCAAGCCCGCCAATGCCCGTCTTCGCCAGTCCGATCGCCAGCGCGCCGACTACCGCCAAGGCCCATTGCCATGCTTCGAAAGTCATCTGGTCGGCTCCACGGCGGAAGGCTGCGCGGTAAACTGCCCCGCCGTCACTGCATAAATCTGCCACGCGCCTAGTTCCGCTTCCGGGGCCGCGGTGCCGGTCGCCACTATCTGCATCGCCGGATCAAGCGCGGCCCAGAACCGACGGCGACGCGCCGGATCAAGTTCGCCCAATACATCGTCCGCGAGCAGCACCGGCCGCACGCCACGCAGCGCCCAAAACCATTCCGCTTGCGCCAGCCGCAGCGCCAGCACCAGCGAGCGCTGCTGTCCTTCAGAGGCAAATTCCCTCGCTGCCACCCCGCGCACCCTGAAATCAAAATCATCGCGGTGCGGACCGGTCAGCGTCGTGCGAAACTGTAGGTCGCGCGCCCGCCCGCCCTGCCAGCGGGTCCGCAACGCCTCAGCCGAGGCTTCCGCAAAATTCGGTCGGTAGCTCAAGGTCACCGGTTCTGCTTGGTCGGAGATACGCGCGTAAAAATCCGCCGCCCGTGCCCCGAGTTCCGCCAGTCCCTTGGTCCGCCGCGCGATCAATTCCGCCCCGGCTGGGGCCAGCGTGTGCTCAAACGCCGCCAGTTCGTCGGCCTTCGCCCCGACTTTCAACAAGCTGTTCCGCTCAGCCAAAGCCCGATGATAGGTCTGCAGCGCCCGCAGATAGGCCGCGTCCATCGCGGCCAGCGTGAGATCGAGCCAGCGGCGGCGGGTCGCCGGCGACCCGCGCACCAGTAACAAATCCTGCGACGTAAAGACCACCGTCGGAAACCTGCCTATGTAATCTGCCACCTTCGTGATCTTTTCCCCATCGCACCATAACTCGCGCCCGTCCGGCCGCAGTTTGATGGTGAGCTTAGTCTCGCCGAATTGCTCGTGCTCTAGCGTCGCAGCAATCGCCGCCTCCGGCCGACCTTGCGCGACGAGCACCTTGGGGTCAGCCGTGCGAAAGGAGCGCAGGGCGGTGATGAAACCCGCCGCCTCGAGCAGGTTGGTCTTCCCCTGCCCGTTCGCCCCGGTGAAAAACTGCTGTCGCCCCGCCAGCGCCAGCTCCGTCCACGCAATGTTGCGGAAATGCTGGAGGGTGAGCGAACACAGGCGCATGATCGGGCAAAGTAGTGGAGAGCGGGTAGCGGGTAGCGAGCATGTTTCGGAAATCCTCGCCACCAGCTGTTGGCTGGACTTCTTTCTCCTCGCTACTCACTACCCTCTCCCCGCAACTTTTGCCGCCATGACTTTCGCCGTTTCCCTCACCGAGTCTGTCCGCACCCTGCAGGCCCTGGTCGGCATCCATCCCGCCATCGACACCGCCGGCCAGCTGATACTCGACACCCTGCGCCATGACAAAAAACTGCTCATCTGCGGCAATGGTGGCAGCGCCGCCGAGGCCGGACATTTTTCCACCGAACTCGTCGGCCGTTATCAGAAAAACCGCTCCGCGCTCCCCGCGCTGGCGCTTTCCGCCGACGGCGCGTTGCTCACCTGCATCGGCAACGACTACGGTTACGAGCACGTGTTCTCGCGCCAGATTGCCGGACTCGCGCATCCCGGCGATCTCGTGATCGTGCTCAGCTCCAGCGGCAACTCCGCCAACATTCTCGCGGCCCTGCACGAAGCCAACAATCAGGGTCTGAAAAGCATCGCCTTCCTCGGCCGCGGCGGCGGCAAGGCCAAGGCCCTCGCCACCGTTGACCTGATTATCCCCAGCGACAGCGGCGCCGCCTGCCAAGAAGCCCACCTCTTCCTCATCCACCACTTCTGCGAGCTGATCGACGCGGAGTTTGCCTGAGACGGCGCGGCCGAGGCTTATTTTTTCGCCAGTTCCCGCTTGAGATGGAACTCTAGATTTCCACCCCAAATCTCGGTTGAAACAACCCGGCCCTCCCTGTCGATCAGCCACATTTCCGGGATGGACGTGATCTTGAATCGGCGGCTGATCCGATTCTCCCAGCCCAGACCATCATAGTATTGCGGCCATAAAATCGATTCTCGTGTGACGAAACTTCGAAGTGACTGCAGGTTTTCGTCCAGTGAGATGCCGATAACTTCAAATCCTTGATCACGATACTTCTGGTAAGCGGCGATGACGTTGGGCATGTCCCGAACACAGGGACCGCACCATGTGGCCCAAAAATCGATCAAAACCACCCGGCCGCGCAGAGCCTCTAGATTCACTTTCCTGCCATCAATGGCGACAAATTCCATGTCAAGCGGAGCATTGCGGTAAGGCAGAACCGCGATTTCGCGCTCTGCTGCGGCCGCCGTGTCGATGTTTGCACTTCGGGCAGCGACCTTAAAGGCGCGCTCCGCGCGCGGGGGATCAGTGCGACGCAAGAATTCACCAAGTCGCAAGTGGACCGTATCCGCAGCATGGTGACGCGGAAATTCAGCCCCAAATCTTTCCATGTGGTCAAATAGGACGGCGCGCTCATCAGGGCTTGGATTGATCCGGCTCGCCCTGAACGTCCTCAGGCAGATTTGCGCATAGTGGCCGCTGGCCCTGTGACGGGCCGGCAGCGCCGGATCCTGCACCAGCGACGCTAATTCCTCTAGCGCCCCTTGCCAATCAACCTCCATTCCAAGGCCGCTGGCTGCCCGGCATCTGCCTCAGGCAATTGAAGTCTCGCATGCCACCAGTTCTTATCCTGTGGATGACTCTGAATGAACGATTCTAGGTGTGATTGCAGTAGATACATCTGTCCGGCCAGCAGGTGCTCATCGGTCTTGTCACTTTGCTCGTTTTCCCGAGCCAAAGTCTGGATACTTTCAATCGCACGCCAAGCCTTCGTCGCGTTTGCCACCGCCGCTACGGCACTGCCGACCAACAGCAGGGAGACCAGGCTGAGGCGAATGCCCTTTGCAGGGTATTTCCATTGCATGAGCTGAGAGAAAATCATGAGCCGTTTCCTGCCAAGCCACAACTTGCGCCATATCGGCCGGTCCCAAACCAGTATTAGCACTGCTTGCCGACTGAAGGGTATCCCCCTTTTTTTGGTTCTTGCGGATGGAGGTCGCGTGGCTTCGCTTGGCAACTCCATGAGTAACACCACCACTGAAAAAGCCGTCCTCACGACTTCCTACGGGGAGATGACCATCGCCTTCTGGCCCGAGGTCGCCCCTAAGACCGTCGAGAATTTCAAGAAACTCGCCCGTGAAGGGTTCTACAACGGCACGGCCTTCCACCGGATCATCAAGGGTTTCATGATCCAAGGCGGCTGCCCCAACACCAAGGCCGGCAAATCCGGCATGCCCGGCACCGGTGATCCCGGCTACAAGATCAAAGCCGAGTTCAACCCCAAGTCGCATGTCCGCGGCGTCATCTCGATGGCCCGCTCGGCGCATCCCGACTCCGCCGGTTCCCAGTTCTTCCTCTGCCACGGCGACGCCAAGTTCCTTGACCGCCAATACACCGCCTTCGGCGAACTCGTCGCCGGTGACGATGTGTTGGAAAGCATCGCCACCGTCCCAACCCAAGGCGGTGGTGGCGGCGAAAAGAGCACGCCCATCGACCGCGTCGAACTCACGAGCGTCACGATCGTGGCTGCCTGAGACGGCCAACGGTTTACCCCCCTCCGGCGGCTGCCCATCACAGCAGCCGCTTTTTTGTGCCAAGAATCAAGCGTAACCCAGCGCCTTCGCCACCGCGTCGTAGGTGATCTTGCCGTCGCGGGTGTTCACGCCACGGGCGAGACCCTGGTGTTCCGCCAGCGCACGCTCCACCCCCTTCTGCACCAGCATCGTCACAAACGGCTCCGTCGCCTGCGTGAGGCCCATGGTCGAGGTGCGGCCCACCAGCGCGGGCATATTCGGCACCGCGTAGTGGATCACCCCGTGCTCCTGATAGGTTGGCTTCTCGTGCGAGGTCGGGCGGATCGTCTCGACGCAGCCACCTTGATCGATCGCGATGTCAACGATCACACTCCCCGGGCGCATCCGCTGCACCATCGCGCGCGAAACCACGATCGGCGCCTTCGCCGCCGGAATCAGCACCGCCCCAATCAGCAGGTCGGCATCTGCCACCTCGGCTTCGATGTTGGCGGGATTCGACATGAGCGTGACCACGCGGCCGCGGTATTCAGCATCGAGTGATTCGAGTTTGCGTGTGTCGAGGTCGAGCGCGGTCACCCGCGCGCCCATCCCCACCGCCATCTGGACGGCGTGCGCGCCGGAATTGCCCGCGCCGATCACGACCACGTGACCCGGCATTGTGCCGGGAATGCCACCGAGCAGCACGCCCGAGCCGCCGAGCTGCGACTGCAAGCGATAGGCGCCAATCTGGATCGAGAGGCGACCTGCGATTTGCGACATCGGCTTCAGTAGCGGGAAAGACCCATCGGTCGCTTCCACCGTCTCATAGGAAATTCCGAGGATGCGTTTTTTGAGCAGGACCTTCGCCAGTTCCGGACCGGCCGCGAGATGCAGGTAGGTAAACAGCACCTGACCTCGGCGCAGCAGGCCATATTCCGCCGGCAGCGGCTCCTTGACCTTCAGGATGAGGTCGGCCAGCGCCCACACTTTCTTCGCCGTCGACACCACGGTGGCCCCGGCCGCACGATACTCCACCTCCGTGAAACCGGCACTGATGCCGGCAGATTTTTCGATGACAACTTTCGCACCGAGTGCGACACAGCGGCGACACAGGCTAGGGGTCATTGAGACGCGCGTTTCGCCGATTTTTATTTCCCGGGGGACTCCGATAATCATGAGTTATGACACAACAATAGTGCTGCCCATGGCAACGCTGGAGAAACCACGCCGCTTTGTCCGCAACGCAGAAAATGGCATGTAACCGGTGATTTTGGCAGCTGCCGATTTGCGGCTTAGTCTGGCCGTAGCCCATAATCAGCGCTAAACAGTGCACCCCTGTGATAAAAAACATGCCCAAGCCCATCAACCTCGTCGTCGCTTGCAGCGAGAACCGCGTGATCGGCCGCGACGGCAAACTGCCCTGGCATATCCCGGAGGACACGCAGTTCTTCCACGACATCACGCGCAACCAAACCGTGGTGCTCGGGCGCATCTGTTACGAAACCTGGCCGCATGTCGCGCAGGACGGCCGCCAGCCGGTGGTCATCACAAGCAACCCCGCCCTCGCCAAGCCCGATATTCGTATTACGAACAATGTCCGCGAGGCGCTCGCGCTCGCGCAGACCCTCCCCGGCGAGATCATGATTTGCGGCGGCCAGCGAATTTATGAGGAAACCCTCCCACTGGCCGACCGGCTCCTCCTCACCCTCGTCCACGCCGAGGTGCCCGGCGACACGTATTTCCCCGAGTGGCGGCACCTGTTCTGGCGCGAGACCGCCCGCCGCGAAAGTCGCGATGCCAACTTCCGCTACGCCTTCCTCACGCTGGAGCGATAGCCTCAGGTAACCTGCCTGCCATAGCCTGGCGAAGGCGGGTTTGACCGGGACCCTTAGCTCCTGTTTACTTTCTCTTCATCCCGATGGCCGATTCACCCAACGTCTCCCCTCTCATTGACTCCAAACGCTGCGAACGCGCCTTCCTCGTAGGCGTGCAGACGACCGCTATGGCCGCTGGCGAAGCCGCCGAGCTGCTCACCGAACTGCACGAACTGGTCGAGAACTTACGGATTGGCATCGTGGGACGCGAACTCGTCAATCTCCGCAAACCCACTCCCGCTACGCTCATTGGCTCCGGCAAGACTGAGGAAATCATTGCACAGGCCAAGGCGCTGGATGCCGACCTGATCGTCTTCGATGAATCACTCACTCCCGCGCAGCAGCGTAATTGGGAAAAACTTTCCGAAATCGCCGTCATCGACCGCGAAGAGGTCATCCTCGATATATTTGCCGACCGCGCCCAGACGCGCGAAGCCGTCCTCCAAGTCGCCCTCGCGCGCATGGAGTATTCGCTGCCGCGGCTCACCCGCGCTTGGACTCATCTTTCCCGGCAGCGCGGCAAGGGCAAGATGGGCGGCGAAGGCGAAACCCAACTCGAGCAGGACCGACGGCAGGTCAACGACCGCATCACCCGCCTCAAGCGCGAGCTCCTCGAGGTGCAAAAGCAGCGCGGCGTGCAGCGCCACAAACGCCAGCGCGTCCCCGTCCCCACCGCTTCGATCGTCGGCTACACCAACGCGGGCAAATCCTCCCTGCTCAACAAACTCACCGGCGCCCACGTCCTCGCCGAGGACAAGCTCTTCGCCACGCTCGACCCCACGACGCGCCAGCTCCTCCTGCGCGGCAACCAGAAGCTCCTCGTGACCGACACCGTCGGTTTTATCCGCCGCTTGCCCCACCGTCTCGTCGAGGCGTTCAAGGCTACGCTGGAGGAAACCATCGTCGCGGATTTCCTCATCCACGTGCTCGATGTCACCAACGCGAGCGTCGAACAACATCACGCCACCACCCTCAGCGTGCTGGCGGAACTCGGGGCCGCCGAAAAAACCATCGTCACGGTTTTCAACAAGCTCGATGCCGCCACGCCCGCCGATCTCCTCCGCGCCCGGCAGCTGGTGCCCGACGCCCTCTTCGTCAGCGCCCACGACGGGACTGGCCTCAAGGCCTTGGAAACCCGGCTCGTCGAGTTAATCGCCGATGCCTTTAGCAGCTCCGAACTTCTCGTGCCGCATGATCGCTACGACGTCGTCGCCCGGCTGCATACCCTCGGTGATATTCAGGAGCAGGAGCATCGCGACGAGGGCATCTTTATCCGCGGCCGTTTCCCGCCCGCGCAGTCCGGCTTCTTCGCGCCCTTCGTCCTCGCCACCACCGCCAAAAAATAGGGGCAGCCGGGCCAGCAGGTCCCGCTGCTGGCGTGGCAGGCTCAAGGCGCCGTGGAACTCGCGCCGATCAGCTCGCTCCTGATTCAGGCAAAACTCCGAACCGCCTCACTCCGCATCATAAATCTGCACGCGCGACCAGAGCGGCTTACCCGTGTTCACAAACGCCACATGGAGCGGGTGCACTTGGTAGGCGTTGTGTGCATCGAGGTTTTCGAAAACACAGGTGAGCCCGTAGTCGTAGGTCTTGTCCACCACCGGCCGGTCGGCGACGGCCGCCGGCTTGCCCAAATGAAACTCCTGCACACTCGGCACGGCCTTCAGCGCCTTGAGCGCCACCAGGAATTCCGCGCGCTGCGCGTCGGTCAGTTCAGGTTTCAGCCAGAAATATACGGAATGGATGAGCATGGTCCCACACGCTCAATCGCTCCGCCCATGGGCGCAAGCCTCTGTCGCTGGTGAAAAATATTGCCCGGCTGGGGCGGCTCAGCGGTGGCGCGCGATCTCTTCCGGCGTGGCCAGCTCGTAGGTGATCTTGCCTTCGGCGACTTCACGCAGGGCAGTATCTTCGGGCGAAAGCTTCTCCAGTGATTCGACCAATGGACGGCTGCCGCGACGCAGTTGCTTCACACGCCGGGAGACGACATTGATCAGGATGTTGGGATCATCGATGACTTTGCGGGCGCTGGCGATGTAGTCGTCTCTCATGGTGCGGTAGCTTGGTGGATATTCAGTGCAGGAAAATGGTAGCCGATGTTCTTGGCTAGCCGGGCAATATGAAATCGCTCCCCCGCCAACGCGACGCCTATCTTGCCTAGGCTTCAGCCGTTCCGGCAAGCCACTCGCCGGCCAACCGGTTGAAACGATTATAGTTCAACTACTACAGCCGGTGCCAACCGATGGTGGGATCCCCGCGGCGCTCCCCGACCACAAACAAGGCCCGAGCCGCGCAAAGCGGCTGGCCAAGAGCAAGGACCGGGCCGGATTGCTGAAACTGGCGCGCAAAGGCTAGGAAGTCACCCGGCCGGTCGATGTCTTCAAAGACCCGATGGTCATCGAGTTTGTCGGCCTGCCGGAGTCAACCCGGCTGGTGGAGTCCGACTTGGCGGAGGCGCTCATCGGCAACTTGCAGGCCTTTCTCCTCAAACTCGGGAAAGGCTCCGCTTTCGCCGCGCGGCAGTAGCGGATCACGATCGAGGGCGACCATTGCTACATCGACCTGGTTTTCTACCACACGATTCTAAAATGCTACGTCCTGCTGGACTTGAAGATTGGCAAACTACGCACCAGGACCCCGGCCAGCTCCAGCTCTACGTGAACTACTTCGACCGGGAAATCCGCACAGCGGGCGACAATCCCACGCTGGGCCTGATTCTTTGCCCCGACAAGAACGATGCGGTCGTCAAATACGCACTCGGACCGGAACAGCGGAACCAGATCTTCACCAGCCGTTACAAGCTGCACCTGCCGAGCGAAGCCGAGTTAAAGACGCAACTCCGCCGGGAATTGAAGGAATTCGGCGACCCGCCAACCGCGGGCACCTGAGCCAGCGGATGCCGCCGCCGATGCACATGACCGTTCGCGAATACCTGCGTGAAGCGTTCGCCGACCCCGACCAGCGCATCAGCCATTCGACTCTCTACGAGAACAAACGCTGGCTCCGGAAATTTCGCGCCGAGTAGGCAGACGCTGGAACTGAGACGGGCCTAGAGTGACCCTGACGGCGCAAATAGGCCCGCAAAGTCAGCAATGACGAATTTCGGTGGGCTGGCCGCCTTGGGGTGAGAATAGACTAGCCTCCGCACGTGGCCCTATTTTGCCACGCCCGCCAAGGTAGTCCGCGCTGCGCGCGGCTCCACCTTTCCCTCCGGCGGCCTTCCCCCTCGCGAGGAGCCCAAGGCTCCTCACTCGGCGGCCTTGTCGGTGACTGGGCGTGCCTGCAAGGGCCAGCGCGCGGAGCGCGCCACGAGAACCGGGCATGACGCCCTATCAACGCCCGTGTAAAACTGACCCACTAACGCCCGTTAGGAACTGACCCACCCCCTGTAGGTTTTAAGTCGCAGGAGGAGCTGGAGCAGAGATCCGGGCTGGACGAAGCGAAGCGCAGTCCGGCCCGGGTCTCTGCTCC
>JBDNGL010000125.1:0-6422 GCA_041689285.1 Opitutaceae bacterium
GAGTAAAGCCAATGACCTGACTCTGTCTCGCGCCGTGATGGAATTGAAAAACGAGTTAGAACGCATCCGCGAGCAGATGGCGAATGTTGAGTGACGTCAGCTAATCCGGGTGACGCAGCGAGTGCCAGACGTAGATTGCAACGCCGATGCAGATACCAGAGTCAGCCACATTAAAGGTGGGATATACGTAGCTACCGAAATGGAAATCGAGAAAATCGATCACATGACCATGGAGCAGGCGATCCGCGAGGTTGCCGACAATACCACCGCACAGCAGACCGAAGGCGAGTTGGGCAGTGCGACCTTGCAGGCCCAAGGCGCGTCGCCAAAAAAAAATGGCAAGCAGCGTGACCATGGCCAGCAAAGCGAGATAAAAGCTTTTACCCGTGAAGAGACTCCAAGCTGCCCCGGTATTTCCCACGTGGACGAGGTAGAAAAAATTCGGGATTACCTCAATGCCTCCGTAAGACCCGTAGCTGCCCAGCGGCAGCCGGCCGTTAATCCAAGCCTTGGTCACTTGGTCCAGGACGAAGACGCTTAACGCCAGTAGCCAGAGCAACCGATAAGATTGCACGCGCGCCCAGCACGTGCGGGGTTCAACGGGTGTGCCGATCACAGGTGAAGGAGGACGGGCGGTGGGATCGTCGCCGGACATCAGCGCAAGTCGCTTACTCGTCGCCGGAATCTTCCATGATCTTGCCCGCTTCCTCGCCCATTTCACCAAAGAGACCGGCCTGCGTGCGCGAGCGGTGGCTGTTGCGCTCAATTTCCTTCTGGGCCTCGGCGGTGTAACGGGTGAATGGCACCGCAAGCAGTCGTTCCTTCGGAATCGGTCTTTGCGTATGCTCACAAACACCGTAGGTGCCGGCGTGGATGCGTTTGATGGCGGAATCAATCTCGGTCAGTGCTTCCTGCTCACTGGAAACGAGGCTGAGGGCAAAATCGCGGTCGAAAGTATCCGTGCCGGCATCAGCCATATGCTGCCCGTAGGAGGAGAGATCCCCGGCGTCATCCTTGGCGGAGCGTTTGAGCGTAGCCTCGGAGTGCAGTTCGATGCCGTCTGTCAGGTGATTATGCAGGTCAACCAGCAGCTTGTAGTAGCGTCGGTATTTCTCGGGCACCTTGGCGGCATCGGCGGGATCAAACCTGGCCTGTTTCTTCGGGTTAAAACCCAGAATATCGGCGAGCGAGGCGGCTTTGATATGATTGGGCTTAGCCGGCTTAAGGGGCAGAGCCAGCGCGGCTTTACTCACGTGCTTCGACGGCTTGACGGTGACGTCGGTCGTAGATTTCGAGACAACGGTCTTAGCGATGGCGCGGACTTCATCGAGACTGAAGGTGATCGGTTTGGCGGTGGCTTTGCGTTTGAGGATACTCTGGCGTAGCGCATTTTTACTGGCAGTTTTTTCCATGGGTGCGGGTGCGACCTTGACCACCGGAACCGGCTTTTTGACCGGAACGGATTTCTTCGCTGAGGCCGGGGCGGGCTTGGGCGCAGTTTTGGTGGATTTGGGCAGCGGTTTTTTCACGATCTTGGCTTTTTTGGCAGGAATAAATTTACCTGCAGGTTTAGCCTTTTTCGCGGGTTTGGTCTTTTTATTTTTAACCATGGGGAGAATTGAGGAGGTTTAGGAGGGAGATTAACGGGTTAAGGCCGTAACGCAACGCGGACATACATCGCCGCACGAAGTAGTTTCGAGGGTCGGCACCCACCGCCAGCAACGGGGGCAGCGAACGTGGCCGAGTTCGGCACTGGGGCGCACATCGATGCGCATGGGCGAGCCGACGGCGGATTGAACCTGAGTGACATGGGACACGATAAACAACTCAGGCAAAAACTCGCGATGCTTTTCGAGCACTTGCGCACTTGAGTCTTCCGGAATCCCGGCCAAGCTAATGGCGGCATCGAGAGATTTGCCCAGTTTACCCGCCGCCCGCAGGGGTTCGATGGCTTCATTGACTTGGGTGCGAATTCGTAACAAGGCCGCAAATTCCGTCTCAATCCCGGCATTGCGCCAGTTGGCGGGTGCCACCGGCCAATCTTGAAGGTGGATCGAACCGTCGGCGTATTCCTTGCCGGTCGTAGCATAGCTCCAAGCTTCGTCCGCTGTAAAAGTGATGAAAGGGGCGAGCAGGCGGACCAGCGCACCGAAGATATGGTGGATGGCGGTTTGCGATGAGCGGCGAAGCGGATGCGCGGTGCCGAGGGTGTAGAGGCGATCCTTCAGAATGTCGTGATAAGTGGCCGACAAGGTGACGGAACAAAACTGATTACAGAGCTGATAAACCCGGTGGAATTCATAGGCGTCGAACGCCTTGGTGCATTCCTCAATCAGGACGGCGGTCTGATGCAGCGCCCAGCGGTCGAGCACATCGAGTTGCTCAACCGGCACCGCGTGTTTGCCGGCATCAAAGTCGAAGAGATTCGAGAGTTGGAATCGGAAGGTGTTGCGAAAAAGGCGGTAGGCTTCAGCGACGTTTTTTAGAATTTCATCGTCGACCGGGATATCGTCACGAAAATCCTGTGAGGCGATCCATAGGCGGATGACATCAGCACCGTGTTGGGCGATGTACGCCTCGACGGTCTGTGGCTTTTGGTAGGTGCTGCTCTTGGAAATTTTCTGCCTATCCTTGTCCACGATGAACCCGTGGGTGAGGACCGCCTTGTAGGGCGCGCTACCGTAGGCAATGACACTGCACCACAGAGAGGACTGGAACCAGCCGCGATGTTGGTCGCTGCCTTCCAGATAGAGGTCGGCGGGCCATGAGGCGCCACCCTGTCTAGTTTTGAGAACGGCGGCTTGGGTAGAGCCGGAATCGATCCAAACATCAAGGGTGTCGCGCCCGCAAGTGAGTGCTGCCGGCGCGGGCCAGTCGGGCGGCAAGGCCACGCCTGCGAGGATTTTCGCCGGGGTGGCATCATACCAGAAATTGGTGCCTTGGCTGGCGATTTTGTCTGCGACCGCACGGATCACACTGGCGTCGAGCCAAGGCAGTTTGTCAGGTCCGTAAAAGGCAATGATCGGCACGCCCCAAGTGCGCTGCCGACTGATGCACCAATCGGGACGTGATTCGACAGCGCCCCGGATCCGGGCCTCGCCCCACGCGGGAATCCAGCCCTGATTTAGCGCAATCTTGGTGATCTCGTTAAGCGCAAGCTGGCGATGACCGGCCTTGTCGAGCGACACGAACCACTGATCCACCGCACGAAAAATGATGGGCGTTTTAGAGCGCCAGCAGTGTGGATAGCTGTGCGGATATTTTGCCTTAGCGAGCAGTGCGCCAGCCGTCGTGAGCATTTTTAGAACCCCAAGATTGGCGGGTGCAGGTTTCTTGGTGGCAAGGTCCTCAACGGTCTCAAGCGTGGAGAGACCGACTAAATCCGCTGGGATGCGCCCATCATCGAGATATTTGCCGTCGTCACCGACCGGGCAGTAAACTTCGAGGCCGTTCTTAAGCCCGGTGATATAGTCGTCTTGACCATGACCGGGAGCCGTGTGGACGCAGCCAGTGCCGCTTTCGGTCGTGACGTAATCGGCGAGCACAACCGGTGAGGCCCGGTCGATGAAAGGATGGCGGGCCTGTAGTTTTTCGAACTTGGCACCGGCGATCGTCTGCGTGACCACAGGTTGGGGATCAAGCTTCGCGGCGTTCGCGACGGCACTAAGCAGGGCCAAGGCGACGATGATGCGTTGAGTGCCGAGGTCGGCCACAGCGTAATCCACCTGGGGGTGGACGGCGATGGCTAAGTTCGCCGGAATCGTCCACGGGGTGGTGGTCCAAATTACGATGTAAAGTGGTTTGTCGGTAGGGAGACCGAATTTCGCGGCCTCTTCGACCGGCCCCATGAACTTCACCCAGATCGCGATCGAGGTATGCTCTTTGTATTCGATTTCCGCCTCGGCGAGCGCGGTTTCAAAGGGAATCGACCAATAAACGGGCTTCTTGCTACGGTAAACGAGCCCCTGTTCGACGAAAGCGGCCAAGGTGCGCAATACATCTGCTTCAAAGGCGGGGGCCTTGGTTTTGTATTCATGCTGCCAGTCAGCGAGCACCCCGATACGCTTAAATTGGGATTTCTGCTTTTCGATCCAGCCTTCAGAAAACGCGTCGCATTTGGCGCGCAGCTCTGCTGTGGTGAGAATGAGTTTTCGTGCCTGGATTTCGCGCGAGACTTGTTGCTCGATGGGCAAACCGTGGCAATCCCAGCCGGGCACATAGGGGGTGCGATACCCGCGCATTGATTTATAGCGATTGACGATGTCCTTGAGGGTCTTGTTGAGGGCCGTCCCGATATGGACGTCTCCATTGGTGAAAGGTGGCCCATCGTGGAGGACGAAGGCGGGAGCGTTGGCCCGGTTTTGCTGGATGCGTTCGTAGAGTCCGAGTGTCTCCCAGTGACTAATACGACCCGGCTCGCGCTGCACCAGATTTGCCCGCATAGGAAAATCGGTCTTAGGAAGCAGGAGGGTATCTTTTAAGTCTTGGGCCATACGAGCAAAGAGCGCGAGAGGCTAGGTTGACCCCGAGGTGAGTCAAGGGTGTAGCCCACTCAGTTCGCCGCTGCCCGCGCCGCCAATTTTTCGCCAGCGACAATGCAAGCCGGGACGGCAATCCCATCCCGCACCTGACCGCCGATAAAGAGTCCTGGATAGGTGCATTCAGCCGCAGTCATGGTCGCAAAATGCTGTTCATAGCCGAGGTTGTATTGGGGAATCGCGCGGGGCCAACGGGTGTGGCGCATAAACACCGGCTCGCCCTTCACTCCGAGCAGCGCGGCAAGATCGGGCAGCACCCGAGTTAGCAGTGCCGCCGGCTCAAGCGCGGCAATTTCCGGCTGACGCGTTCCTCCTCCCATGACTGTAAGAGCAACGTAATCAGCGGGTGCGCGGTTCGGAAACAGTGATGAGGAGAAGATCACACCCAACACCGAGCGCTCTTCGCAGGCTGGGACCAGCAGGCCAAACCCATCCAGCGCATGAGTGACCTGAGAACGGTGGAATCCGAGATAGAGCGATGCCACGGGTGGATGAACCACACCCGACAGACTGGCCAGCGGCCGGTCGCCCATGGAGCCGAAACGCAGCCCTGCCAGCCCGCTGGCGGGGAGGGCGGTCACCACCGCATCGAATTCATCGCTGTGGGTGGAGCGGCCATCGTGCCAGATCACGGACCAGCGAGGCTCGTGGGCAAGATGCTGGATCGTGACTCCAAGGTGAACACAACCTGCTGGCAGGCCTCCGGCGAGGGCTTCGGTCAGCGTTTGCAGGCCACGCTTGAATGAAATGATGCCTCCGGTGCGATCACCTTGGGCGCGTCGTTGGCGGGCTTTAGCCACCTGACCACGAATGATGGAGCCATGGCTACGCTCCATCTGCCATAGCGCAGGAAAGGCATAGCGGGCCGATAATTTCATGGGATCACCAGCATAGACACCATTCACAAATGGATTAAGCGCGTAAGCCACAAACTCCGCGCCAAAGTGATCGCGCATAAATTGCGCCAAGCTGATATCGTCGGTGCGAGCACGAGGGCGGCTGAACAATTCACCTAAAATGCGGAGTTTTGCACTAAGGGAAAATAGGCGGGAGGTAAGTAGATCTGCTGGATCGAGCGGCACAGCCACGGGCCGCCCATTGCGCACAATGTAGCGATTTCCTGCCGTAGTATTGACCGTCACCCGCTCATCGTTGAGACCGAGTTCAGTGATCAACGCGGAGGCAGCGGGTTCGTTTTCGAGCAGAGAATTGGGGCCGTGTTCCACCAACCAGCCAGCAGTGATTTCTGTGCCAATGGCTCCGCCGACTCGGGCGGCTTGATCAAAGACCTGCACCTGGTGGCCAAGTTTATGCAGCCGGTGTGCAGCAGTGAGCCCGGTGATGCCAGCTCCGAGAATGGCGATGGATTTCTTCGCGGTCACTTCCATGAGGTCACGGTATCCACCAGCGCCTGCATGCACTCGATTTTGGCCTGCGGGGTGATGCCATGACCGAGATTGAAGATATGACCGGCGGTGCCGCGCATGGATTCGAGCAAGCGCGTGCTCTCACGTCGGACGATTTCGGGCGTGGTGCAGAGCAGCACCGGATCCAAGTTTCCCTGAACGGCCACATTGGCCGGAAGGTTGCGACGAACGACGGCGAGATCACAAGTCCAGTCCACGCTCAACGCGCGCACGCCGCTGAAAGCCTGGTCGGTGAGCTGTGATGCGGTGCCCTTTGCATATAGAATCACCGGGAAATCGCGCGGCATGGCGGCCACGATGTGACGGATCCATTGCAACGAGGCAGCCTCATAGTCCGCGCCGGCAATGATGCCGCCCCAAGAATCGAAGATTTGGATGGCATCGGCGCCGGCCGCGATCTGCATCTTGAAATAAGCGATGAGGGCAGCGGTTAGTTTCTCGAGCAACGCATCGAAAC
>JBDNGL010000126.1:0-3627 GCA_041689285.1 Opitutaceae bacterium
AACGATGAGACCACATTCCCGGTCATCAAGCGTTGTTGTATAGGCCACCACCGGTTCCGACCAAGTTGCGCCATTATCCGTGGAGCGCATCGTCACGATGCAACCATCGGGCGCTAGGTGTTGCTCGGTGCGGATGAAGGCGAGCAGGAGATCGCCGTTGGCGGTGCGCACCAGGGCGGGCCAAGCACAGTAATGGTCGGCGGCTTGATAGAGGGTGTGATGGGAAAGAATCTCGGCTGGCATCACCTGCAGACGTTAAGCGCGACCGCGTTGGAGTCGAGACTCGCCTTGCGCGGTGAAATCAGGAGCATGCCCCCGCAATATGAAGATTTATTTCATGGGCATCTGTGGCACCGCGATGGGCAACGCGGCGTTGCTGGCGCGAGCAAGCGGGCATGAGGTGCTGGGCGCCGATACGGGGATTTATCCGCCCATGAGCCACGTGCTCGTGGCGGCTGGGATCACGATCTATGAGGACTACGATGCCGACCGCTTGCAGCGGCTGGCACCGGATCTGGTCGTCATTGGGAATGCGCTGTCGCGCGGCAATGTCGAAGTGGAGTGGTTGCTCGATACGCGGTTGCTGGCGTTCACCTCGCTGCCGGCCTTGCTGGCTGATTTTGTCCTGAAAGGCCGGCGGAACCTCGTGATCGCCGGCACCCACGGCAAGACCACGACGACGGCGCTCGCGGCCTTCCTGCTGCGGGAGAATGGTTGCGATCCGGGCTATCTGATTGGCGGGGTGCCGCAGGATCCGCCGTCAGGGAGCGCGTTGGGTGCGTTGGCTGATCCCTTTGTGATCGAAGGTGATGAATACGACAGCGCGTTTTTCGACAAGCGCAGCAAGTTCATCCATTATGCGCCACATATCGCGGTGTTGAACAACCTTGAGTTCGACCATGCGGACATCTTCCGCGACCTGGTGGATGTGCAGAGGACCTTCAGTCATTTTGTGCGTATCGTGCCGCGAAGGGGTTGGGTCGTGCTCAATGGCGACGATGATAATTTGCGTGCACTCGGCGCCATGGCTTGGACGCAAGTCGTGCGGGTCGGCACGGGTGCGGCGAACGATGTTCGCATTACGAACTTCGCCGAATCACCGGCCGGGGTGACTTTTCAGCTCGTCTGGCGTGGTGTGCTCTGGAGCACGGTGAAGTGGACCCAGCCGGGGTTGTTTAACGTCCGCAATGCGGCCATGGCGGCGACGGCGGCGGCCCTGGCGGTCATGCCGGAGGCGCCGATGAAATTCAAACTGGACGGACTGAGTCAGTTTCGTGGGGTGAAACGGCGGCAGGAGTTACTTCTAGATACCCCGGCACTAAAAGTGATGGAGGACTTTGGCCATCACCCGACGGCGCTGGCGCAGACCTTAGAATCGCTGCGCCTGCGCTATCCCGAGCATGTAATTCACGCGGCTTTCGAGCCACGCAGTAACACGTCGCGGACGAAAGTGATGCAGGCGGGATTTACGCGCGCACTGGCGATGGCTGATGAGGTTTACCTAGGCGTGGTCGCCCATGCCGAAAAATTGGTCCCGGCGGACCGGTTCGATACCGAAGCCGTGGCCCAGCATCTGGAGACCGGCGGTGTGGAGGCGTATACTGCGCCGGACCATGCGGGGCTATTGGCCAAACTGATCGCCAATACCGGATCGGGTGCACAGGCCCCCCGGCTGGTGGTCTTTTTCACGAATGGCTCGTTCGATGGCATCATCGCGCGCTATGTGAGTGCCGTGAAGACACGTTGAGCGGCAGCGGCCGCCGCCGCTGCGGTTCAGTCGATGGGGATGGCCTTCGCGCGAAAATACTGGATGTCGAGCGACTTGGTGGTCGGGTAAAACGCGATGACATCGGAGAGCGACATGAGGATCCAAGGGGCGTTGAGGGACGCGCCATTCTTAGTGTAAACGATGTCATCCGCGATATAGATGCAGGAATGAATGACTTCGCCATCAGGGGTGGCGAACATGAGCACATCGCCGAAGGTGGGCGTGCCGGTGAACGGATAGTATTCCTCGCTGAACGCGCGGTTGACCTCCTTGATGTCCGCGTAGCGGTTGTCGGGCGTGGCGTTGAAAAAATTCAACACACTCCAATGACAGTCCATGTAGGCCCGACTACTGCCGTCGTTGCTGGCCGGATAGGTGTAGAGTAGCGAACGGGGTAATCGGGGCAGGAGGTGAATGATGTCTATGGTGGCACCCTTGCCCGCCCGGGCCAATGATTGGAGCAGGGGCTTGATATCCTTAGCCCGCTGGCCGCGGCCCCAGTAGCGATCAAGCGCGTCGATGTCGGAGTCGGGTCGGATGGTAAGTTTGACCATGAGCGTGGATTTACGAGCGAGCGTTTTGATCAGCCGGGTGCGCTCATGAAGGGTCGGGACCTTTGGTAGCAACAGATTGAGGTCGGAGAACAGCAGGGACGAGCCGCGCCGGTAGAGGAGGCGTTGCACGAGGGCGATGGTCTCGGGTTTGAGGCCGCTGTCTGCAAACCACTCCGTCGCCGCATCGGCGCGAAAGCGAAAGGGGTCGTTTTGGTCGGGATTTTCGACAAAGGCGGCGAGGGTGGAGTAGACTTGGGCCCGGGTGTCGGGGTTTAGCTCCTGCCGGAATTCCGGTGTGGGTCGGACCCTAACGCCACCGGGTAAGATTTCCCAATTACGCTGATCGCTGATTTGTAAACGTTGCGTAGGGTCGAGCGGCACCGAGTCCCAAAATGCGGTCAGGCTTTCGACCGTGTAGCCCGGGAAGCTCCAGACGGCCGGACGGGCGGTCGGTTGCGCGGCCGCGATCAAGGCCTCGGGTGGCTCGATCACGATCCGACTGTAGTGCAGTTCACCCCATGGCCCCGGCTTGGCATACATCAGGTGGCCCTTTTCGATAAGCGCTACGGTGGGTGCGGCTACATTCGCGGGGGCCTGCGCCAAGTCCTTTGCCAGATAAAGCAGCACAAACCAAGGCAACAGGATGGCGGCGCCCAACACGACGAACGCGAGGCGGGAAAAGTGCAGCTTGAGACCGCTGACTGGTGGCTGGCCTACCGGTTGCATGGGGCAGGCAACTACTGGGCTTGCTTTGCTACCTTGTAAATCACGGGCGATTCACCGGTCGGTAATGCAATCAGGTCGTAGTCATGAAAGGCGTTGATTTCGACCTCGGTAAATTCGCTGACCGGCAGATCGCGCGGCACGTAAACGCGTCCGTCGATGTCCGGGGCGTCGGCCTCACCGCGGGCGATGCCCGCTTCATCGACGAGCACCTTCAGCTTGCGGCCGACATAGGTCTTGGAAACCTCGCGGGCGATTTCCTGCTGCAGCGCCATGGTCTGGTGCCAGCGGGCTTCCTTGGTCTTCTTGGGGATCTGCGCTTCCATCTTGGCCGCCCGCGTGCCTTCCTCTTGTGAATAACGGAAAACGCCGAGCCGCTCAAACTTCGCCTCGCGGATGAACGCGCAGAGCTCCTCGACATCGGCTTCGGTTTCACCGGGGAAGCCGACGATGAAAGTGGTGCGGATCGCGATGCCCGGGATGCCTGCACGGATGCGTTTGATAAGGTCGCGGATGTAATCGCCGCTCGTCTCGCGCTGCATCAGACCGAGCATGTGGTCGCTGATATGTTGGAGCGGGATA
>JBDNGL010000127.1:0-13464 GCA_041689285.1 Opitutaceae bacterium
ACGGTGCAGGAATTGTTGGGTCACCAGAGTGTGGAGACGACGCAGATCTACACGCATGTGATGCAGAAGCCGGGGCCGGGGATGCGCTCGCCGCTGGATGGGTGACGGTCGGTGGTAGGCGCGGGCGTCCGACGCTGGTCGTGGTGTTTAATCGCGTTGCAGGATGAGGATCCAGTCGTGGTCGCCGGCGGGGGAGGAGTTTGCCTGGCAGTGGTTTTTCCCGAGCAAGTCGTTGTTGAATGATCCGCGCAGTGGGGGCGGCGGCGGCATCATATCCTGGACGGGACGTTTCAGAATGCGATCCGGGCGGCGGCGACCAAGGCGGAGCTCGACAAACGGGTGACGCCCCACGTGCTGCGACACAGTTTTGCGACGCATCCACCTTCGGCCCGCGTCAGGCTACCGGGCAACAGGCCAGTTAAGGCCAGAACCAATCGGATGACTTGAGGGCGACGCATCGCCGACGTGCAACCCATCGGCATTCCGCCGTCAGCCGCAGGTATTGCTGAAGTGCCGACTGGCGCAGGTTTTATGGCGGGAATTCCTGTTGCAGGGGCACACATTCATTGCACCTTGAACCCTCCGAGCATCCGCATGACACCGCGCAATCTATTTGAGAAGGTCTGGGCCGCCCACGCGGTCCGCCGTCTGGCCAACGGCCAGACGCAGCTCCTGATCGGCACCCACCTGATCCACGAGGTGACGAGCCCCCAAGCTTTTGGCATGCTGCGAGACCTTGGGCTGAAGGTGGCCATGCCACACCGGACCTTTGCGACTGTGGACCACATCGTGCCGACCGACCAGCGCACCGAGCCGTTCAGCGATCCGTTGGCCGACGAGATGATCAAGGCCCTTAATAAGAACTGCGCGCAGCACGGCATCACCTATTTTGATCTCAACTCTGGTCGGCAGGGCATCGTGCACATGGTCGGGCCGGAGCAGGGCATCACCCAACCGGGCACGACCATCGCCTGCGGCGACTCGCACACGAGCACGCACGGGGCGTTCGGCGCGATTGCCTTTGGCATCGGCACGAGCCAAGTGCGCGATGTGCTGGCCACGCAGACGATTTCACTGAGTCCGCTCAAGGTGCGTCGCATCAATGTCACCGGTCGGCTGCGGCCGGGTGTCTACGCCAAGGATGTTATCCTACATATTATCCGCACCCTCGGGGTGAACGGCGGCACCGGCTTCGCTTACGAATATGGTGGCGAGGTGTTTGACCGCTTCTCGATGGAGGAGCGCATGACTGTGTGCAACATGTCCATCGAGGGTGGGGCGCGCGCGGGTTACGTGAATCCCGACGAGACGACCTATGCCTACCTCAAGGGTCGGCCCTACTCGCCGCAAGGTGCCGCGTGGGCCGAGGCCGTGGCGCGGTGGCGCGCGGTCGCGAGCGATCCCGGTTGTCATTACGATGATGTCGTGGAGTTGTCGGCGCAGGCCATCCCGCCGACCGTGACTTGGGGTATCAATCCGGGGCAGGGTATCGGTATTGATGAAAACATTCCCTCCCCGCAGGCGGCGGGCTCGCCGGATGAGCGCACCTCCATCGAGGAGGCGCTCGCCTACATGAAATTGCCCGGGGGTGCGCCGATCAAGGGCACGAAGATCGACGTCGCCTTCCTCGGCAGCTGCACGAATGCGCGGCTGTCCGACTTCCAGGAAGTCGCGCAGTATCTCAAAGGTCGGAAGGTTGCCCCCGGGATCAAAGCCATCGCGGTGCCCGGTTCGCAGCTCGTCAGCGCATTGTGCGCGGAACTGGGCATTGACCGGGTTTTTCGCGACGCAGGCTTTGAATGGCGCGAGGCTGGCTGCTCAATGTGCCTGGCCATGAATCCGGACAAACTCGTGGGCGACCAGATTTGCGCGAGCTCTTCCAACCGCAACTTCAAGGGCCGGCAGGGCAGCCCCACCGGTCGCACCTTGCTGATGAGCCCCGTCATGGTGGCGGCCGCTGCCGTCACCGGCGCCGTCGCCGATGCGCGGGAGGTATTTGCGGTTGCCCACTCCAATTGACCACCGATCACGGATGAACCCGGATGCGGTCGGCCGATGTCCGTGGCAAAATAATTTCTCTTACAATGTCTCTCGATAAAATTTCTTCGATCACCGGCTGCGGCGTCACTGTGCCCGGCAATGATATCGATACCGACCGCATCATCCCCGCGCGCTTCTTGAAGTGTGTGACCTTCGATGGGCTGGCGGCGGGGCTCTTCGCCGATGACCGCAAGGCCATGGTCGCAAGCGGTGGGTTGCATCCGTTGGATGACGCCCGTTTTCACGGCGCCGGCATTTTGATCAGCGGAACAAACTTCGGCTGCGGCAGCTCACGCGAGCATGCGCCGCAGGCGATCCGAAAATTTGGGTTTCAGGCGATGGTGGCGGAGAGCTATGCGGAAATTTTCTTCGGCAATGCCACCAATATCGGTCTGCCCTGCCTGAGTGCCACCCGCGCTGATTTGCAACAAGTGAGTGCCGCGGTGGCGAGGACGCCGACGCTCGCTCTCACGGTGGATCTGGCTAGCCTGCAATTGCGGTTTGGGGTTGAGGCCATCCCGCTTACGATGCGCGACTCGGCCCGCGATGCCCTCCGTCATGGTCGCTGGGACGCCATCGCCGAACTGCTCGAGGGCTGGCCCGAAGTGAAGACCGTGGCCGGTCGTTTGCCCTATATTTCAGCGGTCGGTTGATTTTTCTTAACCTTTTAGCCCTTAATGGCGTCACACACGCGATTCCCATCATGATGCTTGCCTCTATCGATGTCTTTACGGGAGCCGGTCTCCTGATCTACCCGCTGGGGCTTTGCTCCGTGGCGGTCGTCTTCATTGTCAGTGAACGGGCCTTCGCGCTGCGCCGGGCGGCCGTGATGCCCCAAGACATGGTTGACGCCATTGTCGCTGGCAAAGCCGTGACCGGCGGCCGCCATTCCGTTCTCGGGCGCATCGTGGATTTTGCCGACACGCACAGCAACGATCAGGATGCCGTGAAAGCCTTCGCCCGGTTGGAGATCAACCGCATGGAGCGCGGGTTGCCTTATCTTGATGTGATCTACGCGGCGGCTCCGCTGATCGGGCTGACGGGCACGGTGACCGGCCTGCTGATGGTTTTTTCCCAGATCTCGCCCGACACCGGTCTGCCAGATCCGGTTTCCTTTACCCGGGGTGTAGCCCTTGCGCTCTCGGCGACGGTCATCGGCCTCACCATTGCGATTCCGGCGCTGGTCGGCAGCGGCTGGTTGCAGCGCCGTGTGGAAAACTACGCCGCGCAGCTCGACGTGCTTTTGGAGCGGATCATCCAACGTGGGCGGCAATGAGCAGCACGCTTTATCAAAAACGGCGCAAGCGGCCCGAGATGAATCTCGTGCCCTTGATCGACGTGCTCGTGATCTTGGTGTTCTTCGCGTTTGTCACGATGCAGTTCAAGTCGACCGCCACGCTCAATATCACCCTGCCCAAGGTGGAGACGGCGGGTAAAAACGAGTTCAAGGGCAGCGTGACCATCGGCATTGATCCGGAGGGCGCGATTTCCTTCAACGGCAAGATTGTGTCGGATGAACAGTTGCTCGTCCTGCTGCGCGAGGTGCGCAACGTGGACAAGGACATTCCTGTCCTGATCATGGCCGACGAGACCACGCAGTTAAAGAAACTGGCTTTTGTCATGGATGCCTGTCGGCGCACTGGCCTGAATAAGTTTTCCCTGCAAAGCCGCTGAGGAGCACCAAGCCGATGTGGGAATCAGGAAAACCGGAAATCATAACCTTCCGACGCGCAATCATAGCACTGCCTTTGTCTTCTTCCTGCTTTCCTAAGTTCCGCATTTCATTGTTTTGGTTGGCACCATGAAAATCCTCATCACGGGCGTGACCCGCGGGCTGGGCCGGGCGCTGGCGGAATTTTACATCAAGGCCGGACACACCGTCATCGGCTGCGGGCGGAGCGGCGAGGCGATTTTCGATCTGCGCATGGCACATGCCGCGCCGCACGATTTTTCGGTGGTGGACGTCGCCCTCGACAACAAGGTCGCGCTCTGGGCGGCGAAGGTCCTCGAAAACGAAAGCCCGCCCGCTCTGCTGATTAACAATGCGGCGATCATGAACCGGCTCGCGCCGGTCTGGGAACAGGACGACCGGGAGTTCACGAAGCTGGTCGATGCCAACATCCGTGGTGTGGCTAATGTCATCCGCCACTTTGTGCCCGCGATGGTGGCGGCTAAGCAAGGTGTCATCGTCAATTTCAGCTCGGGCTGGGGCCGGAGCGTCTCACCTGAGGTGGGACCTTATTGCATGTCCAAGTGGGCGATCGAGGGCCTGACGAAGGCACTGGCGGAGGAGCTGCCTCAAGGCATGGCGGCGGTGCCGCTGAACCCCGGCGTGATCGACACCGACATGCTCCGCGCCTGCTGGGCGGCAGGGGCGGCCAATCATCCGAAGGCCGAGGCCTGGGCTGAGGTGGCGGCTCCGTTTATTCTGAAACTGGGTCCCAAGGACAACGGTCGCTCGCTGAACGTGGGCGCATTGGCAGGCGGATGAATTCGGCCAACGCATTCGGGTTAGACTGACGGCTGCGGGTGTAGGCAGTCCTCTGGCGGGCGCGGTTTGAGCTTATCCCACCTTTTGGATTTAGTGTTCGAGATGGCAATCAGTTCACTGGCGTAACCGCCGCTAAAGCTTCTTTAGTTGCTGCTGAAAGGCGGTCAGGGTCTCGGGGCTGACATGATGCTCGATGCCCTCCGCGTCCAGCTCGGCGGTCTTTTCGCTGATCCCGAGGGAACGCAGAAAGGAAACCACGATGGTGTGGCGCTGCTGGCAGCTGGCGGCGAGCTTGAGCCCAGCGGGGGTCAGAAAAATGGCCCGGTAGGGCTGGGTGGAGACATAGCCGTCGCGTTGCAAACGGGCGAGGGTGCGATTGACCGTGACATGCGTGACGCCCAGCCGACGCGCCAGATCTACCACGCGAGCCTCCCCCTGAGTCGCCGCCAGATCGGCAATTGCCTCGACGTAGTCCTCCGCAATCTCCGAGGCGTGTTCGCGCCGGGTCTGTTGTAAACTCTCCGCCTGCAGGGCGGATGGACGCACGGTTTCCTTGGGAGTGCGGGTGGGTTTCTTCACGACCGCGCTATCCAAGCAAGGAACTCATTGACAAGTCGAGCGGGCAATATGTAGCCTAGGCTACAACGTGTATCTCACTCTACAAGCCCGGCGCTTTTACGCTCTGGTGGTCGTCAGCATCGACGCGCCGGAAGTGTCGGCCCAATCCGGTCATGCTTGGGCGAAGCCGGTGCCGCCCGAGCGGTTGCGAACGATGACAACGGACCGACCGGATTCGACCGAAAGTCCCTACACGGTGGATCCGGGCCACGTGCAACTGGAGATGGATTTTGCCAACCTAAGCCGTGACCGCCAAAAGGGAGTCAGCGCAACCGAGTGGGGCGTGGTCCCATTCAATCTGCGACTGGGTCTGACGACTAACCTCGAAGCCGGTGTGTTTCTGGCACCTTACCAGGAAGTGACGATTGTGACACCGGCCGCAGGGCGGGAAAGCTATTCTGGATTTGGTGATATCACGCTGCGCGCCAAATGGAACGTCGCCGGTAACGACACGGACGGATTCGCTTGGGGTTTGATGGCTGATCTCAAGCTACCGACAGCCGCCGCCGGCCTAGGTAATGGCAAATTCGAGGGCGCAGTGGCGCTGCCGATGGCATTTGCCCTGCCGGGCGGATGGGATGGCGGTGCGATGACCGCGCTCGAAGTGGTTCATACAGACAGCGGCCGCCGCCGGGCGGTCTGGGTCAATACGCTGGCAGTGGGTCGCGACTTGAGTGCGAAGGTGGGAGGATTTCTGGAGTTAACCTCCGCCACCGATGACGGCCGGCAGGTGGCGACCTTCAACGGCGGCCTTACTCGCCGTGTGGGTCTCAATGTGCAGCTTGATTGCGGCGTTAATTTCGGTCTCGCACGGGGGGCTCCTGACCAAACCTATTTTGCCGGAATCACCCGGCGCTATTAAACACCAATGAAAACCCTGCGACTCGATCTCCTCCTGTTATTATGTTTGGGGCTGGCGGTTTGCGCGGAGGCGCATGCCAAGAAGCGCGTCGTCACCACGTTCACCATTATCCAAGATATGGCGCAGAACGTCGCCGGCGACGCGGCCATCGTGGAATCCATCACCAAGCCCGGTGCCGAGATCCATGGCTACGAGCCGACTCCGCGCGACATCGTGAAAGCCCAGCAGGCCGATCTCGTGCTGTGGAACGGCCTGAATCTGGAGCGCTGGTTCGAGCGCTTCTTCAGCAACCTCGAGGACGTGCCGGGTGTCGTGCTGAGTGCTGGCATCGAACCCATGAGCATCGTGGACGGTCCCTACGCCGGCAAACCCAACCCGCATGCCTGGATGTCGCCGCGCACCGCCCGCATCTACGTGGAAAACATCCGCCGCGCGTTGGTCGAAATCGATCCAGCCAATACCGCGACCTATAATGCCAATGCGGCCGCCTACAGCGCGCGGTTCGTGGAGTTGGAAAACTACCTGCGCACGGAACTTGAAAAAATTCCCGCCGGACAACGCTGGCTCGTGACCAGCGAAGGCGCGTTTCCCTACCTCGCCCGGGATTTCGGACTGCAGGAGCTCTATCTTTGGGCGATGAACGCTGATCAGCAGGGCACGCCGCAGCAGGTGCGCCGGGTGATTGATGGCGTGCGGGCCCATCGGATTCCGGCGGTGTTCAGCGAGAGCACGGTCAGTGACCGTCCGGCGAAGCAGGTCGTCCGCGAGACCGGCGCCCGTTACGGCGGGGTGCTCTACGTGGATTCCCTGACGACCGCCCGCGGACCGGCCTCCACCTACTTGCGCTTGATGGAATACAATGCGCAGACCATCGTCCGCGGCCTCACCCAACCATGACGAACACCGTCGCGCCGATCGAGCTTCGCATCACCGACCTACAAGTGGCCTATCCCAACGGCCACGTGGCGCTGCATGACCTGAGCTTCACCTTGCTGGGCGGGACCATCTGCGGATTGGTGGGCGTCAATGGCAGTGGCAAATCCACGCTCTTCAAGGCCATCATGGGCTTTGTGCGACCGGCGCGGGGAGAGGTGACCATCGCCGGCCTGACTCTGGCCACTGCGCTGCGGCGCAATCTGGTCGCCTATGTGCCGCAGGCCGAGGAGGTCGATTGGACTTTCCCGGTCAGCGTGTGGGACGTCGTCCTGATGGGGCGCTACGGTTACATGAACTTCATGCGCATGGCACGCAGTGAGGACCGGCGCATCGCGGAGGAGAGTCTGCACCGGGTTGGGATGCTCGATTTTCGCAACCGGCAGATCGGCGAACTGTCGGGTGGGCAGCGCAAGCGGGTGTTCCTGGCCCGGGCTCTGGCGCAGCGCAGTCGCCTCATCCTGCTTGATGAACCCTTCACCGGGGTGGATGTGGGCACCGAGACCGCGATTATCAACCTCCTGCGGGCTCTGCGCACCGAGGGTCACCTCGTGCTGGTCTCCACGCACAATCTTGGCTCGGTGCCGGAGTTTTGCGACCAGGTCGTCCTCATCAAGCGCACCGTGCTGGCGGTCGGCCCGACCGCCGAGGTCTTTACGCAGGAAAATCTGGTGCAGGCGTTCGGTGGCGTGCTGCGGCATTTCCACTTCGACGAGTCCACGGTGCAGCCGCATGACGGCAAGGCGGTCACGCTGCTCACCGACGACGAGCGTCCGCTGGTGTTCGGCAAGGGTGGCCACCTCGAATACAGCCAGCGCAAGGGCAAGGAAGACGTGGTCGAGCAACGCGCCGAGGAGGCGGACGACAAGTGAGCGATCTTTATGATTCTGAGCAAAGCGAAGAATCCAACGATATGATCGCAGGCGGATATCATGCTGGATTCTTCGCTGTGCTCAGAATGACAGGTATGACATTGGCCGGCTTTAAGCTCTCGCCCGCCTTGCGCGCACGCGCCGGTGACGGCGTGGTGCAGAGACCCCGCGCTAGAAAAGAAGGCCGAATGCCAATGGGTAGGGCGCGACCTCGGCCAGCAATGAAAGGCTTTTTCCGATGACCGAGACGCTGCTGATACCCCTACAGTATGAATACATGCTGAAGGCTATCCTGGTGAGCGGACTAGTGGGCGGGGTCTGCGCGTTTCTATCCTGTTTTATCACGCTGAAGGGCTGGTCGCTGATGGGCGATGCGCTGTCGCACGCCGTGGTGCCGGGTGTGGCGGTGGCCTATATCATCGGTTGGCCGTTTGCGGCGGGGGCGTTTATTACGGGGCTGCTGGCGGCGGTCGGCATGGGCTTCGTGAAGGCGCGCACGCGGTTGCGCGAAGATGCCGTCATTGGCGTGGTCTTCACGGCTTTTTTCGCCTTCGGCATATTTTTGATCTCACTCAATCCGAGCAGCGTGGACCTAAAGGGAATTATTTTTGGTAACATCCTCGCCATCTCCAATCCCGACATTCTGCAGGTGATCATCATCGCCGCGGTCACCTTGCTGGTGCTCGGGCTCAAGTGGCGCGATCTGCTGCTGTTCTGTTTCGACCCCGCCCAAGCCCGGGCGCAAGGGCTGAATGTCACCGTGCTGCACTATCTGCTGCTCACGCTGCTTTCCGCGACGGCCGTGGCGGCACTGCAAACCGTGGGGGCACTCCTGGTGGTGGCGATGTTGGTGACGCCGGGTGCGACGGCCTACCTGCTGACGGATCGTTTCGGTAAAATGATTGCCATCGCCACGGGGCTCGGAGTGGGGGCCTCACTCGTCGGGGCCTATGTCAGTTATTTTTTCGACGGTGCCACCGGTGGCTGTATCGTCACCTTACAGACCCTGATTTTCCTGATTACCTTGGTCTTCGCACCGAAACATGGCATGCGGGCCGCCCGGGCGCAGCGGCGGGCCGTAGCACGTCTACCCGCATGAATTTTACAGGAGACAACCGAGTGAATCGAGTGCCAGCGCAACGGGCGTGGTCAAGCCACGCCCCCCCAGGCGGACCGATAGAGGCGCGCCTCGTGCGCGCCCGGAATGGGGCGCTATACTAGCCATGGACATGCTGCTCGAACCATTCCGCTACGGTTTCATGCGGGAGGCCATGCTGGTCGGGGCGGCGATCGGCGCCGTCTGCGCCGTGCTGTCGTGTTATCTCGTGCTGAAGGGCTGGTCGCTGATGGGTGATGCGGTTTCTCACGCCGTCCTCCCGGGCATCGTGCTGGCCTATGTCATCGGGCTGCCGCTGGCGGTGGGGGCGTTTTTATCGGGACTGCTCTGCGCTGTGGCCACCGGCTACATCAAGGCGAACAGCCGGGTGAAGGAGGATACCGTCATGGGCGTGGTCTTCACGGGGCTCTTTGCCCTCGGCCTGGTGCTGTTCAGCAAACTTCGGACGGAACTGCATCTCGACCACATCCTGTTCGGCAACATTCTGGGACTGTCCGGAGACGATTTCGGGGCGACCCTGATCACCAGTGGGGTGGTCTTGGCCGTCGTCATCGCGCTGCGACGCGACCTGATGTTATTCTGCTTCGATCCGGGCCAGGCCCGGGCGATCGGCCTGCGCACGCAGTTGCTTTATTACCTGCTGCTGTCGCTGCTGGCGGTGACGATCGTGGTTTCGCTCAAGGCGGTGGGCATCATCCTCGTCATCGCGATGCTGATCACGCCGGGTTGCGTGGGCTACTTGTTGACCGATCGCTTTGACCGGATGCTGGCCATTGCGACGGCCACGGCGGTGGCGTCCAGTGTAACGGGCGTGTATGTGAGTTTTTTTCTCAACGCCTCCACCAGCGCGTGTATCGTGCTGGTGCAGGCGGCGGTATTCTTGCTGGCCTTGGGCTTTGCACCCAAGCACGGGCTGTGGCCACTGCAACGCCGGGCGGCCCGCCGGGCTTCAGTTTCCCAATAACCCGCGGAACAGGTGAAGGGCGAAGATGCCGGCGAGAGCGTAGACCATGAAGGAAACTTGGCGGCCCTTACCGATGGAGAGATGGATGAGGGCGTAAGCCACCAGACCGAGGCCGATGCCTTCGGCGATACTGAAGGTGAGCGGCGTGGCGAGAATGATGATGAAGGCTGGGGCGACTTCCTCCAGGTCACGCAGGTTAAGCTCGGCCACGGACTGAAACATGAAGATGCCAACCACGACTAGCGCCGGCGCTGTGGCGACCGCGGGGATGGCCTGAATGACCGGGGTGAAGAACCGGGCGAGGATGAACAGCGCGGCGACGGTCACCCCCATGAGGCCGGTGCGACCGCCGGCTTCCACACCCGAGGCGGATTCGATATAGCTCACCACATTCGAGGTGCCAAAACCGGCTGAAGCGATGACGCCGAGCGAGTCAGCGACGAGGGCCTTCCCCGCACCGGGGAGACGACCTTGTTTGTCGAGCAAACCGGCGCGGTGGGTGACGCCGATGAGAGTGCCGACATTATCAAAGAGCGCGATGAGCAGCAGGGTGAGCACGACCGTGAGTGCCTTGAGGAAATCCTCGCGGAAGTAGCCGAAATCCAGCTTCAGGAAAGTCGCGCTCATCGAGGCGGGGAGGGAGACGAGTTGATCAGGGAAAGGGGTGACGGTGCCGCCTTTGCCATCGGGTGTGATCAGGCCGAGCAGCGTGATGGCGAGGATGGAGAGGATGATGCCGCCCGGCACTTTCCGCACCATCAGCACCACCGTCAGCAGGATGCCGACGAAGCACAGCAGCACCGACGGGGAGCCTAGTGGTCCGTGGGTGACGAGCGTTTCGGGATGCCCGGTGATGATGCCGCCGTTTTTAAGGCCGATGAAGGCGATGAACAGACCGACGCCGCAGGTGATGGCCATCTTCAACTGGTAGGGAATGCCGTTGATGATTTTTTCGCGGATGCCGCTGAGCGAAAGGGCGAGAAAGGCGAGTCCGTTGATGAAGACCAGCCCGAGCGCCTGCTGCCACGGCACGCCCAGCCCGATGCACACGGTGTAGGCGAAGTAGGCGCTGATTCCCATGCCCGGGGCGAGGGCGAGGGGGAAATTGGCGTAGAGCGCCATAATGAGGGTGCTCACGGCGGCGCTCACAGCCGTGACGGTGATCAGGCCCTCCACGGGCATGCCGGCGGCGGCAAGAATGGCGGGGTTGACCGCGAGGATGTAGGCCATCGCGGCAAAGGTCGTGCAGCCGGCCTGCACTTCGCGCACCGGGGTGGTGCCGTGCTGGTCGAGTTTAAAGAGGCGGTTGAGCATGGGGTTCTCGGCTTGCGGGATTGAGCACGAGAACAAGGATGAGAACCAGAAGGATTTTTATGCCACTCATTGACGCCCATATGCATCTGTATCCGCCCGTGGTGAATCGCGACCCGGCGGGCTGGGCGGCGGCCTGCGGGGAGAGCCACTGGGCGGAATTGTGCACACGCCTTCGTAAAAACGGGCAGCCGGTTCAGGCCTTTCCCAGCGTGGATGAACTACTCCGGGCGATGGATGCGGGCGACGTAGGCCGGGCGGTGTTGCTCGGCTGGTATTGGGAGCGGCCGGAAACTTGCCGGATGCAAAACCAATTTTACGCGGAATGCATTCGTGCGCATCCGGATCGGTTGTCGGCCTTTGCGACCTTTCATCCGCAGGCGGGGATTGAGGCCACCTTGGGGGACCTTAGACTGGCCCAAGATTCTGGTTTTCGCGGTCTGGGTGAACTTTCGCCCCATAGTCAGGGTTTCGCGTGCGATGATCCGGTCTTTGTTGCCGCGCTGGAGCGGGCGGGGAAACTGGGGCTGCCGGTGAACCTGCATGTCACCGATCCCGAGAGCAGGGCTTATCCCGGGCGGGTGGAGACGCCATTGGAAGATTTTCTTAAACTGGCCCGGCGTTTTCCGCAGACCACCTTCATCCTCGCCCACTGGGGCGGACTCCTGCCGCTGCGAACAACGGAGACAATCCCGGCAAATATTTATTACGATACCGCCGCTTCGCCGCTTCTCTACGGACAAGACATCTGGAAGAAATTCTGCGCACTGGTGCCGACGGATCGCGTGCTGCTTGGATCGGATTATCCGTTGAACGTTTATCCCGGTATTGATACGGAGCCCAACTTCGCACGGCTGGTGGCAGAGGTGCACCGCTCGGAGCTGGCTGCGGAATCGCTGCGCGCCATCGTTTCGGACAATGCGCAGCGGCTGCTGCGGCTTCCCTGAGCCGGGATTGGCTGTGGAACACAGGAAATCAGGGGAAGGCATCAAACTACACCGCGGATTACACGAATGCCACGGATAGAGATTTCAAATCCGCGTTTATCTGCATGATCCGCGGGAAATGGATTGGGGGTTGAAGGTGGAAACAGGGAAATTATCCCGATCTTTACCGCGGATGGCGCGGACGACACGGATTGCAGCACGCAAAGCCGCCAAGCGCGCAAAGCGGGATTTTGTGTGGAAATCAGGAAAGGAGTAACCCAGCCGGGACTTCCTGCTTATCCAGCCTGCCTGATTTCCATGATCACACCTGCTTCCGCATCATCCGCACCGCCCTAACGCCCATGGCAGTACCGGGCTTTGCGGATGATTGACCACAATCTGCAGACCGGTCGTAAGGCCCGAGGTCAGCGGCACGGGCACCGAGAGAATGGGCAGGCCGCTGAGACTGCCGGGCGCTGTCAGTGCCAGCAGCCGCTCCCGGTTTCGCTGGTTGCAATCCGCCTTGGTCAGCGCGGCACATGGGGTCGCCGGCATGACTAGAAAATCGTAGCTCAAAAATAATTGGGTCAATTTCAGACGCACCGTCGTCAACGTGGTTCGCGCCTTGGTCTGCTGGTCTTCGGTCCAGCGATGGCCGCGGTCGAGCCGGCCCCACACGGCCGGATCGTAGCGTGTTTTGTAAGGCGCCATCCACTCGCGATGGATGGCGTGCGCCTCGGTGCTCTGGATCACGGCATAGGCATCCGCCGAGCCGGCAAACGCCGCGAGTAAATCCGCTGCCATGTCGGCGGGCGCGGCTGCGGCGAAGCGGGCCGTGGCGGCGTCGCGGCAAGCGCGCGCGACTTCCTCGTCCAATCCCGGTGGCTCCAGATAGACTCCGCGCGGCTCGCGGCGGCTCGCGCGCCAGCCAATCAGCGCGCCGAGGACCTGATGCATGTCGGCGGCGGTGCGGGTGAACCAGCCGGCGGGGTCAAAAGTAGGGGCCAAGGGAAACGCATCGCTGATCCACGCATCGCATGGGGTGAGGCGGAAACCGTAGATCCCGCAAAAAGCGGCCGGCACCCGCACGGAACCGCCCGTATCAGTGCCGGTGGCGAAGGGCACCACCCCCGCCGATACGAGCGCGGCGGACCCACTGCTGGAGCCGCCGCTGGTGCGGCCCGGAAAATGCGGATGCTCACAATCACCATAATGGGGATTTTCGCCCGTGAGTCCGTAGGCGAATTCGTGCAAGTGGGTCTTGCCGGCGAGCACGGCGCCGAGCGCCGTCAAACGTTGGCCGAGCGCGGAGTCATGCGCCGGAGTGGAG
>JBDNGL010000128.1:0-4632 GCA_041689285.1 Opitutaceae bacterium
ATACCGGGGGGGGTGGCGAGGGTTTCGCGGGGCAGGTTGAGGCCGTCGCAGGCGGGGTCGGGGGTTTGCAGGTGAGCATTGCCGGGAGTGAAACGCTCCTTGATCGCCAGTGCGCAGAAAGCCGCCTCCATCACGCCGGCCATCGAGAGCGGATGGCCGGTGAGCCCCTTGGTGCTGCTGATGGGTGGGCGCGCTCCGGCGGCGGTGAAGACGCTCTGCAGCGCGACGGCCTCGGAGCGATCGCCGGCCGGAGTCGAGGTAGCGTGGGCGTTGACGTAGCCGATATCGGCGACGTTGGCGTGGGCGTCGCCGAGGGCGCGCTGGATGGCGCGGACGAGGCCGGCGCCCTCGGGGTGGGAGATGGCGATGTTGTGGCCGTCGCCAGCTTGGCCCCAGCCGGTGAATTCGGCATAGATGGGGGCGCCGCGGTTTTGGGCGAAGTCCGCTTCCTCGATGATCATCGCCACGGCGCCGCCGGAGCCGACGAAGCCGTCGCGCTGGGTATCGAAGGGTCGCGAGGCGGTTGCAGGGTCGGGATTAGTGGAGAGCGCTCCCATGCCGTGGAAGGGCAGAATGCTCTCGGCGGTCGCCTCCTCCGCGCCGACTACGATCATTCGCTTTTGGCGGCCGAGCCGGATGTCGTCGAGCGCGCAGCCGAGCGCGTGGCTCGAGGAGGCGCAAGCGGCCACGAAACCACCCACGGCGCCGCCGATGCCGTAGTGCGCGGCCAGATTGAAGTTCAGCGTGCCGGCGATGGAGGAGACGACACTCAACGGATGGCAGCGTTCGCCCTTCGATTCCAACAGGCGGTTGACATGATAATGTGCCAGCAAGGTGGAGCCGGCCGAGGCGCAGTAGAGCCCCGTGGCGCCGTCGGTGAGGTCGGGCGCGGCGAGGGCGGCATCGGCCAACGCCTGTTCAATGGCGCAAAGCGCGTAGAGGCCATGTGGCGAAAGTCCGCGCAAGGCCTCGCGGGCGAAGGCATAGCGCGCCGGGTAACGCCAGTCACGCCAGTGCGGTGTGTGGGCCGCGAAGTCCTTGATCGTGCCGAGCACCTTTACCGGAATGACCGGATTGTGCAGAAACTCCACTGGTTCCAAGCCGTGCCGGCCTAAGCGCAGACTGCGGGTGACCGTCGCGCGGTCGTTGCCAATGCAGGTGATGAATCCCAGTCCGGTGATGACGGCTTGGCGCGGCATGCCGGAGTCGTTTCAGGCCGTCGGCAGCGAGGCAAGCTTGGTGCGGATGAAGCTGCGCAAGTCGCCGATGGTGCGCAGGCGCACCAGCTCTTTGTTGGCGATATTTACCGCAAACACCTCCTCCAGCATGAACACCGCATCCGCGATCGAGACAGAATCAATGCCCAAGTCGCCCGTTAGGGTCATCTCATCGGTGATCACTGGTGGCGTCGAATCCTGCCGCTTGGCCGGCACATGGTCGCGGATGATGGCAATGACCACCGCATCCGCCGCCGCAGGATCACGCGTGGCTGCAAAATGCGCGTAACTTTCCCGAATCGGTGCCGGAAATTGCCGGAGCAGTTCCTCTGGGGTCGGTGGTTGGAAATGATTGGGCTGGGCGTTTGGTTCCATCAGTGGGGCAATGGCTTGAGCCAACAAAAGGTAGGCGGCAAGCCAAGGGGTCAGAAACGACAGGCTACGAACCCACAGCGCAATTTTTTTAGAAAGTTTTTACAGGCGAAACGCACACTGTCTGCATTTGTTTTTCAACAATTTCCTCCTACCGGCACTTTGGCTAGCAACTGCGACGCATTTCCCGAATCTATACCGCATGCGCAGCCGGCTCGGATTTTTTTCCCTGTTGCTCGCGGCCGGGTGTCTCCCGGTCGGAGGGGCGGCTGCTTTTCCGCCGCTGACTGCAGAATTATCGGGGCAACTGCTGGTGAAATCCTTGCCCGGTGCACCGGCGATGAATTGGAGCATTATCTCGAAGAATGACCAAGCCGGTGCCGCGCGGGTGTCGATGACCCTCACCGCTCTGGGACTGAAAGTGCAGGCGGAGGCTTCGCCGGAAACGGGCACCTGGGAGGTTAGGGAGGGGACCGTGGATTTGGTTACTTGGTTCAGACCTGCATTGGCGGTGGCGGGAATAGAGCTCCCGGCTGACCTAGAATTCACCGGTGAGGTCAAGCTCGTCGGGAGTGGCACTTGGCGCGGAGCGGACATGGGTGGCACGCTGACTGCGGTTGTGCTCAATGGCACTGCCTGCAGCACCGCGCAGGGTTGGAAGGCGGATGACCTCGCGCTGGATATCAGTCTGGCCCTGAACGCGGGTGGCGTGACTGTGCAGTCGGCCCGGATGGTGATCGGTGCGATCGTCGCGTTCGGGTTGGCGATGCAAGGTATTACTTTGGAGGCAGGGGGTGTTGAGGAGGGAAAGATTGCGGTGACCCGGGCTGAAGCCCGCTTGCTGGACGGGCAGCTGACGCTGTCGCCATTTGAGTTTGCTCCGGATATTCTTGCGATCAAGACGACGCTCAAATTCACCGACCTTTCGCTGGGTGAACTTGTGCGTTTTTTGCCTGACGCGCTTACGACCGCTACCGGGCGCCTAAGCGGCGAGGTGGATATCGACTGGAACTTTGCTCAGGGATTCATTCCCGGTCATGGCGACTTCAAGATGGTGCCGACAACCCCAGCTGAATTTCGGCTGACGCCTGCCCCAGGATTCCTCACCGAACGCGTCCCGGCCCGCTTTCAGCTCCTGCCAAGTTGGCTGGGTCCGCTGTCACGCTGGTTGGCTCCGGAAAATCCGGCCTATGAAACCCTCAGCCAGGTTGAGCTGGGCCACCTGCCGCTGGTCGTGGACCAAATGAGCATTGAGTTGTATCCCGACGGATTGGAGGGCTCGCGTTCTGCCACGTTGAAAATTTCGGCGCGGCCGGCGGATGGCCGGGTGGTGGAGCGGGTGGATTTTACCGTGAATGTGTCCGGACCGCTGGATCAGGTGATCAAGCTGGGCATGGATGATCGGGCCCGGATGAACTTGCGGCTAAGTAAATGAAACCGGCGTTGCGCTTGGCGGTCTACCCCTGCACCTTATTCCCAATGCCCCGCCGCCTATTCATCCTCCTGCCTGCCGCCCTGCTCGCCGGCTGCATCCATGTCAAAATGGACCCGATTCAGGTGCACGCCACCGTGGATGTGAACGTGAAGATCGAGCAGGCTGTCAATGATTTGCTGGCGGATATCTACGCCGGCTCCTCAACCGTCAAAGTTCCCTGAACCTGTAACCCTGATCACCATGCGCTTGCTTTTCTCCTTTCTCCTGACCGCGCTTGTCTTCACGGCGTCCGCCGCCGCGGGCCCAGCGGATGAAGCCAAGGCCCGGATGCGCGAACGGGTGTCGGCCATCGACGCGCTGAAGCGCGACGGCGCCGTCGGCGAAAACAACCGCGGTCATCTTGAGGTGCGCCAGCCGACCGGTGATGCCGCCGAGATCGTGGCCGCGGAGAACGCCGACCGGCAGGTCGTCTTTGCGGACACGGCGGCGGGTCGCGGTGGCTCGGCGGAGGCGGTGGGGCGCATCTTCGCCCGCCAGATCGCTGCCGCCAGCGCCCCCGGTATCTGGCTCCAGCGCGAAAGCGGCGAGTGGTATCGAAAATAAACGCGGGCGCGTGACCCGGGTACAACCTTTGCCGCCGTTCGCCCGGTTCGGCGTCCGCTGCTCCGGCTCGGCATAAAGTGTGTTTTCGGCCAGACCGGTGGCATGAATCCATCCAGCTCTCTGGTAATTCCACGTTTGCCGCCCGCCGTGGCGGCTATCCCCCGCAAGTCCCGCCGGCAGTGGCTTTTCTGTTCTCCTCATGGCTTTGGCCGGTGCTGCGGCCGGGTATTTCGGGGTGCGCTTCGCCGCCGGTTATCTGCTCCCAGCGGGCGAGGGGCGCATGATGAATTTGCTGGTGCTCGCCGCCTTGCCGTTTGTTTGGCTGCTGGTCGTAGGCTGGCATGAGCTCGGTCATCTGGTGGGTGGCCGCATCACCAGCGGCCGCTTCCTGCTCTACATCATCGGCCCCTTCCAGTGGCAGCGTTCGCCCGCCGGAATCCGTTTTAGTTGGAACCGCCGCATCAATCTGGCCGGGGGCATGGCTGCCTGTTTGCCGCTGGACCAGCGCGATCTCACGCGGCGGTTTGCACTGATGTTTGCTGGCGGTCCACTGGCCAGCCTTGTGCTGGTCGTGCTCGCCCTCTGGGCCGCGGCGGGCCTGGCCCACGCCGGCGGGGTGGCGGCGCAGCACATCGCGATGGTCCCCGCGCTGCTTTCGGGTTTGATTTTCTTACTCACGGCCTTACCCGGCGAAGCGAGCGGCTTTCGCACGGATGGGCGGCGACTCCTCAACTTGCTGGGCTAGGACGCCACCGCGCGGCAGGAAGCGGCCCTGCTGGCACTCACGGTGGCGGCATTGGCTGGCCGTCGGCCGGCGACATATCAGGCAGATTGGATCGAGGCGGCAATCGACGCCAACCCGGGTTCGCTCCATACACTCTACGGTTATGAGTATGTGTTTCAGCAGACGGCGGATTGCGGCGACCTTGCGCGGGCGCAGCGGCAGCTCGACACGGTGATCGCCGGCGTATCCTGCCTGCCGCCGTTCATGCGCAATCTGGCCCG
>JBDNGL010000129.1:0-23650 GCA_041689285.1 Opitutaceae bacterium
AAATCGGCCCGCGCCGTTTCCCTGCCTATATTTGCGTTTCGGTGAACGAGGAAATCGTTCACGGCATCGGCACATTGAAACGCATTCTGCGCGACGGCGATATTGTCTCCCTCGATGTGACCGTCGAATACCTCGGCTGCATCGGCGACAACGCCATCACGATCCCGGTTGGCCGGGTCACTCCGCAGTTGCAGCAACTCATGCAAGTGACCGAACGGGCTTTGCAGCTCGGCATCGCCCAGGCCCGGGTCGATAATCGCATCGGTGACATCTCCGCGACTGTTCAGCACTATGTCGAATCCCACGGCTTCAGTGTCGTGCGCGATCTGGTCGGCCATGGGGTAGGGTTTGCGATGCACGAGCCGCCGGAGATTCCCAACTTCGGGCGCAAGGGCACGGGTCCTCGTATTAAGGCAGGCATGACGTTGGCCATTGAACCAATGGTCAACCTCGGCAGCGATCGCACCAAGACCCTTGCTGATGGGTGGACAGTCGTCACCGCTGACGGCTCGGCTTCAGCCCACTTCGAACATACAGTGCTCACCACGGAGCGCGGAGCTGAAATACTCACCGTGCCCCGTTCCGCCTGATAAATTCCAAAATTTCCTTCAACCAACTTTCAACTCACAACTCTCAACCTAATCCAACATGCCACGTCTCCTCGGTGTAGAAATTCCCGCGAAAAAGAAAGTCGCGTATTCCCTCCGTTATATCAGCGGTATCGGGCCTGCGCGCGCTGACTTCCTAGTCAAGGAAGCCGGCCTTGATCCCGATATGCGCGCTTCGGACCTGACCGAAGAGCAGCTTAACAAGATTCTTCACGTCATCACCGAGAAGAAGTGGGTGCTGGAGGGCGACCTCCGCCGTGAACTCGCCGCCAATCTCAAGCGCCTTCAGGCCATCAATTGCTATCGTGGCATCCGCCACCGCCGGAGCTTGCCCGTCCGCGGTCAGCGCACCGGCACCAACGCCCGCACCCGCAAAGGCCCCCGCAAGACGGTGGGCGTCGCTAAGAAAGCCGAATAATCCCTACTGCCATGGCTGAAGAAAAGTCCGCTCCCAAGAAAGAAAAGGCCCCCAAAGCCACCGCTGCCGCCGTTGTAGGCGCTGCTCCGGCTGCCACTAAACCGGCCAAGGCCCCCAAACTTGCTGAGGCTGGTGCCGAGGCTACTGCGCCGGTTGCCAATAAGCCCGTCGAGCTCATCGGTGGCGTGGCTAAACAGCCCACAGCCGAGGATCTCCTAAAGGAAGAGCTTGGCACCATCAAGGTCCGCAAGGCCAAGGGCTCGAAAAACGTCATCTCCGGTGTCGCCAACGTGCTCGCTTCTTTCAACAATACCATTGTTTCCATCACTGATCAAAAGGGCCAGGTCATCGCTTGGTCCAGCGCCGGTAAGTGCAACTTTCGCGGTTCGCGTAAATCCACGGCCTACGCTGCGCAGGTCGTAGCCCAAGACGCCGCCCGCAACGCGATGTCGCACGGCCTGAAGGACGTCGTCATCCGTGTATCCGGTCCCGGTCTAGGTCGGGACAGCGCCATTCGCGCGCTGCAGGCCATCGGCCTTGAGATCACCTCGATCGTTGATGTCACCCCTGTCCCGCACAATGGCTGCCGCCCGCCCAAGCGCCGTCGCGTCTGACGCCAGTTCCAACCTTTAATCAACCACCCAAATGGCTCGCTACACAGGTCCCACCACCCGCATAAGCCGTCGCTTCGGTCAGCACATCCTCGGTTCGGGGAAAGCTTTCGAACGTCGCAGCTATCCGGCCGGCCAACACGGCCCCAAGCTCCGCCGCAAACTCTCCGAGTATGCCGTCGGCCTCAACGAAAAGCAAAAGCTCCGTCTTATCTACGGTTTGCTTGAGCGTCAGTTCCGCCGCACCTTCGAGATTGCGAAGAAAGAGCGTGGCGTCACCGGCGATCGCTTTCTCCAACTGCTGGAGACCCGTCTCGACAGCACCGTCTATCTGCTTGGCCTTGCCAAGTCCCGCGCGGCTGCCCGGCAATTCGTCAACCATGGCCACATCCGCGTCAACGGCCACAAGGTGGACATTGCCAGCTACAACGTGCTGGCCGGTGACGAGGTTGAGGTGAAGAACACCCCGGCCTCCCGCCAGATGGCCACGCGCAATCTCGAGGAGAACCGGATCCGCAATGTCCCGGGCTGGCTCAGCCTGAATGCCGAGGCCTTCAAGGCCGTCGTTAATCGTCTGCCTAACCGCGACGAGATGGAGCAGGGCGTCAACGAACAGCTCATCGTTGAATTCTATTCCCGCTTCTAAGCCGCCTTTCACCCGTTTAACAACCCGCAATACTCACAACGCAGAGTTCATCGCCATGCCCAAACGTCTCGGAAAATTCGAACTCCCCAACAAGCTCACTAAGGTCGAGGAAGGCTCCACGCCGACCTACGCCAAGTTCATCGCCGAGCCCTTTGAGGCCGGCTATGGCCATACAATCGGCAATTCCTTCCGCCGCGTGCTGCTCAGCTCCATCGAGGGTGCCGCGATTTCGTCGATCAAGATCGACGGCGTGAACCATGAATTCCAGAGCATCGATGGTGTCGTGGAAGATGTCACCGACATCGTCCTGAATCTCAAGAAGGTGCTCATCGTTTCCCAGAAACGCGAGTCGATCACCCTCCAGATCAAGGTCACCAAGTCGGGCGCCGTCACCGCCGCCGATATCCAGGCCGATGCCAATATCTCGATCATCAATCCCGGGCAGCTCATCTGCACGCTGGATGCCAAGAAGACCTTCGAGGCCGAGATCGAAATCAAGACCGGTCGCGGCTACCATCCCGGCGAACAGAACAAGAAGGAAGCGCAGGCCATCGGCGTCATTCCGATCGACTCACTCTTCTCACCGGTCCGCCTTGTGAAATACTCGGTCGAGGCCACGCGCGTCGGCCAGATAACCGATTACGACAAACTCATCCTTGAAATCTGGACCGATGGTCGCATCACGCCGGACGATGCTCTGAAGCAGTCTGCATCCATCTTGAAGCACCACCTTGATGTGTTCGATCGCGTGAGCGAAGAGCAGTTTGAGTTCGAGAATCAGCAGTCCGAGGTCAGCGAGGAGCAGAATAAGCTCCGTAAGCTCCTCAACATGTCGGTCAACGAAATCGAGCTCTCGGTCCGCGCTGCCAACTGCCTCAACAACGCCAACATCACCACAGTCGGTGAGCTCGCGATGAAGTCCGAACAGGAAATGCTCAAATACCGTAACTTCGGCAAAAAATCGCTCAACGAAATCAAGGACAAGCTGGAAGCCCTCGGTCTCTCGCTCGGTATGAAGTTCGACGAGCGTCTCCTCGACACTAAGAAGGAAGCCTAATCTAATTCGTCTGCCCGGCTCTCGCGCCGTCCGCTGCCGCCCTACGCTGCGACCGGATTGCCGATCGGGAGCCGGCCCCAACTAACCTACCAATGCGTCACAATAAACATCGTTCCTCTCTCGGCGTCTCGCGCGAACACCGCGCCGCCATGCTGTCCAACATGGGTGCCTCACTCATTGAGCACGGCCGCATCGAGACCACCTTGACCAAGGCCAAGGCCTTGCGTCCCTTCATCGAGAAGGTCATCACCAAGGCCAAGCAGGCTGCGGCCAAGACCGACCCGAAAGACGCCATCCACCTGCGCCGTCTCGCGCTGGCTTCCATCCGCAACGAGGATGCCATTACCAAGCTGTTTAACGAGACCTCCAAGGAATTCGCCAACCGCAACGGTGGTTACACCCGCATCTACAAGCTCGGTCGCCAGCGACTCGGCGATGCCGCCGAAATGGCCCTGATCGAGTTCGTCAAGGCTGACGATGCCGGCTACAAGAAGTCCCGTGGTAAAAAATCTGCCAAGGCCAAGCAGACCCCCAAGGCCGAAGTCACCCCGGCGGAAACAGTGGCCGCTGAAACTCCAGCTGCGCCTGAGTCCAAGGCCTAAAGCTTAAAAAAGTGAATCTAACACGCGTCGAAGTTTAACTTCGGCGCGTTTTTGTTTACATTGCCGTCATGTTTGAACTTCCCGTCGTCGTCGCGCTCTATTGCGCCTTGGTCACGGTGATTTTTCTAGGGCTTTGGCTTTACTACGATCGCCGTGAGCATAGCCGCTTCGAACTCGAGCGCCGCAAAGTTACCTTCCACTGCATCCGGTGCGATCAGCTTTATGTCGCCCGCGCAGGCACCGAACTGCACCAGTGCCCCCGTTGCGGGCATGAGAATGTCCGGTTGAAATTCTAGTGGATTGACCGGCGCACAGGCATTCTGGTTGCTTCAACCTTTCCCACCATTCTCACTCACGTATGCCACAGACCATTGCTGTCATTGATTTCGGCTCCCAATACACTCAGGTGATCGCCCGTCGGATCCGGGAGTGTCAGGTTTACTCTAAAATCTACCACTACGGCACTCCGGCCGCACAATTGCAGGCGGATGGGGTAGTGGGCATCATCCTTTCTGGTGGCCCGAGTTCAGTGTTTGCCAAGAAGGCCCCAATTCCAGATCTCGCCTTGTTCGAGCTTGGCGTCCCGGTCTTAGGTATTTGCTATGGCATTCAATTAATGGGTCACCTGTTAGGCGGCAAGGTCGCCAAAAGTGATCATCGTGAATATGGCCACGGCACGCTGACAATCGGTAAACCCGGCCGCCTTTTTGCGCGTTTGCCTAAAAAACTCCGGGTTTGGAATTCCCACGGTGACCGTCTCAGTAAATTGCCGCCCGGCTTCACGGCCATCGGCACGACTGATAATTCGGAATTCGCGGCCATTGAGGACCTGAAACGTAATTTTTACGGCATCCAATTTCACCCCGAGGTCTTTCACACCCAGCGTGGTACCGAGGTCGTGCGCAACTTCCTCGTCGGCGTATGTCGGGCTAAGCAGGACTGGACGACGGCAGACTTCATCCGCAAGTCGGTCGCGGACATCAAGGCTTCCGTGGGTAAGTGCCGTGTGCTGCTCGGGCTTTCGGGTGGCGTGGATTCTTCGGTCGCGGCGGCCTTGATTCACAAGGCGGTCGGTCGCCAGCTTACCTGCGTCTTTGTGGACAACGGACTGCTGCGAGCCGGGGAGCGGGAGCAGGTTGAGTCACTCTATGCCCGGAACTTCCGGATTGATGTCCGTGTCGTTGATGCCTCGACGCTTTTTTTACGCCGGCTCAAGGGCGTTACCGACCCCGAGCAAAAGCGCAAAATTATCGGCCGCACCTTCGTGGAAGTTTTCGAAAAATCACTAAAGTCCATTGGCGGGGCCCAGTTCCTCGCCCAAGGCACGCTTTATCCCGATGTGATTGAGAGTGTCGCCATCGGTAATAACCCTGCCGCGCTGATCAAGTCCCACCACAATGTCGGCGGGCTGCCGGAGCGGATGAAGCTCAAGCTCCTCGAGCCGTTGCGCGAGTTGTTTAAGGACGAGGTGCGCGCCGTCGGCTCTGCGCTGGGCCTTCCCCGCGAAGTGGTCTGGCGCCAACCCTTCCCAGGCCCCGGCTTGGGCGTGCGCGTCGTCGGTGAGATTACCCGCGATCGGCTCGAAACCTTGCGGCGTGCTGATGCCATTCTTCAGGAGGAGATGATCGCGAGTGGCTGGTATTGGAAGGTCTGGCAGTCCTTTGCCGTTTTCCTGCCGGTCAAAACAGTCGGGGTGGTAGGCGATGAACGTAACTATGCCCATGTCATCGGCCTGCGGATTGTGGAGAGTATTGATGCCATGACCGCGGACTGGACCCGGCTGCCTTATGATCTGCTGCAGCGCATTTCCTCGCGTATAACCAATGAAGTGCGCGATGTTTCCCGGGTCGTGCTCGATGTTAGCTCCAAGCCGCCCGCGACCATTGAATGGGAGTGAACTGCTGCCCGTTGTTGCCTGTTTCAAAATCACCCTAAATATGAATGTAATGCCCTCCACGATCTTTCGTCTCTGTGTCGCGACCTCCGCGTTGTTAGTGGCGTCACTCACCGTCATCACCGCCGCCGAACCTGCTGATATCATCGCCAAAGCCCGTGCCCATCTCGGCAGCGAGGCCACACTCGATGGGGTCACCTCTCTGCGTTTTGTGGGCCACCTGACCGTTGATCGCGATCCAGCCGATTCAGAGCAGGCGGCCCCCGCACGCCTGACGGTGGAGATTATTTTTCAGAAACCAGCGCGCCAACGCAGCGTGATCACCTCCGCCCAGCGTATCGAGACTACGGTGCTGGATGGTTATGATGGTTGGCAAAAAGTGCAGGACCCGAACGATGCCACGCGTTGGACGATGTCCCTGATGCGTTCGGAACAGATCAAAAACCTCCGGGCCAATGTGGCGGAGAACGTTTCATTTTTCCGGGGTCTTCCCGGTCGCGGCATGAATGTGGAAGATCTGGGTCCGGTGAACATCGATGGCGTGGCCTGCCGTAAAATCGCCTTTGTTTACACCCCGCAAATTGGCTTTAATCGCTATTTTGAGGTGGCGACTGGCCGCCTCGTCCTCACAGAGACACGCCAAGGCGAGACGATCCGGGAGCAAGGTGAAATCCGCGCCGGCGGCATTCGCTTTCCCAAGCAGCTGGTCACGACCTTCCAACGTGCGGATGGGGCTGCCGGCCAGATCACCATTGATTTCGACGCGATTTACGTGAACGAGGTGATTGATGACAGTCTCTTCGCCACCCCGTCATTGAGCCGGGAGTGAGCCGTAAATTGCTCCTTACCCGCAACGCTGTCGTGCGCACCCTCAACTATACCGATCGCGACTTTAATCAGGAGCTGGCGGCTTTTTGCCGCGGAGCGGAGGTGCCGCATGAAATTGCGGCGGCCGTGACCGGTATTCTGACCGATGTCCGCGCACGTGGCGATCTGGCGATAGCCAACTATGCGGCTAAGTTTGATGGCGCTAAACTTCGCTCCCGTGAGTTCCGGGTTTCTACGACCGAGCTTGCGGCAGCTGCCACGCGCCTGCCCGCCGCCGATCGCCGCGCCATCCGTGAGGCGCATGCCAACATCGTGGCTTACAACCGGCGTGGCTTGCCCCAAGACTGGTCCGGATCAAACCGACACGGCGCGCAAGTGGGCGAGAAATATGATCCCATCCGGCGCGTCGGACTCTACGTGCCGGGCGGCCAGGTTCCACTGGTATCGACTGTCTTGATGACGGCGACGTTGGCAAAAATCGCCGGTTGTCCGGAGATCGTGGTCTGCACGCCCTCAGATTCACGCGGCCGGGTAGCCGACGGTTTGCTCGCGGCCCTGCATCATCTCGGCGTCACGGAGGTCTATCGTATCGGTGGCGTGCAGGCGGTTGCGGCAATGGCCTACGGCACCGAGAGCATCCCGGCGGTGGATAAGATTTTTGGACCCGGCAATGCCTACGTATGCGAGGCCAAGCGTCAGGTCTTTGGCACGGTCGGCGTGGATTCGCTCCCGGGACCGAGTGAAGTTATGGTCATAGCGGACGAAACCGCTCGCCCAGATTTTGCCGCTGCCGACCTCCTAGCCCAGGCGGAGCACGGCTCAGGGCGCGAAAAAATCTATCTCGTCGCGACCTCTGCCAAAATCGTAACGGCCATCGCGGCTGAGCTTACGCTGCAACTCGACAAAATCAGCCGCACAGAGAAAGCCCGACACGTGCTGGCTGAAGGTTTGCTGGCCATCACCGTCACCAGCCTCCCTCAAGCCGCGGCTGTGGCGAACTATGTGGCTCCAGAGCACTTGGAACTATTGGTGAAGGAGTCGGCGCTCAAGAAGCTCACCAAGACAATCACCACGGCGGGGGCCATCATGGCCGGCAATTTTACGCCGACAGCGTTGGGTGACTTCACCGCCGGCCCCAGTCATGTGTTGCCCACGGGCCGCACCGGGCGGTTTTTTAGCGGCTTGCGCGTCGCTGATTTTTTGCGACGCACCAGCATTATCCGCTATGACCGCAAAAGCGTGCAGGCCGGGCATCGGGTGGTAGCCGCCTTCGCCGCGATGGAACAACTGGACGCCCATGGGCAGTCTGTGAAGATCCGCACTCTTTGAGGGTAGGGCGGGACCGCTGGGTCCGCCGAGAATTTTGCCGGCCTGCCAGTTCGCGCCTACCTTCCCAAACTCCACTCCATGTCTGAATCGACCCCTCTTGCGCTCTCACACATTAGGACGCTCCACGCCTACACGCCTGGCCTGCAACCGACTGCTCCGGGGTGGACCAAGTTAAATACCAACGAATGTCCGTATCCGCCGAGTCCGCGCGTCGCGGAGGCCATCCGGTGCGAAGTGGGGGATACCGGCGAATCACTGAGACTCTACCCCAATCCCCAGAGTTCTCCTTTGCGGGTAGCGATCGCCGCTCTGCATGGGTTGCGCGAGGCAAACGTCTGCATCGGTAACGGCTCGGATGATATCCTTAATTTGCTTATCCGGTGTTTCTGCACCCAAGAGGCCGCCGCTGGTTTCATGCTGCCGAGTTATTCGCTTTATCCTGTACTTGTCGCCATCCAGGATGGGCGCAGTTCCGTGATCGAACTCGACCGCTCGATGCGGTTACCCGTGGAAAAAATCGCCGCTTCGGATGCGCGGGTTTTCTTTCTTACTTCGCCGAACGCGCCCACCGGCGTCGCCTTCACCAATGCCGAACTTGAGGTGGTTTTGCGTTCCTATCGTGGCCTGCTGGTGGTGGATGAGGCCTACGCTCCCTTCGCCCGCGAACACGCCATTCCGCTGGTGGCACGTTATCCAAATCTGGTGGTGGTCCGCACCTTGTCCAAGGCTCACGCCTTGGCCGGGATTCGGGTGGGCTATGCCCTCGCCGACCCTGCGATTATCGATCTGCTCGACCGGGTGCGGGACAGTTACAATGTCAACCGCCTGTCCCAAGTGGCCGCGCTCGCCGCCATCGGCGATCCGGTCTATTACGATGGCATTATCGCCCGCATCCGTGCCACCCGCGACCGATATGGCAGTGTTTGGACTGACCGCGGTTGGTTCACCTATCCTTCGCAGGCCAATTTCATCTTCACCGAGCCGCGCAATGCCCGCGGGGAAAGCGGTCCGGCCGTCGCTCAGTCCGCCTACGATTGCCTGTTTAGTCATCAGGTCCTCGTCCGGCACTTCCCCAGCCATGCCTTGACCGCCTCCTTCCTCCGTATCACCGTGGGCACGGAAGCTGAGATGCTCATCCTCCAAAACACCCTCGAAGCATGGCTAAAGCACGCGTAGCGACCAGCAGCCGCAACACGGCGGAGACTGACATCGTTCTCACTCTGGAGATCGACGGCACCGGCGTGTCCAAAATCGACACCGGTATCCCCTTCTTCGACCACATGCTCACGCTCTTCGCCAAGCACGGCCTATTCGATCTCGAAATCAAGGCCAAGGGCGACAACGACGTGGACTACCACCACACCGTGGAAGATGTCGGCTTGGTGCTCGGCGAGGCCTTCAAGCAGGCTTTGGGCGACAAACGCGGGATCACCCGCTACGGCTTTTTCTTACTGCCGATGGATGAGGCCCTCGCGCGCGTCGTTGTGGATCTGAGTGGCCGCGCCTGCCTCGTTTATCAAGCCTCGGCGCCGACCATGTTCATTCGTGATTTCAACCTCGTGCTCGTGAAGGAGTTTTGCCGAGCGTTCAGCAACGCCGTCGGCTGCAACCTTCACGTGAAGCTCGAATACGGCGAGGAGCCGCACCACGTGTCCGAGGCCATCTTCAAGGGCCTTGCCCGTGCGCTCGATGTCGCCACGCGGATTGATCCGCGCACAGTCGGCACGCTCCCCACCACCAAGGGTCTGCTCTGACCGATGAGCCCGGCTCCGGTGATCGCCGTAATCGACTACGGCATGGGCAACCTGCGGAGTGTCGCCAAAGCCGTGGAAGCGGCCGATGGAGCGGTGCGCGTGGTCACGCGGCCGGACGAAATTGGGTCCGCGGCGGGGCTGGTGCTGCCCGGGGTTGGCGCCTTGGCTGACTGCATCACCGCACTCAAGGCCGGCGGCATGGACGGGGCGCTGCGTGACTGGCTCGCGGCGGACAAGCCGTTTCTCGGCATCTGCCTCGGCCTGCAGGCGCTCTTCGATTTCTCCGAGGAGGCCGATACGCCCGGCCTCGGAATATTCCCTGGCCGCATTGTGCGATTTCGCCTGCCGGCTGGCCTGAAGGTTCCTCACATGGGCTGGAATACCGTGCGCTTTACCCAACCCGGTTCACCCCTCACGATCGGCTTGGCGACAGCAGGTGAGGCATTTTATTTTGTGCACAGTTATTATTGTGTGCCGGAGAATCCTGCACTGGTGCTCGCCGATTGCGATTATGGGGTGAAGTTCACGGCGGCAATCGCGCGCGGGCGCTGCTTTGCCACGCAGTTTCATCCTGAGAAAAGTCAGGCCAAGGGCATTCAACTTTACCGGAATTTTGTCACCTTGGCAGCCGGGTCCTGACGGTGCTCTGGCGCATTTTCCAACGGGTCAAAGCCACGGGCTACCCCAGATATTGCACCGCCATGAGGGCAATATCCGCCGAGATATCCGACTGTCCGTGGGCGAGTGATGCGGTCGCGGTTACCCCAGGCAAGGTCGGCCCGGTAAGGCGAACACTTCACACTCGTGGGTGTGAAGTGTTCGGACTAATGCGGCACAGAAAATGTGAGATTGCTTGGCAACTTTGCTTTGCAAGCGGCGGCTAATGGGTTTGGTTTTGTGTCTTATGGCTAAAACCGCATCGCTTAAACTCGACGATAAGGATTACACGTTCCCCGTAATCGTCGGCACCGAAGGCGAACAGGCCATCGACACGCGCCGGCTGCGCGCTGAGTCCGGCTATATTTGCTACGATCAAGGCTATGGTAATACCGGCTCCTGTGAGAGCAGCGTCACCTACTTGGATGGCGACAACGGCGTCCTCCGCCACCGTGGATATCCCATCGAGCAACTGGCGGCCAACAGCGACTATGTTGAAACCGCTTACCTAATCATCTACGGCGAACTGCCCAACCCGAAGCAACGTAAGGCGTTTGGCCAGCTGCTCCGCAAAAACGCGGCCATCGAGACGCAGATGCAGAAAATCTTCGAAGGCTTTCCCAACGAGGCCCCGCCGATGGCGATGCTGTCGTCCATCGTGGGTTCGCTGGCCGCGCACTACCCTGAGCTCGCCACCAATAATTTCGAGAAAGACCTCGAAAACTTCGATCTCGCCGCCGCCATGGCCATATCGAAGGTCCGCACCATCGGGGCGATGCTTTACCGTTATCAACAGGGGCTGCCCTATGTGCATCCGAAGAACATCCCGTTCTGCGAAAACTTCCTGCACATGATGTTCTCGGAACCCTATCAGGATTACGTTGCAGAACCCGAAGTGGCTAAGGCCCTCAATCTGCTCCTGCTCCTGCACGTGGATCACGAGCAGAATTGTAGCACCTCGACCGTGCGCATGGTCGGCTCCAGTGCCGCAAATCTTTTCATCTCACTTTCCGCCGGCATCTCCGCGCTTTCCGGTCCGCTTCACGGCGGGGCTAACACCGCGGTGATGCAGATGCTGCAGGCCATTCACGACGAAGGTGACGACGGCACGCGCTTCATCGAGGCCGCCAAGTCAGGCAACAAGAACAATCGGTTGATGGGCTTCGGCCACGCAGTTTACCGTAACTTCGATCCCCGCGCCAAGATCATCGGCGACGCCTGCGAGCAGGTGCTCGCCAAGTTGGGCATCGACGATCCGCTGCTCACCATCGCCCGCAATCTGGAGCAGGCCGCGTTGAAGGATGATTATTTCCTCTCCCGCAAGCTCTACCCCAACGTAGATTTCTACTCGGGCATCATCATGCGAGCGCTGGGCATTCCGGTAAACATGTTCACGGTGGTCTTCGCCATCGGTCGCACGCCCGGTTGGATCGCCAACTGGCGCGAAGTCGCTTCCCAGCCCAAGGGTCGCATTTACCGTCCACGCCAGATCTACACTGGCCCGGTCGCGCGGGACTACGTGCCGATCGAAAAGCGCTGAGTCGCTTCAGGCCGCGCCGCCCGTTTCCTTGGGCGGTGGGGCGTGGAAGATTTCTTCGAGCTTCAGCCCGGTCAGCCGGGTGATACCGCTCAGCAGCCGCCACAGTGCAAACATCATGATGGCCGTGCTCGGGATGGCGATCACCGGCCAGCTGAGCAGGTTCATCTTAGCCAACTCGGCGTTGAATTCCGGCGTGCCGGTGGGACTCTTAAGCAGCCAGCGCGCGAGCAGGAAATTCAGGGTTGCGCTGAACATGAACGACGCCACCAGCCAATAACTTGCCGTCCGCATCAGTCGTTCGAAGGCGGGTCGCTCGCCCTTGGCCGCAAGCGCGGCGTCTACTTTGGGCACATTGATCACCTGTTCATTATATACAAACTGGCGCACCAACGGGCGTTTGGTGTGTTGCGAGAACCATACGGCGCCACCGATGACAAAGGGCACCGAGGCTTCCTTCACCGCAAACCAGATGCCCTCCACTTCCAGCAGACCGAGCCCTCCCGTGAGCAGGACGCTCGTGAAGCCGATGATCGAGATGAAGTTTGCCGTGCGCCGTTGCCAGAAATCCCACAAACCGTAGCTCACGGGAAACGCCAGCGCCACCACCAGCGCCACGGCCGGCCCCAAGCGCTCCGGACCGCTCAACTTGGCGAGGATCAGGGAGGGCAGAAGGATGTTGCACACTAGGTTGACGAGCAGGTTCTCGCGCATGGCGGGGCGGCGGGCGGCTGGAAGGTCGATCATTTCGTTTTTGCCTTGGAGCATCGCGGCGGGCTTACTCAGGTCAAACCTCCGCCTGTATGATTCTTCTCGGCGTCAACATTGACCATTGTGCCACCCTACGCCAAGCGCGCTACCGCTCGACGGCTGCCTCCGCCGAGGGCAATAGCGAACCCGATCCGGTCGCGCTTGCACTGCTGGCAGAGCAGGCTGGAGCCGATGGCATCACGGTCCACCTGCGCGAAGATCGCCGTCACATCCAAGAACGGGATGTCTGGCGGTTACGCGAGCGCATCGCCACGCGGTTGAATCTCGAAATGGCCTGCACCCCGGCAATGACGGAATTTGCCCTCAAGCTTAAGCCCGACTTTGTCTGCCTCGTCCCGGAAAGCCGGGAGGAAGTCACGACCGAGGGCGGGCTCGATGTGGTGAGTAGTCGTGAACGGGTGGCGGCATGTGTGGCGGCGATGTCAGCTGCCGGGATCAAAGCCAGTTTGTTCATCGATCCAGATGAGGCGCAGATCGCGGGCTCCGCCCAACTCGGGGCGCGATTCGTCGAGTTGCACACCGGCGCTTATGCCAACGCCTGCCACACTCCGCGTCGCGCAACGGAATTTGAGCGCCTGCGGTTGGGTGCGGTCCAGGCCCATGAACTCGGGCTAAGCGTCAATGCCGGCCATGGTATCAATTACGTGAATATCGCCGAAGTGCGAAGCCTGCCGCACCTGCACGAACTCAACATCGGCCATAGTATCGTCAGCCGCGCCCTCTTTGTCGGTTTGGGGGAGGCGGTCCGGGAATTGAAGGCACGGATGAACCCATGACCAGCAGCTTCAACCTAGCCTTGCCGCCCGGCGGCGTGCTCCTCGGGATCGGCTGCGACCTGATCGAGGTCGAGCGCATCCACGGCGTGCTCGCGCGGCACGGCGAACGCTTTCTCCAACGCGTGTTTACCGCTGAAGAGCGCGCCTACTGCAGCAGCCTCAAACACCCGCACAAACACTACGCGGCGCGCTGGGCGGCCAAAGAGGCAGTTTCCAAGACTTTTACGACTGGCATCGGCTCCCACTTGGACTGGACCTCCATCTCGATCTACCATGGCTCGCGCAACGAACCTCTGGTCCGGCTCGACGACAAGGCCCGCGCACTCCTCGCTCAGGTTGGGGCCACCAACGTGTTGGTTTCCCTCTCGCACACCGAGACTCATGCGATGGCCGTGGCCGCGTTGGTGCGCGCTTAAATCCCATGGACGAGCCTGAGCCCAACCCGCTGTCGCCCCAGCACCTTTCCAAGACGCCGTCTTGGATCCTGCTGGGCTTTGTGCTGGGGGTGCTCTTCGTTTGGTCGCTGCCTTCGCGCGAAACGGTGCCCCCGGAGCCTCCCGTTCCGCGGACTGCCATGGTGCCGGACCCGCTGCCAGTGCGTCCGCTAGACGAGATTGAGGCCGTCTTCGCGGTGTGGGCGGAACCCGCGGTCTGGGCTCACGATCTGACCGAGGTTTCACTGTGGGATCCGCTGACCGGGAAATTTACCCGCCACTACGAAGTGCTGCGCAATGGGTCAGAATATTTTTTCCGTAGTATTCCACAGCTTACCCGGCCGGAATTGACCTATGGCGTGCCTGATGAAGCCCCCCTGCGTTTCACTGAGACTGAGGCCCGCCGGACAGAACGGTTGAGCGCCCGCCGCCATGAAAACTGGCGGATGGTCCGGGAAGCCATCCCGGGTGCCACCAAACCGTCCAGCCCTTGAGCGCTGACTTCACCATGGCTCCCGTTGCCCATCCGATTTTGACCTGCGCCGCGGCGAGTGCCTTGGAAAAAAATCTCTTCGCAGGGAACGAGGCGGCCGAATGGACCGCCATGAATCAGGCAGGCGAAGCCGTGGCGTTGGCAGTGTTGCGTGACTTCGCGGAGATTGGCGCTTTTTCCCGATTGGGACGCATTCTCGTGGTGGCCGGGAAGGGGCACAACGGCGGGGATGCGCTGATTGCCGTGCAGAAAATTCTAGAGCAGCATCCACGGGCCACGGCCGAGGTGCTGCTAGTTTACGGAGTCAAAGATCTGCGTCCGCTGGCCTTGCGGGCCTGGCAGGTCTTGCAGCAAAAATTTCCCGACCAAGTAAACACGGTGACCCTGCGAAACCTTGGCACCAATTATGAGCTGATGCTGGATGGACTCTTCGGCTACAACTTCCGTTCGCCGCTGGATCGGCGAGCACGGGCTGCCTTGCGTGCGGTCAACGCGCGACCAGCGACCATGCGCGTAGCGGTGGATCTGCCTAGCGGACTCGATGATCAGGACGCGTTTCGGGCGGATTTCACCTATGCGACCGGCATTGTGAAGACCCCGTTGCTTGGACTGCCCCACGCCGGGCGCTTGCGCTACCTCGACCTCGGTTTTTTTCAGGCTCAAAGCACGGCGGCGAACTTGGTTCTCACCGCCGGGGCTTTGCGAGCGCTGCGCGGGTGGCGGGATCCGGTGACTGATAAACGCAAGCAGGGTCATCTGTTCATCCTCGGCGGTTCGCTGTCATATCCGGGTGCCGTGCTAATGAGTGTGCTGGCTGCGCTGCGCAGTGGCGTGGGCTTGGTCACCGCGTTCGCGCCGGAGTCGTTGGTGTCCGCTTTTGCTACGCAGGCCCCTGAAGCCATCTGGGTGGGCTGGCCGGAAACGCCTGCCGGCGGGCTGGCGTTGGAGGGCTGCAATCTGCTGGTGGCACGCTGGGCTCGGGCCACCGCCTTGGTCATCGGCCCGGGTCTGGGACTTGAGCAAGAAACTTTGGCCATGGCGCGTGACATTGTGGGCGCCGCCAAGGTGCCGGTGCTGCTCGATGCCGATGCCTTACAGCCGGAAGTTGTGCGCGCCGGGCGTTCGCCGCTCGTGCTCACGCCCCACGCCGGGGAGTTCGTCCGCATCGCCGGTAAAGTTTCGCTCGCGAAATATACCCGTGAAACCGGGGCGACGGTCGTGCTAAAGGGGTCAGTTACACGCATCGCCAGCGGCAGGAAAATTTATCACAGTTTCTTTGGCGGGCCGGTGCTGGCGCGGGGTGGGAGTGGGGATTTGCTGGCGGGTATCATCGGCAGCCAACTCGCGTTGAGCCCGCGCGATCCCGTGACGGCAGCTTGCAGAGGCGTGGTCTGGCACGGCCGGGCGGCGGATGCTTTGGCCCGGGCGCACGGCACAGTGGCGGTGCGCACCACGCAGGTGCTGGATTATCTGGGCGAGGCCCTAAGGGAGGATTCATGAATTCTCCAATCACCGAGCAGCAGGCATTTATCATACTGAATGCGCTGCCGAACATCGGCCCCATCACGTTGAACCGCATTCTTGCCGAGCTGGATGGCGATCCGCGCGCAGTTTTCACCGCCAGCGCGCGTCAACTCGAGGCCATCCAAGGCGTGGGCCCGGTCATTAGTGCGACCATCGTCGGATGGCGGGAGCATTTCGACCTCGCACGCGAGGAGGAGCGCATGGCTAAGGCGACGACGACCTTCATCACGCCCCGCGATCCCGCCTATCCGCCCTTGCTCAAGGAAATCCACGACCCGCCCATCGGTCTCTATCGCAAAGGGGTCTATGATTTTTCCCAACCCTGTATCGCGATTGTCGGCAGTCGGCGCACGACCCTGTATGGACAAGGCGTTGCCAAAAAACTCGGCGCTGATTTGGGCCGGCTCGGATTCTGTGTGGTGAGTGGGTTGGCTCGCGGCATTGATACGGCGGCGCATGAAGGCGCGCTCTCCGTCGGAGGCAAAACCGCCGCCGTCCTCGGTTGCGGCAGCGATATCGTCTATCCGCCCGAGAATCTTGGACTCTACCGGCAGATCGAACAGAGTGGTGCGATCCTGTCGGAATTCCCTTTTGGGCGCCGCGCGGACCGACAAAGTTTTCCCATGCGCAATCGGGTCGTCGCCGGCATGTGTGAAGCCGTCGTGGTGGTGGAAACCGACGTCAACGGGGGCTCGATGATCACCGCCCGCTTTGCCGGTGAGCAGGGGCGGCTAATTTTTGCCGTGCCCGGGCGCATTGACCAGAACACCAGCGCGGGCTGCCACCAACTTATCCGCGATGGCGCCACGCTTTTCACCAGTGTGGATGATATCCTCAACGAATTAAATTACCTAGGTGGGATGCGTCCGCAGCCGATACCCGGTAAGCTGGGGTCCGGAGCCAGCGACGCGCCGGTGATGGCGGGACTTACCGAAAGCGAAGCACGGGTGCTGGCCGCCTTTGCGGGTGGGGCCATACTTTCACCGGATGCGGTGGCTGGAAATACCGGCCTGCCAGCGGCAGAGGTTTCTGCGACCTTGATGATGCTTGAGCTAAAACGCCGCTTGGTGAAAAGGGCTGACGGCGGCTTCGAAGCCCATAATTAGATTTCGCATGCAACGCTATCTACCCGTCCTGCTGGCCCTGTGCACACTGTCTGCGTTTGCCTCGGAGAAACGCCCGCTCACCCACGAGGATTTGTGGCTGATGCAACGGGTCGGCTCGCCCTCGGTCAGCCCCGATGGCCGCCACGTGGTATTTTCCGTCACCGAGCCCGCCTACGACGCCAAGGAGCAGTCGAGCGATTTGTGGATCGTGCCGGTTGACGGCAGTGCCCCGCCGCGAAAAATCACCCAAACGAAGGGTGGCGAAAGTGGCGCGGAATGGAGTCCGGATAGCCAGAGGTTGGTTTTTTCGGCACGGCGGGAAGGCAATGAGGCCAGTCAGCTTTACGTGCTTAGTCTTGCGGCTGGCGGTGAGGCGCAGCGCCTCACCAACCTGACCTTGGGGGCGCGTTCACCCAAATGGAGTCCCGATGGCACGCAGGTGCTTTTCATCAGCGATGTTTACCCTGAGGCAACCGATGAAACCGCCATCATGCGCGCGAGCAAGGAGCGCAAAGACCGGAAATACAACGTGCGCCGCTATGATGGGTTTCCGATCCGCCATTGGGACCGCTGGCTCGACGACAAGCAGGCCCGGCTGATGGTGCAGGCGGCGACACCGCACGCCACTCCTCGCGATTTGTTGAGCGGCACGACCTTGGCGGCGATGCCGGGTTTTAGCGGTGCAATTACTAATTCGGGTGAAACCTTTACCGCGGAATGGACGCCGGATGGCCAAGCGGTGATTTTTGCCGCCACGACCTGGCGCCACACCTCGGCTTATGCCTTGGTGAAAAATGATCTCTACTTGGTGAGCCCCGCCGGTGCCGAGCCGCAGCGACTTACCGCCAATGATGACAACTACGGTGCGATTGCCTTTAGTCCCGAAGGCAAATCGCTGGTGGTATCGGTCACGATAGGCGAATCCGGCCGGGTGTATGCCTTGCCGCGGCTGGCGCACTATCCTTGGCCCTTCGCGGCGGAGCAGCGGCGGATCCTCACCGCCGACTTTGACCGCAGTCCGACTCGTCCGGTGTTTTCACCGGACAGCAAGCGGATCTATTTCACGGCGGAAGACGCTGGCTTTGAGAAAGTTTATACCGTGAGGCTAGCCGCTGGGACGGTCTCCTTGGTGCGCGATCCCGGGGTGGGTGTGATCACCGGGATAAGCGCCGGCACCGCGCCGGAAAACTTCCGGCTGGTTGGCCTCTGGGAGTCGGCCTCCTCGCCGCCGGAGGTTTATGCCTACGACCCGACGGATGGAGAGGCCCGCCGACTCACGAATTTTACCGGAGTGCGATCCGCCGCTCTCGACCTGCCGCCGCTGGGGCACTTCACCTTCACCAGTCGCGGCGGGCGCGAGATTCACAATCTGCTGGTGCGGCCGGCCGGGTTCAATCCTAGTAGGAAGTATCCGCTTGTGGCGATCATCCACGGTGGCCCGCACACCATGTTTCGCGACCAGTGGGTGTTGCGCTGGAACTATCACCTGCTGGCCGGCACTGAATTCGTGCTGCTGCTGACCAACTACACCGGCTCGACCGGCTTTGGCGAGGCCTTCGCCCAGGCCATTCAGGGCGATCCGCTCAAGACCCCCGGCGACGAGATTAACGAAGCCGTGGATGTGGCGGTGCAACGCTTCGGATTCATCGACGGCACGCGCCTAGCGGCGGGTGGCGCTAGCTACGGCGGCCACTTGGCGAATTGGTTGCAAGCCACCACCAATCGCTACCGCTGCCTCATTTCACACGCGGGTCTGGTCAGTCTCGAGACCCAATGGGGCACCAGCGATAATAGCTACAGCCGTGAACTCAACAACGGCGGCCCGATCTGGGAGCAGGGCCCGGTCTGGCGCGAACAAAACCCCGCGCGGCTGGCCGGCCATCAGGCCGATGGCTCCGGCTGGGTGACGCCCATGCTCATCACCGTCGGCGAACAGGATTTCCGCGTGTCCCTGAGCAATTCTCTCGAAAACTGGAGCTACCACCAGCGTCTGCAGATACCCAGCCGGTTACTGGTGTTTCCTGATGAGAACCACTGGATCCTCAAGGGCCACAACGGCAGCTATTGGTATGGCGAGGTGCGCGGCTGGCTGGCGCATTGGCTCGCCGAGCCGCCCCAAGTCTGATTTCACCTCCGCTTGCTATATGTCCACCTCCATTGATCTCTCCAATATCTTCCGCAAACGCCAGGCCGAGTCGCGCTCGCTGTCGGCCGAAAACTTCCGGGGCGATCAAGGCGCTGGCGGCATGGCCACCAAGGAGACGTCGCTCACCCCCGGTGCGTGGGAGCAGGCACCTCATCTCGGGCGCGGCTGGAAAATTTCCCCGTGTCTGCCGCTCAAATCGGGTCAGACGCAGACCCTCATGGATCACGATGGCCCCGGCGTCATCCGACATATGTGGGTGACGTTCGACCAGCGCCTGCGTCGGCAGGTCATTCTGCGAATCTACTGGGATGGCGCGGAGCATCCTTCCGTTGAGTGCCCAATCGGGGATTTCTTTTGCCAGTCGTGGAACCGCGACCAGAACATCAACGCCTTGCCGATCAATGTGAATCCGAAGGGTGGCATGAACTGCTTCTTCCCGATGCCGTTCAAAAAGCACGCCCGCATCACGGTGGAAAATGATTCCCCGGCCGATATCGCGCACTTCTTCTACACCTTTAATTACACCTTGGAGGAAGTGCCTGCGGACAGCCTTTATTTCCACGCGCAATTCCGCCGGACCAATCCCGTGCCTTACAAGGATGTCTATACCATCCTCGATGGCGTGAGCGGCCATGGACACTTTGTCGGCGCCTTCATGAGCTGGCAGCAAAACTGTTCCGGCTGGTGGGGCGAGGGGGAGATCAAGATGTATCTCGACGGCGACAAGGAGTGGCCGACGATTTGCGGCACCGGCACCGAGGATTACTTCGGTGGGGCGTGGTGTTTTGATGAAAATAATTACTCGGTCCCATACTTTGGCTTCCAACACGTCGTGGGTAAATCCGGCCAAGCCGGAGCGCGCATGACGCTCTACCGTTTCCACCTGCAGGATCCGGTCTTCTTCAAAAAGGATCTGCGCATCACGATGCAGGCGCTGGGCTGGCGTGATCTCGGCTGGAAAGATCTCGGCCTGCCCAACCCGCGTTACCACGCCCTGCAGGACGACCTCGCCTCTGTGGCCTACTGGTATCAGACCCTGCCGCACGCACCCTTCCCGCCCTTGCCGGACCGCGACGCACGCGAGATCGTGTGAATTACTTGTCGCTCGTAGTTTTTTGAGACTTATCTGAAGAAGCAACGTATCGACAGTCGAGGGCAGGGCGCGCCGCTGGGCGTCACTACGACTTAGCCCGAACAAGGTCGGCGTGCGGGTCCCGCTGCGCGTCGATCCCGCTCAGCGGGCAGCTGCCAGCGGGACCTGCCGACTCACTCCAAGCCACTGGCTCGGGTTATCGTCAAATTGTCTGGGATAAAGCTGTCGGGTTGCGGCGGTGTCAGTTTCCGCCGCGCATGCGCTCGATCTCAGCCTTGGCGGCGGCTTCGCGCGCCCGGTATTCTTCGAGTTCCTTCACCTTGCGGATGGCTTCCGTCTCTTCCTTGCGGATGCGGATGAGTTCTGCCTCGGCGAGTTCGGCCCGTTGCCTGGCGGCGAGCAGTTCGGGATCCTCGACCGTGCGGCCTTGGGTAATCATGCGCTGGCGTCTGACCTCTTCCTCGGCACGGGCACGGGCGGCGCGCTCCTCGGCGAGAGTGCGCTCCTGACGAATTTGTTTCAGTCGCCGGTCTTCGGCGGAACCGGTCGCACCACCGACGACGGCGCCGGCGGCGGCACCGATGGCGGCCCCGGCCCCGGTTTCGCCGGACTGATGGCCGACGATGCCTCCGATGACGGCGCCGATGATGGCCCCGGCCCCGGCGCCGCGCTCGGCGCGGGTCGGTTCATTGCTGGTGCAGCCAACGGAAAAAAGGAGCACGCCGGTGAGAACAATCCCGGCGGTCGGTTTGAAATACAGGGTCGGTGAATTCATGGTGTTGAAGATAAGTGAAAATCGGCCGAAGCCAATCACCGGCTTTAGAAGCTGACCCGGCGGATTTGTTCCTCAGATAACCTTATCTACCCGAAGGATTTCACCCTCTCCCGATAGTTCAGTTTTTAGAGACTTCTGCGGCCCGGGCGACTTCGCCTTCCCAAGCGCCGGTAATGACGGCACCATATTCTTCAGAGCCGCCCGTGGCCTTCGGCCCCGTGAGTCGGGGGCGGGGGTTGCCGATACGCCCACCCTCATAGAAGGATTCGTCGGTCTGATCGTCGCACAAAAAGTGATAGGCGAGACCGGCGCGCTCCTTGTCGGTGGTGTTGTCTCCGGTCGCATGCGGCGTGCCATAGCAGAAAAAAAGCACGCTGCCGGCCTTCAGCTCAATGGTCTCAGCCTTGGTTTCGTCGGGGAAGCAGCGGATGTGGTGGTCGCTGTTACCGTCGCGCTCATGCGGCAAGAGGGTTTCCCAGGCGTTGGGGACAACACGCAAGGTCCCATTTGCGATGGTGGCATCATGGATGGCGATCCACATGGCGGTGCCGCGCAGCGGTTTGGGGATCTTGAAGTAGGCATTGTCCTGATGCCAAGCGGTGCCCATGCCGGTCTTGCCGGGTTTGAGAAAAATTTGATCAAGGTGCAGTGTCACGATCGGTCCGATGAGCGTGGTGACCGCCGCGAGCACCTTGGGCGCGAAGGGCAGGGCCCGGATCAAGGTGCTGTAGAAATTGGCCGGGCAGAGCTGGAGGTTCTGCTTGGTGGTGGCCGGAGTCTTGCCGTCGCCGGCTGTGGCGACATTGCGCAGAAAGCCGTTGCGTTTGAGGCGCTCAATGTCGGCCTGCAGCGCCGCGGTCTCAGTGGCGTTGAAGAAGCTGGGCACTGCGACATAGCCGCGACGCCGGAATGACTCGATCTGAGCGGGGGAGAGTTTCATGGGGAGAGGAATAAGGTATCAAAACGGGACCCGCGCTTGCGTTCAACCTTGGGCAGTGGCAAATCGTGCACATGCGGGTATTCTGCCAAACATCAAGGCTGCCACGGATTGCACTGATACCCTTGATAGATTATGCCGGTTTTTTTGCGTGCCTGACTCATAAGTTTGATCCGAGCCAATCCGTGGTTAAAAAGTCCCGGGGTTTGGTTGGGTTGTGGTTTTGTCCCCTAGTTAAATCCTCGGCTGGAAACCTCGACCTCTTCGCATGAAAAGCATCCCTCGCCACGGCCGGGGTAGTGCCCGCTCGCTCGTCACCCACCGCGACTATGGACTGGAGATAATCTATTTGGAAAAAGGGGCACTGAACTGGCATGTGGAGGGCAGGGTCGAGCGGGTGACCGCGGGCTCGGTTTATTTCTCCCTGCCGTGGCAGGAGCATGGCAGCGTGGATGAGTTCGAGCCCGGCCACCACTGGCATTGGGTGCAACTGGGACTGGCGGGGCGGATTGACCGGGCGCGGCCGCGGTTCGGGTTTCATCCTGATTTCGGGCTCGGAGCGCGGGATGCCGATGAGATCAGCGGACTCCTCACCCGCAGCGGTCGGCACTGCTACCGGGCGACGCCGCGGATGGCTTGGCTGGTGCTCACATTGGTGGAGGAATTGAGCCGGGCGAGTGGCGTCACTGAGTCCTATTGCTCGGCGTTGGCGCGACTTGCGATTTTGGAGCTGGTGCGCTGTATCCGGTCAGACGAACGACCGGATCGCGGCGACGCCGCCTCGGTGGGACGGGTGGAGACGTTCATTTCCGGATTGCGACAGCGGTGTGCCGAGGAGTGGTCGCTGGAGCAGATGGCGGCAGCATGTGAACTGGGCCGGTCGCGCTTCACCACGCTCTGCCGGCGATTGACGGGAGACAGTCCGCTCATCCTAGTGAATCGGCTGCGGGTGGACCGGGCGAAGAACCTGCTCAAGACTACAGACACCATGATCACTGACATCGCCTACGATTGCGGTTTCAGCAGCAGCCAGTATTTCGCGCGAGTCTTTCGCCACTTCACCGGCATGGAAGCCCGCGCCTACCGACTGCGGCATGCGGTCCGCACCAAAGTCTAACCCGGAGGCCAAGCCAGCTGGCGGCCCCCGAGGAGATGGACGTGGAGGTGCGGGACGGATTCGCCGCCGTGGGGTCCATTGTTGATCACGATGCGGAAACCGGCGGCGAGGTTGAGCTGTTTCGCCAGGGCTTGCGTGGTGAGGAGCAGGTGACCGAGGAGGACTTGGTCTGCGGCGGCGGCCGCGCTGAGGCGCGGGATGGGCTGCTTGGGGATCACCAGCACATGCACGGGAGCTTGCGGCTGGATGTCGTGGATCGCGATGCAGTGCTCGTCTTCGTGGGCGATCTTCGCGGGAATTTCCCGGGCGATGATTTTCTGGAAAAGGGTCTTGGACATGGGAGTAGGCAATGTGGAAATCAGGGAATCAGGAACCAGCAGCCGCTGGTCTGACCAAGCAAAAAACTGAAACAGAGAATGGCAGATAGACAACGGGCGCCTTTTCCCAGCCTTCCAGATTTCCACATTCAATATTAAAGGAACAGCAGTTGCAGACTGGCGTTTGGGGCGGTGCGGGCAGCGGCTCGTTCGCGGATGA
>JBDNGL010000130.1:0-10093 GCA_041689285.1 Opitutaceae bacterium
CACGGCACCGGCCATGCGCCCTAGGGTGCCGAAAAACTCGGTCTCGCCGATGCCCTGCAGATTCCGAGCCGAAAAGCGGGAGGCGAAGAGCGATTCCAGAAATTGCACCGCGGAGTGACGTTGTAGCCGAGACATGGGTTGAAGGACGTTGGAGGGTGGAAGGTGGCCAGGGATCAGGCACCGCAGAAAGACAGCTTCGAGGTTGGGAGGAAGTATCCGATAAGCTCGGCTGACAGTTCCTGCGGTAATGACCGGCTCCGCGCCAATGCATTCACAGAATCATGCTGGCGGCAACGGTTGCATTGTTGATCTCATCGAGCAGGAGGATGCTGCCGGTGTGCCGGTTTTTCTTGTAGCTGTCGAAAAAGAGCGGGGTGGCGGCGTGCAGGGAGAAGCGGGCGAGGTCGTTCATGTTGAGTGGCGCACCGTCCTGATTGCGGTGCAGCGAGGTGATGTCGAGCTTGTAGCGCACTCCGCGCACGAGACACCCGGTCTCGCGCGTCGTGTGGCGCAAGACATAGCGCTTGGCTGGATCGAGCGGTTGGTCCCCGAGCCAGCAGAGCAGGACCTCAATGTCCAGGCCGGCCGCGGGCAGGTTGTTGGGCCGGGCCAGCATTTCCCCTCGGCTGATATCGAGGTCGCGGTCGAGTTCCATCACCACGGACATCGGATAAAACGCCTCGGCCACGGGGCCGGCAGGACCGTGGATGGCCTTGATGCGGGCGGTAAGACCGGTGGGCAGATGGCAGACCTCCTCTCCGGGCCGGAATATTCCGCTGCCCACCTGACCGGCCAAGCCACGGAATTCGGCCGTCACGGTATCCTGCGGACGAATTAGCATCTGCACCGGGAATCTAGCATCCACGTGATTCGCGTCATTGCGAACATAGACCGTTTCCAGGGTGTAGAGCAGGGGTGCGCCCGCATACCACGGCATCCGGAGGGATTTCTCGACGATGTTGTCGCCGTGCAGCGCGGAGAGGGGGATGAACTGGATGTCAGCGGCGTCCAGCCGTGCGCTTGGTTCCTTCCAGATCCGGTAGGCCTTTGAGACACCTTCAACCTTGATCGCGACATCCGACGACATTTTCGGGCGCTGTTACTTGGAGACCGTTGCCGCGGCCTCGCGGCGGGCGAGTTCGAGGTCGGCGTCGACCATGATTTGGGCGAGTTGCTTCATGCGAGTGGCGGAAGCTTCTGGCCGTGAAGGGCGCATTGCCAAGTTGAATCTTGAAACATTCCCCGCAGTTCGCTGCGGCTTTCCCAAGTGGGATTGAGACGCCGCCCGGGCCGCGCGTAGAGTCCCCGGGGCTTGTCCGGGGGAGTAGCGCGGCGAAAAGGGCAGCGTGCAATATCCCCCCGCAACGGGGACGATCGGGCAACCGGTGAGTTGGGCGAGCTTCAGGACGCCCGGCTTCACGCGATGCAGCGGACCTCTGGGTCCGTCCACGGCAAGGCTGGCGGCGCCGCCGCCCTTCATCGCATCGACCAATCCCTTCAGGCCGGCGCAGCCACCCTTGTTGCTGCTTCCGCGCGAAACTTTGTAGCCGAGCCACCGTAGCACGAGTGTCATCAGGGTTCCGTCACGGCTCCAACTCGACATGACGGCGATCTTCTTCCCGGCAAACGCGCTGACCAGCAGCAATTCGTCTCCGTGCCAGTGGCCGGAGAACACCACGTCGGTGGAGGATTCGCCGGGACCCGCGGAGGCATAGGCGTAGGCCGTCAGGCAGCGGGCAGATTGCTGGCGCACCAAGTCGCGGCGATAGGCGGCCTTGCCGATGAGCTCGTTACTGGCGGAGGGATTGAGGATGAGGTTCGCGCCGGCGAGGCAGAGGTCCCCGCTGGGCGGATGCACGGCCCAGAGGTCCTCGCAGAGCTCCACCCCGAAAGTGCAGTCGGTGGCCTCATCGGTGAAGAGAAGGTTGGTGGACAGCGGAGCCACATAGTCGCCGAGGTTCACCTCAAGCGGGGCCAGGCCGGCGGCGGAGGTGAACCAACGCTCCTCGTAGTATTCGCCCGTGGTGGGGAGGAACTGCTTGGGCACGAGGCCGAGCACGCGGCCGGAACCTAGGACGGCGGCGCAATTATAGAGCCGGCCGTGGACAGCGAGGGGCAGGCCCACCACCGCGTGAATACCGGTTGATTTGGTCGCGGCAGCCAGCTCCAGCAGGGCAGCGCGGGCCTGGGCGCGCAGCGAGGCCTGCGCGAACAGGTCGCCGCAGGTGTAGCCGGTGACGCAGAGCTCGGGGAATAGCGCGATCGCTGCGCCGGTCTTGACCGCCGCCTGCATGGCCGCGCGGATGGCGGCGGTGTTGAACGAGACATCGGAGACGCGCAGCTCGGGCGCGAGCGAGGCCAGACGCAGGAAATCAGGCGGAGACTGTGGGCTTTTCATTTTTTGATGCCGAGGAGAATCCAGCTTGGGTCGATCCAAACAAGGGTTTTCAGCTGCGTAGCCAGTTCGGGCAGCAGGGTTTGGATGCCGGCCGTGACCCCTTGGACAGATTCAAATCGTTCACGGATCTCGCGGTGGGGGCAATAGTCATGCCAGAGGATCAGCCCTCCCGGGCGCAATACCGCGAGCACCTTGCGGGTGTCGCTGACAACGATGTCCGTCTGGTGCCCGCCGTCGATAAGGGCGCTGTCAAAGAAATCGGGCGGATAGGAGGTGATGTCCCAGTCGCGGCTGTCGCAATAGATCTGGTAGACGCGATGAGCAAGACCGCGTTCGCGATAAAGACGTCCGATGAACCCGCGCGAGTCTGTTCGGTGGTAAACGATGGGGCCGGTTTCATTGGTCCCGAAAACCTTGATCTCGGTGCCCTCAAGGGTCCGGTCGCCCGGCGCGAAGGGCTGGCTGTAGGCCCAGCTGCCGTCCGGCTTCGTTTCGCCATCCGGCAGATTGATGGTCCATACCTTGGCCGGTGATTCCTCCAAGCACAGACAGGCACCGAAGCCCTGCCACGTTCCGAATTCCAGATGGCGAAGCGGACGGTGCGCTCGGTAAATGTAACGGAACAGGGGCGCGTCATTGCGCTCCATCTGCCATTGATCGAGTTTGTATTCGGATTTTGGCGGGGGCGCTTCCTGGGAGCCTAGTAACTGGCCGAGCGCGGATGTGGGCAGGCGGGTGATTTTTCCGGGGTGGCTCATGTGATTCCCTGTTTGTCGGGCAAGGGTTGAAACTCAACCGGAAGATCAAAGTGAACTGGGCCGCAAAGCGGCATCAGCGCACAGGGGCGCACCTCGATGATCGCGGCCTCGTCAATGACTTCCCAAAGCACGGCGTTGCCGAAATCATAGCGCCCTTCTGGAAGGGCTTCGCCATTTTTAAAACCGAACACCGCCGCATGCAGCACGTATTTCTGATGATGCAGAGGGAGAGGTATGGAAAATTTGACCACGAATCGGGCACCGGCCGGGGCCGCGAGGTGCTGGCGGTGCGAGACATCTTGAGCGGACAGGACCGCGTTGCCTTTGAGGTCGCGCAGCATGAACGTCGCCATGAATTCCGACGAGACAGCCTTTTTGATTTCCAGCAGGAGATAGAATGTGGCCGTTTCCCCGTAATCAAAAACGACCGTCGTTTCGTCGCGTGAATTGGTCGTCAGCACGTTGGTGACTTGGACGCTTTCTGTGCCGTAGCGCGACGCGGCGCGGCTCGCCAAGAACGATCCCGTGGGGACAAGCAAGGCCGGCGGCACGGCGAAGACGGGCCCGACGGGAGCCGGACTCGCGGTCGGGCCAGGGCTGGGGTCCACATTATCAGGCCGGGTCACCTCCATTCCAGAATCGCTGGGCTCATTCAACACGACTCCCCGTTCCTGCCAGCAGAATTTCTCGTATTCGCGGGCCACTTGCTTGGCTTCACCCCATATCTCGGGATGGCCGTTTTTCAGCCAGAGTGCGCGATTGCAGATCGAGCGGACGGTGCCGATGTCGTGGGATACAAAGAGCAGGCTCACGCCCTTGTCGATCAGCTGGCGCAGCCGGCGGAAGCATTTCGCCTGAAACGGGGCGTCGCCGACGCTGAGGGCTTCGTCCACGATGAGGATGTCGGGATCCACGCACGTGTTCACCGCGAAGGCCAAGCGCATCATCATGCCGCTGGAATAGGTCTTAACCGGCTGATCGATGAATTCTCCGATGTCAGCAAAGGCCGCGATTTCGTCGAATCGCGCCTCGACCTCCTTCTGGGACAGTCCGAGCACCGCGCCGCTGAGGAAAACGTTTTCCCGACCGGTGAAGTCGGGGTTGAACCCCGCGCCAAGCTCAAGCAATGCCGTCACGCGGCCCTGGGTCCGAAGGGTGCCATGGGTGGGCTGGAGCGTCCCGGCGATGAGCTGGAGGAGGGTGCTCTTGCCGGAGCCGTTGCGGCCGATGATGCCCACCGCCTCGCCGCGCTTGACCTCGAAAGAAACGTCTTTGAGGGCGAAGAAGTCGCGATAACCAGCGGCCGCGTGCCGTGTTAATGCGCGGCCGAAGCCACCCGGGGTCCACTGGCCAAGCTGGGCGAACAGCGGGCTGGTGAGGCGACGGGCGGGCTCCGCCCAGATCCTGTAGGCTTTGGCTAGCTGCTAAGCGTGGATGACTATTTCTTGGGACATAGCGAGATCAGAGCACATCAGCAAAGCCCGGCTTCAATTTGCGAAATGTCGCGTGACCCAGATAGCACACCGCGAGCCCGGCGAAATACAAATATCCCAAATGGGTGAGATTGACAGGCCGGCTCCACAGCGCGGCATCTCGGGCCAATTCTATCGCTAGCAGGACGGGATTGAACCGCATGTAAGTCCAAAATGCGGGGGGAATTTTTTCTGCTGAATAAAACACCGCGCTCGAAAACATCAGTGCCATCGTAAGGAATTGCATGATCTGGCTCAGATCCCTGAAAAAGACTCCCAAGGCTGAAAAAACCCAGCTGATGCCCAGCAAAAGCAATACGACTGGCAGCAGTATAATTGGCAACCAAAGTGCGCTTAAACTCAAACCGGGGCCAAGGGTCATGATGCCCAAAAGGAGCAGGGTCAGGCTAACTAGCATGTGAAAAACCGCCCCCAGGACACTGGCGGCAGGCAAGATCTCCAAAGGGAAGACCACCTTCTTGACGAAATTTGGGTTGCTGATGATCAGACTCGGAGCGAGGCCCATTCCTTCGGCGACGAAGTGAAATAAGGTCAGGCCAAAAAAAATCCCCAAGCCGTAGTCAATCCAAGTTTCATTGGGCAATACGCTAAAACTACCTCCAAAAATATAGCCAAACACGAGCACATATAGTCCGAGCATCAGCAGCGGGTTGAGGAATGACCAAATCAGCCCGAGATGGCTGCCTTTGTGGCGCAACTCGACATTCCGCACCGTGAACTGCCATAACAGGTCACGGTGCTGCCAGAGATCGGCTGCGAATGGTGCTAGCTTGCTCAACATAGGCCGTGGGAATCGCAACCTTCGTGCCCGCTGGCAAGAAAAGGTTTAGCAGAGAGGGTCACAAGTCACAGTCCCGCCACAACCTTGGATTACTTGGGAATCGCCATGTCGGTCGTGGTGGCCCTCGTTAGCTGGGTTGCTTCGCTGCACGAATTCGCGCCAAGTCGCCATCGGTATTCATGCGTCGATTGGCGTCCCAGCGCTCATGGAATTAACAGATTGCAATTACCCAAGGGGCATTCGTTTTTAGGCGACTCTTTATTCATGAAAGCTCTTATAAGATTATTGCCAATTTGCGTCGGCCTCCTGCTCGCCGGTGCTCCTGCCCAAGCCACCATCATGATGCCGGAGGACATCTTTCCGGAATTGAAGCAGGTGCTGGCGCAGGCCACCGCCCAATCCCCCCGGATGGTTGCGAGCAATCTGGCTCTATTACAGGCGGATGGCGATTTACAGCAGGCGCGGTCAGGACTTTATCCTACCATCGGCGGTTTTTACAGCTACGCCAAAACTCAGGATAAGCGCGAGGACCGGCCAGGTGAGTCATTTGATACGGATAAGACTTACTACAGCTTCAGTCTTAACCAACCGCTATTCCATTGGGGAGAGCGTCGCAATCACGCTCGAATTGGCGAAATTCGACGCCAGATAGCTGATGAGAATTATGGTTCTGCCTACGCATTACTGACACAGGAGGTGCGCACTGCTTATTTGCTTCTGGCCCTGCGCAAGCAGCAGGTCAGACATGCCGCTTTCAATCTCAACATGGCGGAGGATGCCCTGAAAGTGGCTGAGGAGCGCATGGCCAAGGGAGAAATTGCTGAGGGAGCAGTTTTCCCGGTCCGAGTCGGCGCCCAACAGGCGCGGTTGTCACTGGAGACTGTGGAATGGGATTTAGTCGTGACCAAACAAAACTTTGCGGTGCTCACCGGATTGCCGGAGCCAAGAGATGCCAGTATTCCCGACGGTATCCCGAGCCTTAGTCATGGCCATACGGCGGTGCAGGTCGAACTCGCTCGGTTCCTCGCCCAAGGAGAGCCCAACACGCCGAGTGCGCGCAATCAGCGGCGTAACGTCCAGATAGCTGATCTCAGCTATAAAAACCAGCGGACCCGACTTCGCCCCAAGCTGAGTTTTATCGCCGCTTTGACCCAAGACGAGCAAAGCTACTCCTTAAACCTCGCGGAAAAATACGGGCTCCAATCCCAATATTTTGGGCTGCATGTCAACTGGCAGATCTTCGATGGATTTGCCACCCGCGGTGCGATTGCCAGCACGTTGGCGGCAAAGCATCAAGCGGAGCATGCCTACAGGCAATTGACTGAAACAATTGCCCGCGATGCCCAGCGCGCGGCAAAAAGTGTGGAACTGGCGCAACGGCAGATGACCATCAGCGACTGGCTGCTGGACAATTCCAAAGGCTACTTGGAATTCCGCCAAGAGGACTTCCGCCGCGGCCAAGCCTCGGAAACAGATGTCAGCGCCGCGCAGGGCGCTTACAATAGTGCGCTCGCCTCGGCGAATGCCGCGCGTTACACTTATTTGCTGCGGGTGTCTGAATTCGTTGAGCACCTCAGTGAGGGCGCGGTTCCGCCGAAGCGTTGAGGCGCAAATTATCATTTCTGTCAGCAGCTGCGGGGTATTCCTGATACCTCATGCTCTCGGGGCAAGAAACACTTGGCATTGATGCCTTTCTCTTCATATAACTGAAACATGAATTCCGCCTTAAAGAAGACCCTGATTACCACGGCCGCATTGGTGTTGCTTGGCTTCCTCTATGTGCACTTCTCCCGGTCGATTGCTTTGGTTGCCCGGGCGACCAGCGGACCCGCCCTCAAGCAGGTGCCGGGCAGCGTGATCGTGCTGGCGGAATTTGAGATGGAATTGAAGAGCGAAGTGGGGGGGCGGGTTGTAAATAGCGCGCTGGACCCGGGTAGCAAAGTGGCGGCCGGCGAAGTGCTCGCCCAGCTCGACACCGGCGACCTCGAATTGGAAATCGAGGGCATCCGCATGAGATATGAAGCGGATAAACAGCGCATCGCCGTCGGCTCGGCGATAGAATTGGAGCTGCAGACTGCCCGCGAACAGCTTGAGGAATTTGAGCGGCTGACCCGTTCCGGCAGCCGTTCCGAGGCTGAACTGACCCGGGAACGGCGCCGGGTCCGCGCCATTGAGCAGCGGGTCGAGCTGGAGCGGGTGAACAACCAACTGTTAATCGACGGCTACGCGAACACGCTGCGGGTCAAGCAACGGCAATTGGAGAAGATGACCATTGCGGCACCGTTTGACGGCGTGATTTCCGAGGTGGGTGCCGCCCGGCCGGGTGATCTCATCGGCTCGAACTGGCCGCTGGCGAAACTCATTTCGGCCTCGCGGACAGTAGAGGCCAAGATCAGCGAGGAAAATTTTGCCGACCTGCGGCTGGGCCAACGAGCTTCAGTGCGCTTTCTGCCCTATGGCGGCGCTTTGTTCGAAGGTGTCATCACCAAAATTTTGCCCACCTCCGATCCCGAGACTCAGCGCTACATGGTGCACCTCGATGTTAAAATCGAACCCGAACAACTTGTGCCCGGTATCACCGGCGAGGTAAGCATCGTGGTGGGTGAGCGTAACGCCGACGCCAACATCCCGCGCCGTGCGCTCTTCGGCAATAACGTCTATGTGGTCAAGGATGGCCGCGTGGTGCTGCGTCAGGTCGAGGTCGGCTTTACCAGCCTGACCACCGTGGAGATACTGAGCGGACTGACCGAGGGTGATGAAGTCATTATCGACGAAATCGACCGCTTTCGAGATGGGGACCGCGTGCGCACAAAACTCTTGACCGCCCGCTGAGCCTGCGTTGCGCCCGGCCCGTATCTGCCTGTTCTGATGTCACCCAACCTTCGCATCGCCTTCCGGTTTCTGACGGCCAAAAAGCGCGCCATGCTCATGAGCCTGTCCTGCATTGTGTTGGGGGTTGGTCTATTCGTGGTCACGCAGGCGACCACCAGCGGTTTCGAGCAGTTCTTCATCCGCACCATCCTCGGCACCGACGGGGCGATGCGCATCGAGGACCGGATCCAATACACGATTCGCAGCATGTCGGCTGACGGCTACGGTTCGGATTACGAGATTCGCACTAAGGAAGGGCGCAAATACATCGAGGGAATCGATGAGCCTAAGCTCATCATTGATGCGGTGAAGCGCTTTCCCAATGTCGCCGGTATTTCTGAGGTGCTTCATGGTTCGGTCGTCATGCGCAGCGCCTTCAAGAATGAGTCGGTGCGCGCCTATGGCATCAACCTCGACGACCACCTGAAGGTATCCGACCTGTCGCGCCAGATCGTGCGTGGGCAGATCGATGATTTTCGCGGTTCGCCCAGCGGTAGCTTGATCGGTTTGGAAATGGCGCAACGCCTGCAGTTGGAGGTCGGTGAAAGTTATCAACTGGAGGTCGGCGGCCAGATCCGACGCTATCGGGTTTCCGCCATCTATGAAACCGGCGTAAGCGCCATCGATAAGATGCGGGTTTATCTCAACATGGGCGAGGCACGCTCCCTCTTGAAGCGGGCCACCGGCGCATCGTTTATACAGGTTGGCCTTATTAACAAGGACCGGGCGGTGGCCGATGCCCGGCACATGACCGAGGTGCTGCACCATCTGACCAAAAGCTGGCAGGAGCGTGAAAAAACTTGGCTGGAAGTCTTTCGTGCGCTGCGGATTTCGTCGGCCATCACCGTGTCGGTGTTTACCCTGATCGCGGGTCTCGCTATGTTTAACACCCTCGCGATGATCGTCATGGAAAAGACCAAGGAGATCGCGATCCTGCGTTCGATGGGCTACACGCGTGAGGATATTTCGCGCATCTTCATCTGGCAGGCGATCATCGTGCTCAGCATCGGCACCGTGCTGGGCTGGATATTGGGGGCCGGGATCACCTATGCGGTTTCCAAGACCCCCATCAATATTCGCGGTATCTTCGCGGCCGACACTTTCATTGTTGCCTGGTCCATCTGGCATTATGTGGCGGCCACGCTGACGGCGGTGATCATGGTCATGCTGGCCAGTCTCGTGCCGGCCCGGCGAGCGGCGCGCTTGGAACCCGGTGATGTCATCCGCGGCACCGCTCAATAAATAACCCGGCATGGCCACACCCACCCAATCCAGCGCCCTGCGCTGCGCCAACATCCATCGTTACCTCGGCGAGGGCGAGGGCCGGGTGCATGTGCTCAAGGGGGTATCCTTCGAGGCGAGTCGCGGTCAGGTTTACGCCATCGTCGGGCCCTCCGGCTGTGGTAAAAGCACCCTCCTATATCTGCTCGGGCTGCTCGACCGGCAGGATGGCGGCGACATCTGGATCAGCGACCGACTGATGTCCAACAGCAGTGATGCCGAGCGCACGGCCGCGCGCGGCGCGCATATCGGGTTTGTTTTTCAGTTCCACTTTTTGATGCAGGAGTTCACGGCGTTGGAGAATGTCATGATGCCGATGCGCAAGCTCGGTCGGTTGTCGCCCGTGGCGATGGAGGCGCGCGCCCGGGATTTACTCGGTTCGGTGGGGCTGGGCGAAAAGGCCCACCGCTTGGGCACCCAGTTGTCCGGCGGCGAACAGCAACGGGTGGCCATAGCCCGGGCTCTGGCCAATGAACCGGCGATCATTCTGGCTGACGAACCCACCGGAAAC
>JBDNGL010000131.1:0-45660 GCA_041689285.1 Opitutaceae bacterium
AGGGGGCCGGGTTTTTCCGGTAAAAATGACGCCGCCCAGTCTCCGTAAGCTCCGATCATGGTTTTCATAGAAATAAAATTACCGGCTCAGCAATGTCGGGCGGAGTTCGGAGACCCCGCCCTCCAACCAATTTCTGTGTCCGCGTTCATCCGTGGTTACAGAATGCTTTGGTTCGCATCATTGACTCCACATTACCTCGCGAGCCGGTTCGCCCACGAAGTGGATTTCAATCCGCGCACCCGCGGCGGTCGCAGTCATCAAACAATAATCAGCTGGCGCGCCCGCCACCAAGGCGGGCAGCAACCCCATGAACTGTTCCGGCTGCGTTGAAGAATAATTCCAGACCTGCACCGGTGGGACCCGCAACATCGCGGCCGCGCGGCGGACTCCCTCCAGCGGCGCGAGGCTGGAGCCGGCATAATTCGATTTGCCCGGCTGTCGCACCACGCCATCGGCCCCGACCTCAACCCGCATCCCGGCGAGATCGTAGATGCCAGGTCCGGCGCCGGCGGCGGCCATGGCATCAGTCGTGTAACAGATGCGGCCCGGCCCCAGCACCTGATGCATCAGCCGAAACAAAACCGGTGAGACATGGATGCGGTCGGGAATGAGGCTCGCCCGCAGCCGCGGCTCATCGAGCACGCGGAAGATAATGTTGTCGTGCCGGTGCAGTTCACCCGGGCAACCGTTGCCCAGATGAGTAAACCCCTCCGCGCCGGCCTCCACCGCGGCCGCAATCTGTTCCGCAGTCGCGTCGGTGTGTCCCAGCCACACGTGAAACCCCAATCCGCGCGCCACGCGGATCGCCGCCGGTGCTTCCGGCCACTCCGGTGCCATCGTCAGCAAGGTGGGTTCATCGCCCACGATCGCCTTCAGCTCGTGCATCCGTGCCGCCGAGGGCGGCTCCATGCACTCTGGCGGGTGCGCCCCGTGAAAGCCCGGCTTGGGACTCATGAACGGCCCTTCCAGATGCCAGCCGACAATGCGCCGCCGCAGCCGGGGCGAGGCCTTCCGCAAGGCTTGATAATGTTTCAACCGCGCAAGCATGACCGGCCAGCGTTGGGTGATGAGCGTGAGGAAAAAGCGCCCGCACGCTGCCGCCGCGAGACCCTCCGCCGCGCGTTCCACCTCTTCCGCCGGACAATCGTCGCGCTGGAAATCCACGCCCGCGTAACCATTGACCTGGATGTCCACCAGCGGCGGCAGCAACAGTGGCAGGCCGACCGGATCCATTCCGGAGGGCTCGAGCGCAACAATCTGTTCCCCCGTCACCGTGAGCCGCACGGCCCGTCCGCTGCGGGGATCAACGGCATCGCGCACGGTGGGATTCATGGCTGAAGCGGTTCACCGCGTCAGCAACGACGACGAATCCGCATCAAGGTAGAGCACCGCGTGCGGTTGCTTGCGCAAGAAACTGCCCGGACACGCCGAAGCGATCGGCCCTTCGAGCGAGCTTTTGACCGCCGCGGCTTTCCGCTGCTCCGGCACCACCGCTATCATGCGGCCCACCTTGCAAAGCGTCGGGATCGTTAGCGTGATCGCATACGAAGGCACGGCATCAAGATTCGGAAAATGCCCCTCACCCACCTGCTGTTTGCGGCAGCCCTCATCGAGCTTCACGATCTTGATCGCTTCCGGATCGGCAAAGTCAGCGACCGGTGGGTCGTTGAACGCCAAGTGCCCGTTTTCCCCGATGCCGAGACAACACAGATCGATCGGCAGCGCCGCGAGCGCCGCGGCATAGGCGCGCATTGCCTTCAGCAGCTCAAGTGCATCGCCTTCGAGGTAATTCGCACCCGCAGGCCGCACCCGGTCAAACACCCGCTCCTTGAGATATTTTCTGAAGGAAGCCGGATGCGTCATCGGCATCCCGAGATATTCGTCCATGTGAAAAAGCTCGATCTTCGACCAATCAATGCCAGCGGTCCGGGTGAGTTTCTCAAGAAAAAGGTCCTGCGAATTGCCGGTGGCAATGATGGCGCGGGCCCGACCGTTTTTTGAAATCGCCGCCTTGAGCACCTCGGTCGCATCTGCCGCCGCGGCGGTCGCCATCTCGGCCAGCGAGGCGAAGGCCTGCACCGGCAATTGATCTACCTTAAAGGAACGCGCGGAGGATGAACTCATAAACGGATGCACGCCACCATCAGCCAATGCCGGAGGGTGACAACGGAAAACCGTGTCACGGCACCGCACTTTTACTTTTGCGCCGGAACCGTGACCCGACACACTCCCCTCCACCATGCCCGCCCCCACCCGCCTCGTTGACTCGCACCAACACGTCCGCTGGCACCAGCGCGACGAACACGGCCTCATCGCCGACATGGATGCCCATGGCATCACCTACGCCTGGCTGCTTTCATGGCAGCTCAGTCGCGAGGATCAGGCGCCGGAATATAACCATGTTTACAACCCGGCGCACTTTGCGCCCGACGGCACCCACCCCGGCATCCCGCTCTCCGATCTGCTCACCACAAAAAAACAATATCCCTCGCGCTTTATCGTCGGCTTCTGCCCGCACCCGCTCTGGGCCAACGCTGCGGGGATTCTCGAGGCTGCCTACCACATCCATGGTGCCCGCGTCTGCGGCGAATGGAAGTTTCGCCTGCCCTTTGACGACCCGCGCTGCCTCGAAATTTTCCGCAAAGCCGGCCAGTTAAAAATGCCGGTCGTCCTCCACCTCGACGTGCCGCAACTGCCCGACGAGAAAACCGGCGCGCCGGTCTTCCAGCCTCTCTGGTATGGCGGCACGGTCGCCGCGCTGGAGCGCGCCTTGGTCGCCTGCCCCGCCACCACGTTCATCGGCCACGCGCCCGGTTTCTGGCGCGAGATCAGCGCGGATGCCGACGCCAGTCCCTCTCCGTATCCGGTCGGGCCGGTGTCGCCCAGTGGCCGGCTTTACCGGCTGTTCGATACTTATCCCAATCTCTGGGCCGACCTCTCGGCTGGCTCCGGTCGCCAAGCCCTGTCGCGCGATCCGGCGCACGCCGCCCAATTCATCACGCGTTACGCCGACCGGCTGCTCTTCGGGCGCGACTACTACGGCACCGAACTGCATGCGTTCCTGCAGACCCTGCCGCTCAGTGCCGAGGTTGTGGAAAAAATCTACTGGCAAAACGCCGAGCGCCTCGTCGCCCCGCCACGGTCCTGATTTTATTTCACCACGGATTCACGGATGCGCAGAGCTTCAATCAGCCAACTGGTATTGTCCACGTTCAGCCGCGCTATCCGCGGTTAAGTTTGCCGTGACTGTTTTTACCCCATGAAAAAATTCGTCATCCACGTCATCCCCAACGCTCACCTCGATCCTGTCTGGTTGTGGGACTACCGCGAGGGCCTCAATGAAGGCATCGCCACCTGCCGCACCATTCTGGATTTAATGGACGCGAATCCGGATCTCACCTTCATCCGGGGCGAGGCCGCCATCTATGAGCATGTGCGCCGCACCGATCCCGACACGTTTTCCCGTATTTTAAAAATGATCCGTAGCGGCCGCTGGGATGCCGTGGGCGGCACTTGGATCCAGCCCGACACCAACCTGCTGGAGAGTGAAACCCTCTGTCGGCACTACGATGTCGGCCTACGCTACTTCCGCGAAAAGCTCGGCGTGCAAGTGAAGTGCGCGTGGCAGGCCGACTCCTTCGGCCACACCGCCGGCCTGCCCGAGGTGTTTGCCGCGGGCGGCGTGGAGAATTTCGCCTTCACCCGTCCGCCCCAGGAGGTCTTTCCCTTGCGCCACCCGGCCTTCTGGTGGCGCGGACGCGGCGGGGCGCGCATCCTCGCCTATCGACCGCCCATCGGCTGGTATGGTTGCGAACGCGACGAGATCCCGCGCCGCTTTGACAAACTCGTGCCGTGGGCGAAAAAATCGCCGCTGCGGAACCTCGCGATGTTCATCGGTCTCGGCAACCACGGCGGCGGCCCCAGCCAGCGGCTCATCGATGACGTCCACACTTGGGCCAAGGCCCATCCGGAATTCGAGGTGCGCTGGAGCGGCCTGCATCCTTTCTTCGCCGCCTTGCGGCGCGAACTCAACGCCCCGGACGCGCCCCAACTGCAGGAAGTGCAGGGCGAACTAAATTTCTGCATGCGTGGTTGCTACGCCTCGGTCGCCCGTTTCAAGCACGTCTACCGCCGCGCCGAGCACGAGTTGCTGCGCACCGAGCGCACCACCACCCTCCTGCACCGCGCCGGCATCGCCCCCGCCACTGATCTCAGCGGTCCGGCAGTAGCAGTTCTGTTCAACTCCTTCCACGACATCCTGCCCGGCTCCAGTATCGAGCGCGCGTTTGACGAACAAGGCGACGAAGTCAGCGGGGTGCGCCACGCCGCGCGTGACGCCGCCTTTCGCGCGCTCAATCATCTGGCAGGACGCCTCCGTGTCACCGTGCCGAAGGTCACCCGTGATCATCCCAAAGCTGTGCCGCAGTTGTTATGGAACCCACACCTGCGGCCCATGAACACCTGGATCGAACTGGAAGCCTGTCTCGATCACCGGCCGATCCCCGCCTATAAGGACCGAGTGTCAGAACTGCCCATCGAGGTGCGGCTCAACGGCAAACCGATACCGCACCAGGTCATCGCCACCGAACACGAATCGTTCTTAGACCTCGCCTGGCGCAAACGCGTCGTCGTGCCCGTCACCCTGCCCGCCGCCGGCTGGAATGTCGCCACCATTGGCTGGGTGGAAAAACCCCGTATGCCCGTGTTGCCGACTAAGGCCACCGGCCGCGGCCAGTCCATCCGCAACGAATTCTACCAAGTGAGCGCCCGACCTGGCGGTCGCGGCATCGATATCCGCCATCGCGGAAAAAAACTCTTCGGTCCGCGCGGACTGCATCTCACCACCGTCGCCGACCACTGGGGCTCTTGGGGCACGATGACCGAGGAACCGGCTGGCGTCCGTCTAACCCAAAAAATCGGACTTTGGAAAATAACCCGTGCCGCTGTCATTGAGAGCGGACCGCTCCGCGCTGCCCTCGTCGTGCGCCTGATCTCGGCCAAGGCGCACGTTGACCTCACTTTCCGGGTCACGGCCGGGACGGAAGAGATCGCGATCGACGTCCGCGTGTTCACCGACCTCGAAGCCGCGCGGGTCAAGCTCGTGCTGCCCGGCGCCCGCAGTGTGGAATGCGAAGTCCCGGCCGAACGCGCCCGCCGCAGCGCCGAGGGGGAAATTCCCGTGTTACGCTGGCTCCGCGCCCGCGACGGCCAGAAAGGGTTCGCGCTTGCGAGCGATGTGCTTTCGGCCTGTGACCTAGAGTCAGGCGACCTGCGGCTTACCCTCGCCCGCGCCAACCGTTATGCCCGCGCCGAAAATCTCGATCAATCCAAGGAATGGTGGCGCCCGACCGTGGATCGCGGTGAATTGCGCGAACGCCTTGTGCTCCTGCCGCTCACCGGACCCGTGGAACAAGCCGCCGACCTACTGACTCAGCCGCCACTCACCCTGCCGATCTGGGAAAACCGCACCGGCACCCTGCCGACCAACGGCTCACTGGCCAAGCTCACGCCCACCACCGTGCAGCTCCTCGCCCTCCACAGCTCCCCCGGTGAAACCCCCGCGCGCCTGCGCCTCAGGAATCCCACCCGTGCCACGCTCCGGCCCGTGCTCACGCTGGCGGGCAGACGTTACGCCCTCGGTGCCGTCGCCCCCGGCGAGATTGCCACCTTCCGCTTGGGCCTCACCAGCGCGAAACGGGTGCCGCTCGGCAGTTGAAGCCTTGGCCGAAGCGCGGTTGGCCAAGGGTAGATTCCACACGAGCCCCGCCACTATGTGCTACTTATTTGTAGCACAATGAAGACGACCACGGTCCGCGAGCTGCGCAACAACTATGCCCGTGTGCTCAAGTGGGTTTCCTCCGGCCATAAGATCCAAGTTACACGCCGCGGCAAGGTCGTGGCCAAGGTGATCCCCCCACGGAAGCCTCCCTGAAAGTGGATTGGTCACGCACCGCCGCCTTGCGGGTTAGCCGCCTAGACAAACCCCTTTCGGCCAAGCAAAGTGAGCGCTTGCTCAAGGAAGCCTAGGGAAACTGGTGAGGTGCCATGCTTTGCGCCGACACTAGCTTTCTGTTTTCCCTCTACCGCCAAGGCGCTCATACTGCGGTGGCCATGGCGCATCTGACCGAGGCGTCCGAACCCTTGCTATTGTCCGAGCTGAACGCCTACGAATTTGGCAACGCCCCGCGGGTTGTGGAATTCCGCGGCCCGCGGCCCGCCGGCGAGGCCGTTCGGCGTTTTGAAGCCTTTGGCGAGGATCGATTGGCTGGCCGCTGGCAACACAGCCGGATCCCGTTCGAGGATATCGTGAACAAGGCTCAGGAAATCTCCGCCCAGTACACGGACAAGGGAGGCCACCGGGCTTTCGACATCCTGCATGTGGGTCACGCGAGGCTCGCTGAGCCCAAGCTTTTTCTCAGTTTTGATGCCAACCAGCGAAAACTGGCGAAGGCTGCGGGCCTAGCGGTCGGGCCCTACCTAGCGTAGCAATGCCGCGTCCTCCGAAGTTCCGGCCGCCGGACGCAGCACGGCCATCAGCCACTCCCGGGCAAGTACGCCAAACTTGGTGAGGATGGCGCTGACCTGATTCTTCACCGTGCATTCGAATTTGCCCGACGTGCCGGCCATCCTCTCGTTGGGAAAACTCGGCAGCACTTCCGCCGCCACCACCCGCTCGGCGGGAGCCAATCCTGTCAGCCCCGGCGCCATCGCCGCCTACCGCCCCGCGCGTGCCGCTTGGCAGGTGCTCGCCGCCCCAAACCAAGCGTCACGCAATGCGTGACACTTGGTTTGGGGTGGAAAGTATGATGATCAAAAAAAACGGAGGCTGACCGCCGACTTTTCCGCCTTAGCTTGGGGCGGCGGAAAAAATCTCAACGCAGGCGAGCCATCAGTCTCGCCCGGGTGGGCACGCCAAACTTGGTGAGGATGGCGCTCACTTGATTCTTCACCGTGCACTTGGATTTACCGAGGGCCACGGCAATCTCCTTGTTGGAAAGACCCTGCAGCACATAGGCCGCCACCACCTGCTCGGCGGGAGAGAGCCACGCCAACTCCGGTGCCGCCACCCCTGGTTGCCGGGCAAACTCCCGCCAGGGCATGGTCGGGGGAATTCCGGCGCGGAGCTGCGGTTGACCGATTGATACCATGGCGGACAAGATTCTTGGCCGGGCCGGACAGCCTGTGCCGCCCTAGCCCACCCACACAAAATCATCGCATCATTTCACGCTTCTTCAAATTAACAGCGCCTTTCTCAATCAGCGCAGGACCAACCTTCACACCGGCCTAGACCAGCGCGGTTGGCGTGGTGGAGTCGTTCACAAATGGCGGGCATGGGGTGAATCAGAGTCCCAATTGCTCGCGCAGCAGACTGTCGAGGCGGTCGCCGCGCGCGTTGGTATCCACCACGACACCCTCACGGTTCAGCAGAAAAACGGTCGGTATGGCGCGGATGGAGAAGCGTTGACCAATCTCATTCTTCCACCCCCGGCCGTCGAACTGGTGAATCCAATCCATGTCGTGTTTTTCGATGAACGCGCGCAGCTTCGTCTCGGCGTCCGCATTGTCGAAGGAGACCCCGATTACGACCAGCCCGTGTTCCCGATACTTCTCATAGGCCGCCTTCAACTTGGGTAACTCCGCGATGCACGGGACGCACCAGGTGGCCCAAAAATCGATGAGCACCACTTGGCCGCGCAAATCGGCTAGGTCGATCCGGCGTCCATCAATATCGGTGAAGGCCAGTTCCAAGGGGCGGCGGGTGGAGTCGAGTTCGTTGAGTTCGCCCTGAGCAAATTTGGCCGCAGCGGTGCTGGGGCCGGACGCTAGGCGGTGCAGGTGCGGTTCGACGGCCGCGGGCTGGAACTTCTGCAACAAAGCAAAGTAAAGCGGCTCGCCCAGCTCAACGTGAGGAGAATCCGGCGAACGCTCTGACAGGGCATCCAGCCGGGCACGCAGGGGGGCCAAGTCACCAAGCCGTCTTTGTTGGAGCCATGCCTCTTCAAGAGTGCGGGCATCGATGCGAATAACCGTGCCATCCCAGATGTCGCGCACCCGAGGCGCAAGGCCGGGGTCGGCCAGCTCTGCGACAAGGGCGGCGCGCAGGTGGGCGTCCCACGCCGCATGAGCCTCGGGATCGCGCTGACGACGGTTGAAGGCGAAACAAAGTTGGGCACTGAGACCGAGGCGGTTATCATCGGGCAGCTCTCTGCCATTTTGCAGTAACAGGGATGAGATACGGGCAAAGTCCGCCTCGGTGGGTCGGCCATCGACCTTTAAGGCGGCTATGATCTCGCGATGATAACCCTCGCGGGGGGCACGGGGCTCGGTCGGATTTTGGGCTCCGGCCAGAGACACCAGAACCAGCCCGAGCAGGCCGGCGAGGAAGAGACGACAACGGAAAAGGAGGAGGTTGGGCATGGCGTAAAAAAAAGAGGGGGATCAAAGGTTGAGTAATTCCTGCACGAGCGGTTCGAGGCGTTTGCCGCGTGCGTTGGTGGAGGCGATGCGACCGGTGCGGTCGAGCAGGAACATGGCCGGGATTGCGTTGATAGCGAAGCGCACGCCGATGGCGTTGCGCCAGCCTTGGCCGTCGAATTGGTGGATCCAGGTCATGTTTTTTTCTTCGATCATCTTGCGTAACTGCGGCTCGGCGCGCGCCTGATCAAGGGAGATGCTGATGATCTCGAAACCCTTGTCACGATACTTGGCATAGACGTTCTGGATGTTGGGCATTTCGGCGATACAGGGGCCGCACCAGGTGGCCCAGAAATCGATCAGCACAACCTTGCCGTGCAGCTCTCTGATATTGAACTCGCGCCCGTCGAGCGTCGTGAAAGCCAGTTCGAGCGGCTCGCGTTGAGCGGCGCGAATTTCGAGATTGCCGCGCGCCATGGTGGCCACACTGCGGTTGGACGAAGCCGTGAGTGCTTGCAGGTGGGCCTCGGCAGCCACCGCGTTCTCGGCGTCTAGGAGATCGACGTAAGCCAGTTCGGTGTTGGCGAGGAAGCGCGAGTTCGGCAGCCGCGTGGCGAGACGATCAACTTCCCGCCGCACCGTGGCGAGATCGGTTTCGCCGTTTTCGGTGAGCCGGGTGATGGCGGTGAGCATGAGCGCTTCCCAAGCCGGTGCGGCGAGATCGTCGCGAGCGGTCAAGACGGCGATGCGGCGATCCACCTCGGTGCGAAACGCCTCGCGGGCCGCGCCCTCGAAATTGCGCTCCAGACCACTGACCGCGCGCAAGGGACTGGCCATACGCGGGTCCTCGGGGAAGCGTGTCAGGAAATCGAAAGTTCCCTCCATCACGGCTTGGGGATCGAGGGGTTTCACCTCGAAGAAGAGCTTGGCGAGGGCCTGGTGGGCGGCAGTGGCTTCGGGCGAGGGAGCCGGGGCTCCAGCGGCAGGGGCCACTCGATCCTGAGCGAAGAGATGGAGGACGGAACCCAAGACCAGAAAGAGGGCACCGCAACGGAAGAAGCGGGAAATCATAAATAGAGAAATAGCAGAATTAATAAAGGCGCTCGCTGCGGGTAAATATCGCTACAAGCGCAAGCTGAACAACGGAGGAAATGACCTCGGTTACAGTTTGACGCCGAGTTTCACTAGGGTCTCGTCCAAGCCGGCCTTGGCGGCCGCACCGGCCCCAACGAAGGCTCCGGCGATCTTACCTTCGCGATCCACGATGTAGAAGGTGGGGATGCCGCTGACGTTATACTTGGCCTTGGCGATGTTGCCATCGTCGCGACCGGCGGGATCGAAGGCCATCGGGTAGGTCGTTTTCACCTGCGGCTCCTTCATCCATTGGTCGAAGTTTTCACGGGTGTCCCACACGCAGAGACCGAGGACGGTGACGCCTTGGTCCTTGGTCTCGAGGTAGAGCCGCTCTAGGCCGGGCATGGCGACCTTGCAGGGGCCGCACCACGGGGCCCAAAAGTCGATGATAACGATCTGACCGCGCAGATCGGAAAGCTTCATGGTGCCACCATCGGGCTTATCGGCGGTGAAGTCGGGAGCCATGGTGCCGACCTCGAGCAGGGGTAGACGGGCGGCGCGCTGCTGCGCTGCACGCTGGGTCTGCGATTGCAGGATTTGCGGGGCACGGGTGGTCGGCACGAGCGCGAGCTCCGCGCCGGTCTTGTTCACCTGGGCCTCATAAACGGTATCGCTCAGCACAAAAGGGCGGCGGGCATCGAAACGCTCGACATCGGTGAAGACGCCATCGCGGTTGATATCAATGAGCAGCCAGCGCCACTTAGCGTCGGCGTCGTCGCGGTTGAAAATGGCTTGGTTATCGTTCTCGATTAGCACGACGTCGTGAGTGTTGTTGCCCAAGGTGACCTGGCCAACGCGGGCACCACCCCGACGGTAGGCGAGCGTGTAGTCGGTGCCCTCCAGCCCCATCACCGAGAGGATGAAGTAGACACTGTAGGGAGCGGTGGAGCGATCGGCGTAGGAGGCGGTGAGCGCGACACCGTGGGTGCTCGCCGTGCTGTTGCCGCGGCGCAGGAGCTGGGTCCAGCGGCCATCACCGTCGTCGGTCAGGTCACCGTTACGGTTGGCATCGACGAAGAGGCGGCGGTGTTCTTGGGGGTCCTTGCCTTCGCGTTCGAGGCCGAGGGCCACGGTGTAGGTGGCGTTGGGTCCGTCACCCAAGGTGATGGAACCGTAAAGCAGCTTGCCGTCGAAGGTTGGCACCTTGCGCACGTTGGCCGGTTTAGTCTTCGAAAGTTCGATGGCGGTGTTGTTAAACGGCAGTTGGCCCCAAAGCTTGCCCTCGGGGGCAAGGATCGTGGGATCGGCCTCAAGCTTGAGGTGGATCGTGGAGGCCGCCGCAGTGGCAGCGAACAGCGTCGCCAGCAAGGTAGCGATGAGAGCGGGGAGTTTTAGTGTATGCATGAGAGAGGAGACGAAGCTGGCGGATTAAAGTTACACGCCGACGCGAAGCAGCGGCCCCGGGGAATGAGGGCACCGGACTCGCTGCGGAAGACGGGAATGTATGTTAACGACCAAGATGGTGGGGACGGGGCGGGGTAAAAAAATTAAATGGCCGCCAGCCCCGATCGCATGAAACGGCGAGCATCGCCCATCGGGCCGGTGTAGCATTAGAACGAATACGTCATACTCATGTTATAGGTGCGCATCTTCGCACTGTGGAACCCACCGTCGTAGCCAAACGTGGTCAACGCGAAGGGCGGCTCGCGGTCGAAGACGTTGCCTAGGCCCGCCTGAACGCGCAAACCGCGGCCGTAGCCGCGCCAGATGCCGTTCTTGAACTCGTAGGTCAGATTGACATCGACGGTGGTGAAGCTGGGCAAGGTCTGGTTCACCCGCTCGACCTCGCCGAGGTAGTAAACGAACAAGGCGCCTCCCCACGGCCCCCGATCCCAGAACACGCTGGCATTGCCCTTGATCTTTTGAGGGAAGCCAAAGGTGCCACGACGGTCCATCAGCGAGTCGCCGGGATTAAATGCGACCTTGTAGGCGGCGAGATAGCTGCCTGAAGCACGGAAAGTGAAGCGTCCCCATGGCCTTTTGGCCAGTTGGTAAGTAGCGTTGAAGTCGAAGCCCTCGGTGACCACTTGGCCAAAGTTGACGAAGCGGCCATCGAGGGTGGCGATCTGGCCGGGAAGACCGGCCGCGGTATCAGCCGCGGTGGGCGGGTTGCGCACGATGCGATCCTGAAACAAGTCCTCGTAGTCCACGAACACCTGCTGAGAGAGGTTGGTGGTGAGGTTGCGCTGATCGGTGTGGAACATATCGGCCCCGAAACTCAGGCCCTTGACGCCAGGCACGGTGAAGACTGCCCCGTAGTTGTAGGTTTCCGAGGTTTCGGGGGCGAGATTCTCGAAAGACCCCATCACGCGCAGGACCTGATAGACCTGATTGTTGCGCTTGCGGTCGATGATGTTGACCATGTTTTCGGCTTCGGGGCGTTCCAACTCCGACAGCGACGGCGCACGGTAGCCGGTGGCGTAGGAGCCACGCAGCATGAGGGAATCAAAGGGCTGCCAACGCACGCCATACTTGGGATCAAAGCTGGCTCCAGAGTTGGAGATATCCTGGTAACGCGCGGCGAGGGACAGGTCCAAGCGCCGCATCAGGGGATAATTGTTCTCCCGACCCACCACGGGGATGCCGAGTTCACCAAAGGCCGCATAATCGTCACGCACCGTGCGCGTGCGGGCGGGCTCAGACGCCGTGGGATTGTTGGTCGCGCGCAAGCGGTCCTGCTGACTCCAGTCCGCCCCTAGCGCCAACATGATCGGCCCCGCCGGCAGGTCCCAGATGGGCCCGCGGGCCAGCAGGTCGGCATTAAACACGGCCGATTCCGTTTCAGTGATATTCTGGCTGATCAAGGCCTCATAGATACCCGGAGCATTGGTCGGACCACCGGTGCCGTAGATGTCACCAAAAACATTCAGCGCCCGGGACGGATCGGTCTCGTTGAGGGCGGCGATGAGGGCGGCGAGGTTAAGCACCGGGCTGCTGAGATAAAGGTCCTGTAAGTAATACATGATCGAGGCGTCCAGTGTCCAATCGCGCCCGAGATCGAGCGTGCCCCCCAGCCGGAAGCGCCATGAATCGGTGAGCGCGACCAAATCACGCGGGCCCAGTTCGTCGTGGCTCATGCGGAAACCCAACACTTGGTTAAAAGGATTGAAGGGATTGTTGGCCGGGATGCGCTGATTGAGGGCTCCCGTGGCCGCACTAGTGAAGAGCGGATTGGCCAGCGAGCCGGTATCATTGCGGGCGAAGGTTAATTCACCGGTGAGATCCAAGCGTTCGTTGACGTCGTATTTCACGGTGGCCGACAGACTCCGTCGCTCGGTCGGGGTGATGAGCGAGTAGTATTGGGAATGGCTGGTGCGCGCCTCCTGGCCAGCGGTGGCGGCAAAATCGGCCACGGTCAGGTTGGTGCCGTTCTGCCCGGCGGGGATAACCGCTTGAGTAGCGAGCGTGCCGTTGGGGTTGAACAGGCCGGCCAGGGTCTGGCCCGGCAAAGCAAAAATGGTATTGGGGTAGGCGATGTTGCTACGGAAGTCGCTGCCGCCGCGGTCGCGGTAGTCGTTGTTTTTGGAGAAGGGCCGCTGGGAGCCGTAGATCGGATTCCGCTCAAACCAGTCGAGCACTATGGTGGCCTGCAGTTTGCCCGAAACGAAGCCGTGAGTAATGGTCAATCCCTTCTCGAAGCCGCCGCCGTGCCAGGTGCCCCCGACGCGGGCACGCACCTCCGTGCCGCGATAGTTCTTTTTGAGGATGATGTTCACCACGCCGGCGATGGCGTCAGACCCATAGACCGCCGAGGCGCCATCGGTGAGCACCTCGATGCGATCAATCAGACCCATGGGGATGGTGTTGATGTCGAAGAAACCCTGTTGGGTGGCGGTGCCGCGGTTGCCCACACCGGAAAGCGGGGCACGGCGACCGTCGATCAACACGAGCGTGCTGCTGGAACCCAAACCACGCAGGCCGAGACCGGATTGGCAGGGTTGGCGAATGCCGAAGGAGGGGTTCTCGTCGTTGGGCACCGACTGGCGACCTGAACCCGAACCGGCGAAGTTCTGCGGCAGGGTGCGCATAAATTCCTCCAGCGTGCCAAAGCCGGTGCGCACAATGAAATTGTTGTCGAAAACCAAAACCGGCGACGGCCCTTCGATGTCCATCTGACGCAGGCGCGACCCGGTAACTTCCACACCTTCTAAGACGACGGTGCCCTCCTCAACCTTGCTCCGGCTTTCCGGGCGGTCGCGGTTCTCCACCCGCGCCGCCCTTGGGCCGTTTGGGAGTGCGCTCTTTCTCACGGCGAAGGCGCCGGTCTTGAGATCCTGCGTAGCTGCCAAGCCGGTATCGGCCAGCATGAGGTCAAGGGCGGCGCTAGGGGCGAGGTCGCCCTGCACCGGGTTGGTCTTCAACCCCGCCACATTGTCGGGCGAAAAAACGATCTCGCGTTGGGCCTGCGTGGCAAACTGCTTGAGCGTGAGGCCGGCCTCGCCCGCCGGCACGTCATAGGTCCGGGTGGACTCAGCCGCTTGCGCGGTGAGAGCGACAAAGAGGGCAGAACAAACGAGCGCGAGGGCCCGGCGGAGGAAAGAAGGGCTGGTGGCCTTCAACGCGGTGTCAGGTTTCACGTCTGTAACAAACCCCGAGGCGTGCGTTTCCATTAAGTAAAATATGAAAATCTGAAAAAACTGGAAGTAGCCCTTTCTTATCTAGAACTCATGAACACTGGAATCAGGTGCGGCTGAGCCTGTTCCATCCCTCCTGATTTCCATATAATATCCTGCCTTGGGTTCGACCTGCCTGCTTTCCCGATTTCCACACTATAAGGTCACCGTGCCCGACGCAGCACGATCTCGCCGTCGCCGCGCCACTCGGCGCGGAGGTCAAAGTCGGACTCCATCAGGCGCACGAAGCCCTCGACGTTGTCGGAGCGGAAGGTCGCGCTCAGCCGCATGTCGACGAGCAGCGCGTCACCCAGACGGAGGTGCACAGGGTTGCCGCGGTTGAAGGCGGTCACGATCTCCGGCATCGGGGCGTTGGTGAAATCGAGCAGACGCGGCTTCCAAGCCAGTTGGTCCTCGATCTGGGCCGCCGAAATTGTGGCCACCTGCGGAACCATGGCCGGGGCCAGATCCACGCGGGCGCTTTGCCCAGCCACGAGGACAGGTGGCTCGCCGGCCGGCGCCGCCGCCAGCAGCGACTCGCCGCGCACGGCATCATCCACCCGCACCTGGCCCTCGGTCACGAGCACCTCGACGGTGGTGGTCTCAAGGCGAACGTTGAAGGCCGTGCCGACGGCGCGCACGGCCACGCCAGCCGCCTCAACGATGAAGGGCCGCGCCGGGTCATGCGTGACCTGGAAGTGCGCCTCGCCGCGCAACAACCGCACGCGACGGCTACCTTCGCTAAATTCCTCGGCGATGACCGCACCGCGATTGAGCTCGACGGTAGAACCGTCCGGCAGCGTGCGCTGCTCAATGAGCGCCAGATGCCCGGGCACACCATCCTGCACCAGTTGAGTCAGGGCTCCGCGTCCGGTCAGCAGTATGAATCCCACCATCACGACGGCCGCAGCCGCGAGGATGGGCAGCACGAGCCGGTAAACCGGGGCCCGCCGCCGTTTTTTCGGGGCCAGCAGGTCGGGATCGGCCGCCGCATGCAAGGAGGTCTGCAGCCCGGCCAGCCGGTCGAGGTCGTCCCAGCTCCAGCGGGCCTCGGCCCAAGCCGCACGGTGGGTGGCGGAGGCGGCCAGCCATTGGAAAAATTCATCCTGCTCGGTGGCGGTAAGGCCGCGGTCATGTCGGATGGCCCAAGTCGCGGCGGCTTCAAGCGCGGGGTCGGACGGGGGTGTTAAGGCAAGGGGTTTCATGGACGGGGTTGGTAGCCAAGACGGCGAAAGTATTCGATGCACTTGCGCAGGCCGATGGCGCCCTGCGCCTCGACGGTGTGCTCGGCGATGCCGAGGCGCGCCGCGGTCTCCTTCTGGGTAAAACCGTAGATCTTCCGCAGGGTGAGCACCTGGCGGCAGCGATCGGGCAGGGACTGGATGGCGTGGATCAAGACTTGGAGATCTTCGGCGCGGGCCACGGTATCAGGAATGGCCGCGCTCTCATCCAAGACGCCCGCGGTGTCGGTTTCCGCTAAGTCAGCGGGTAATTCGTAACGCAGATGGCGCAGTTGGTTGAGCGCGAGATTGCGGGTCGTGATGAAGAGAAAGGCTCGGGCGCAGGCCACCGAGCCCGTCGCGCGGACGCGGAGCAGCCGGGCGTAAGCCTCCTGCACGAGGTCGTCGGTGTCCGCGATGGCGGGAAACCGCGACCGTAGCCACGCCCGCAGCGCCGGCTCGTGCGGCTGCACCTCTTCGGCAAACCACTGTGAGAGGTTCGGTGTAAGCGAGCCGTCTTCAGGTAGGGATTCAGGCGGTGACATGGCGGGTGCGGGTTGCGTCTCAAGCTCTAAACACCCCACGAAGGGTTTTCCATTAAGTAAATATCCTTATTTCAACCACCAGGCGCCAAGCGCTTGAATGTGAAAATCAGGAAGGCTGGAAACATAGCCAAAAAGTCGCCTGTCATCCAGAAGCCACGAAAACGTCGCCGTCGTCTTCGTCCGTTGTCCGGTTCCTGTTATCCTGAGTTCCACCTAATAATCTGCCGGGGTTTACAGGCGCTCGAACCCAGGCAATTTAGATGCGGAAATCAGGAAAAGGAGCGGGATTACGTCATCGGGCATATCAGCGCCCTCGGAGCGGCCCCACCCCATTTGTCCAGTGTCTGGTTCCAGTTTTCCTGAGTTCCACATCATCTGCCGGGATTTACAGACGCCCGGTTTCAATCCCCGACAGGTCCAGCTCGCCGGCGAGGCCGAAGGGGGCGCGGAGCGCGGAGCTGAGGGTGATGCGACCGCCGGCGATCTCCAACCGCGGCCAGCCGGCGGCGGTCTGGTTGAAGAGGTCGTTGTGATGCGCCAGCAGGTGCTGCTGCACGGCCGCGGGGAACTGGCTGGCGCCGGCGAAGTAGTGGTGGCCGTTGCGTTCGACGCTCGTGACGCCAAAGGCCACCTGCGCCACGAGGTCTTGGAGGAGCGCCACGGGAGGGACATTCGATAAATCCTCGCCGCTCAGCATCCCGGGTTGCCCCTGCCGACGCCGCTGCGCGAGCAGGCAGGCATTGGCCGCGCCCTTAAAGACGCCCTTGCAGTTCTTGTGGCTCGTGCCGGCGTAACCGAGACTAAGCGCAGTTGGCAGACTGGTGAGTTCGCCATCGGATTCGTCAATGATGATCGGCGGCCGGTCGGGCCAAGCCTGCGCGAGTTCGCCAATGGCAGGCGTGAGTGCAACATCGCGGTGCCACGGCTGCTCGATGAACAGCAGCCGCGACCAGAACCCGGGAACGGGAATGCCTTGCTGTAGATCGCGCACGTAGTCGGCGAAGGCGCCGACCGCGCGGAAGCTCTCGTTGCCATCGAGCGAGAAGGCGTAGTCGGAAGCGCAGATGCGGCCGAAAACTTCCGCCATGCGGGCTAGACGTTCGCGGTCGCGCGGAGCGTCACCATTGATCTTCAACTTAAAGTGGCGCAGCCCGTAAAAACGGATGCACGCGACCAACGACTGCGGGAGACCATCGGCCACGCGCTCCTCGGCGGGGATTTCCTCGTCCGTGAGCGGATCGGACAGGCCCACGGTGTGGCGGGCGAAAACTTCCTCGGGCGGCGCGGCGGGCAGCCAGTCGGCAGGCTGCGTGCCGGTGAGTTCCGAGTGGATGGAGCCCAGATCGATGCCGAAACGGTTTTCGCGCAATGCGGTCGCAAAGTTCAGGCCTTCGGTGCGACAGAAAGCATCGATGAGCGCCCGCTCAACGAGGGTGGCACCAAACTGGGCGAGCAATGGCGGAATTTTTTGCGCGGCACCCCAAACGGCCTGCGCATCATAAAGTGCGCGCCAGAAGGCGAAGGGCGTTGGCGCCTTGGTGGTCCGCGCATGCGTGACCGCGGCGCGGATGACGGCGAGCATCTCGTCAATTTCTTCACCCAACGCGCGGTTGGGATCCTTGGTGAACCACTTTGGCGGCAGGTGATCCGCCGCGAGGCCGGTCTGTGTTTTGCCACCGAAATCAAAGGTCAGCCGCAAAAACACATGCGGCACCTCAGTCATCGTCGCGATGCCGTAGCGAAACGGCATGCGGGCCTTGAGTTGGATGCGAAAGAGTTCGGCGCGTTGCAGGGTAATCATGAAATTTTAGTGCAGCCCACAGCCTGCACACTGTATCCAGTTTTGAAACGAAAGAAGCCAACTAACCCTGCCGAGGCGGCCGCTTTGCCCCGAGTTTCGCGCCATAGAAGGCCGCGACGAAAAACCCCGCGACGCTCGCCACCCAAAACCACGGCGGGTGCGGGATTGCAGTCAGATTCATGAAGCCGGAAATCAACATCATGCCGCCGATCATGTAACCTTGCCGCACGGGCGCATCCGCCGAGAGTCGGGCCGCCAGCCACGCGCCTGCCAAAGTGCCCACGACGTAGGACAACAGCACCAGCACCAAGGCTCCGGTCGGGGCCGTCATCATGAACGTCTTTCGCGCCTCGGGGTCCTTGTAATCCAGATCGGGCGGCGGCGGATAAATTGTGTGGGCGATGGCCTGAATGAAAAAGATACAGGTGATGGCGACGAGCGTGCCGGCCAACAGGGCAAGCAGGTTGCGGACAAGGGAAGACATGCCGGAGTTTTGCCGGCGTTGGTGGCGCAAGTAAAGCGCGGCGGCGCTCAATGCTCCCAATTATTCTTCGCATCCTCGACGAGCTGCGCCAGCATCGGGAAGCGCACTTCGCCGTAATTTAGAGCGAAGCACAACCGACCCTCACGGAAAATCCAGGTGCTCGGCACCCACGACAGCGGGATGTCCATAAAACTCATGATACGTCCCTCGCCGCGGCGGAGGTGATTCGGATGATGGCGCAGCGTGAGGTTTTCCTGTCCGCCCGCGCCCCGCGTCTCCAAGTAGTCATAACCGGGATCGGAACTCCGCACCGTGATGAAGATGAACCGCACCTCCGGCTGCGCCGTGATGAATTTACTCCAGCCCTGCGCCTTGTGCTCGGCCGCACTGTTGGGACACCACGGTGCCCAGAAATGCACCACGGTAATGCCAGGCTGCGCGGCCGCCGCCGCCACCTCCTCCTCGATTAACAACCAGCCCGGTGTTTCCGCGTGGATGATCGGGGCCAGTATCAACCAAAGTGCGAGCACGTGTTTCATGTCCGCAGCATGACGACGGACCCCACCGGGGCAACCGCGACCCGCCACACTTGACCCGTCGCCACCACCCGTCTGCGCCTTGCCAGCCGCTCCCTGTCTGGTGAAGAACCCCGCGGCACCTCCCAGCGTGCTCGCTGCGGTCGCTCATCCCGGTGACATCGAGTTCATGTTGGCCAGCGCCCGGCTCCTGCTTCAGTCCGCCGTCGCCAGCCCAGCCAGCCAGAACTGAAAACCGCGTTTCAACGCGGCAGTTTGATGGGCGAGGATCAAGCAGTCCACCCATGCACCGGGCCAAGGTGCCGCAACATCACTTTGGGCGTTGCTTGGCGTTCGGGTCATCAGGGCATCCTTTCGCTTGGGAGTGTTCGCCTGCCTCGCGCTCAAATCCCACGGTTGGCATCCGCATGGCGGCTGGGCTGCTGCTAAGAACCTGTCCAAAAATCTTGCTGCCGGAGGGCTCGCGTCCTTGCCAGCCGAGCCCCGGCCCACAGGGATGCGGGCCCGCCCAATCCCTCAGGCCGCGCTTTGGGGTAAAGGTTTCCGGATAGGTTCTAAGGTATTTTATCCGTCACGGCGCCTTCGGAGGCGCTGGTAACCGTGTGGGCGTATTTGGCCAGAATACCGCGGGTCTCTTTGGGTTTTTTGGGCTTCCACACTTGGAGGCGGGCTTTGATTTCTTTCGCGGGCAAGGCGAGGGTGAGTTTGTTTTTCACGGCGTCGATAGTGATCGGGTCGCCGTTTTTCACGATGGCGAGCGGACCGCCGGTGAACGCCTCGGGCGTGATGTGGCCGACCACGAAGCCGTGGCTGCCGCCGCTGAACCGGCCGTCGGTGATAAGCGCGACTTCCTTGCCGAGGCCGCGCCCCATGATGGCGCTCGTCGGTGAAAGCATCTCTCGCATGCCGGGGCCGCCGCGCGGACCCTCATTGCGGATGACGACGACGTGGCCGGCTTTCACTTTGCCGGCGAGAATCGCGTCGAGCGCTTTCTCTTCGCTTTCGAACACGATCGCTTTGCCGCTAAAGAGAAGGCCTTCTTTGCCGGAGATTTTCGCGACAGCGCCGGTCGGGGCGAGGTTGCCGTAGAGAATGCGGAGGTGGCTGTCGGGTTTGATGGGATTCGAGAGCGGGCGGACGACGTCCTGATCGACCGGGTAGGGCTGCACGTCCTTGAGGTTTTCGGCGACGGTCTTGCCCGTGACGGTGAGGCAGTCGCCGTGGAGCAGGCCGCCATCGAGGAGAACCTTCATGAGCGGCGGGAGACCGCCGATGCGCGAGAGGTGGACCATGCTGTATTTGCCGGAGGGCTTGAGGTCACCGAGGACGGGGACGCGTTTGCCGATGCGGGTGAAGTCGTCGATCGAGAGCTTCACGTAGGCGCAGTGCGCCATGGCGAGCAGGTGGAGCACGCAGTTGGTCGAGCCGCCGAGCGCGATAACGACGGTGATGGCGTTCTCGAACGCTTTTTTCGTCATGATATCGCGCGGCTTGATCCCGGCCTTGAGGAGCGCGAGCGCGGCGGCGCCAGCGGCACGGCAGTCAGCTTTTTTCTCGGCGCCGATGGCGGTTTGCGCGGATGAATTGGGGAGGGACATGCCGAGCGCCTCAATGGCGGACGCCATGGTGTTAGCGGTATACATGCCGCCGCAGGAGCCGGGGCCGGGGATGGAGCAGGCTTCGATTCTCGCCAGATCGGCAGCGTCGATTTTGCCGGCGGCGTGCTGGCCAATGGCTTCGTAAACGGACACGATGTCACACTCTTTTTTCGAGCCAGGGTCGAGGCCGGGGAAAATCGTGCCGCCGTAAACGAAGACGCCGGGGCGGTTGAGGCGCGCGAGGGCCATGGCGCAGCCGGGCATATTTTTATCGCAACCGCCGATCGCGACGAGGGCATCGAAGCCCTCGGCGGCGGTGACAGTTTCGATGGAGTCGGCGATGACCTCGCGCGAGACGAGCGAGTAGCGCATGCCGGGCGTGCCCATGCTGATGCCGTCGGAGACCGTGATGGTGCCGAAAATGATGGCCTTGCCGCCGGCGGCGTTGGCCCCTGCTTCGGCTTCGCGCGCGAGCCGGTCGATGTGCATGTTGCAGGGCGTGACCATTGACCACGTGGAGGCGATGCCGATCATGGGCTTCTTGAAATCATCCTCGGAAAAACCGACCGGGCGTAGCATCGAGCGCGCCCCGGCGCGGGCGGGACCGTCAACGACGATAGAGGAGTGGGGGCGGAGGGGATCAGGTTGGGAGACGCTCATGGGATCGCAGGAGTGGAGGTTGGTAGGAGACTGTAAAACGGTCTTGCTTCAGGGATTGCAGCACGGGCATTGGCTCGGCTCGGCGAAGTGTAAGCCATCTGCGCGCACCTTGAGGTTCTGGTGGTCGCAGCGGGCGCAGCCGAAGATCTCGTGCTTGATCAATTCCGTCGGGGCACCGCAGCTCCCGCAGGGCAAACCCCGCGCGACTCCGGTCCGGCCCCAACCCGGCGTGCCGCACGACGGACAAAGCCAGGCGAGGCGACGGGCGAGCCGAAAGGCGAGGCGACGAATCGCCTTTTGGCGGGTGGGGTTGACGTGGGCGCGCATGTCGGTTTCCACGAACGCGAGTCCGTCCGCCGATGCGGCGGCACAACGCTGCACCGCGTGAACCAACGCAACATGGTCGGCAATGCCTTTAAACAACAGCCCAGACTTGAGGCCCTCATTCGGCCGCACGATCAAGGCATGCGAAGGGAACCGCGCCCGCTGCAAAAAATCGGCCAAAGCATCCACGGTCCGGGCCTCGCACTGGCCGAAATTCGTGACTTCGGTCAGGATGCCCTCCACCACGGTGAAGCCGATTTCGTCATCCACGAAGGCCATCAGCTCATAGTCGGACGCGCAGAACGGAAGCTGTGGATGCGGCCCGAAACTACCCTCACTGGCCAGCCCCAGCGGCAGCCCGCTCGCACCCATGCCCAGCCGCGCCTTCTGGATCACCACCTCCCGCGGCGTGCCGGTTCGCTTCACGTCGCCGGTAAAGGTTCCCAGCAAGTCCGTGTTAATTTCTGCGGGCAGGGTCACGCTGAGTCCGAGCGCCGCGCGGAGTGGACGTGCCACCACGCGTTCCTTCCCGTGCTGAGTGGCGAGCACCGCCGTCCGGCCGCGATACGGCCCGGCGTGGATGATGCGGTTTTTTTCTGCCATCGTGGTTTTACCTTGGGTGTTGGCTGGACCTGTATTGGCACCGGTTGTCTGGACACAAGACAAAGGTTGTTCAGGCAGCTCGCATCGCCCGATGCGGCGCTTGCCGCGTCGAAGGACAACTGAGCGGGGTCGGCGGCGGCGCGCAGTTGCAATGCCGGCTCCATGCCACGCAAGGCTTGGGCGGGCCTTTCCTCCAGTCGCGGCAGTGGCACAGCGGAAATGCATTCAAAGTGACCAATTATATGCAATAATCAGCTCCAGTGGATGCAATGACATCTGTCACCGGCAGGGTTTTTTAAGCAACATTTCAGTCGGTATAGAGTCTGTCTTCACCCATGACAAAAACTCCGAATACCCCCAATGACCTCGGCGCAAAGCTGATAATCAGCGGCATCCATTTCGATCTCACCGAAGCCCTCCGTCAGGCCGTGGCGCACAAGTCCGAACGCCTGATCCGTCACCATGAGCACATCATCCGCCTGCGGGTGGATCTCGAACACGACCAGACCCGCGGCGTCGGCGACCAATTCATCGCCAAGGGGCTCATCGAAATCCGCGGCCCCGACCTCGTTGCCAGCGTCGCGTCCGACGATTGCTACAAATCAATCGACCTGCTCGTGGACAAACTCGACCGCCTCCTCCTGCGCCGTCACGGCAAGGAGAAGCACAAGCGCAACCATCCGCGCGGCGTCGAATTGACCGACGCGCTGCCGAAAACCTGAGCCCGCGCCCTCACCTAGTGTCACGCAATGAGTGACACTGGGTGGGCCGGCAGCCTGCTGCGGTCCAGCCTGTGTTCAGTCCCAGATCGGGCGCCAGTTGCGCGGGTAGGCGGTGGCCGCATTGAGCATCGCCATTTCATCGGGGGTGAGTCGGTAGCCGACCGCGCCCAAGGATTCCTGTAATTGGGCCACGGAGTTCGCTCCGACAATCGGTGCCGTCATCACCGGATTCGTCAGCAGCCAGGCGAGCGCGGTCTGCGACACCGTTTTGCCATGCACGCACCCAATGGTCGCCAGCGCCTCGACCGTCTGGTAGCCGGCGTCGGTCAGATACCGCTTCCCGACCCAATCGGCGCGCACACTCGCCACCGCACCGCCGCGCCGGTATTTACCGGTGAGGAATCCCGCCGCCAGCGGTGAGTAGGGAATCACACCGAGCTGGTAGTGTCGGCAGAGTGGCATGGCCTCCATTTCGAAAAGCGAACGCTCCATCAGTGAGTATTCGGGCTGATAACTCACGAGGCGCGGATAGCCGTGCTGGTTACTGCGCCAGAGCGTCTCCATCAATCGCCAGGCCGGGTAGTTCGAGGCCCCGACGTGCCGCACCTTCCCGGCGCGCACGAGTGCGTCGAGGGCCCCGAGGGTTTCCTCGATGGGCGTGTTCAGGTCGGCCCAGTGTAACTGGTAAAGATCGATGCAGTCCACCTGCAGCCGGCACAGGGAATCTTCGCAGCAGCGGATGACCCGATCAGGCTTCAGACCTTCGCCATCGGGACTCTCGGTCATTTTACCGCGGACCTTCGTCGCGATAACAATCCGGTCGCGATTGCCGCGCGCCCGCAGCCAGCGCCCGATAATTTCCTCCGAACACCCACCGCCAGCTAGGCCGCGCGGTCCCCAGTTCGTGTAGATGTCGGCTGTGTCGATGAAATTGCCGCCCGCCGCCGCAAAGGCGTCCATAAGCGCAAACGACTCCGCCTCGTCCGCCGTCCAGCCAAACTGCATCGTGCCGAGGCACAGTTCAGAAACCATCAGATCGGAGCCACCCAGTTTGCGTTTATCCATGGAGCCAGAGAAGAGCGTGGTGCTGGGGTTACAACCCTGTGCAGCAAAAATCAGCTCACCCATGCGAGCCCGAATCGCAACCACAGCGGCATGACAACCAGACTCACCAGCACGGTGGCGAGCACAACCCGCACTGCGGTCAGCAAGTGTCCGTCGTAATGCTTCACAATCACAAGTGGCAGAAAGGCCGCCGGCATGGCGGCCTGCACGACGATCACTTGTCTCAGCTCGACGGTAAACGGGCCAAATTTCGCCAGCAGCAGCAGCAGCGCTGAGAGCAATCCCAGTCGGAGCCCGACCGCCGCCAGAGTCGTGCGCCATTCGAACAACCCCGCCGTGCGTTGCAGCAGATGCTCCGTCATCACTGCACCGCTGAGAATGAGGCCGAGCGGGATCGCGCACGCCGCCAGAGCCCGCACCACTGCCAACCCCACCTCGGGCACGTGCGGCCCGAGGCCCACGAGGTTGACCATCGCGGCAAGGATCAGCGCAATCACCGGCGCACTGATCAGTTTACGCCAACCCTCCCGCAACGATTGGCCGGCCAGCACGAGCACGCCGACGATCCAGATTGCGGCTTCAACGCCAACGTTAAACACGAACAGCACGCCGAGGCTCTCGCGACCAAAGAGGGCCACCATGAGCGGCACCGTCATGTAGCTATAGTTGTAGATGCCCGTAGAGAACGCGAACGTGCGCAAACCCGTGCCGACGTTGAAGCCCAGCGCCCGCGCGACGAAGTAACAGAGGCCGATACCCAACGCCACGGTGCCGAAACCCACCAGCGGCGCCCACACGAGATTGCCGGGCACCCGCAGGGCGGCATTCGCGTGCACATTTTCGAAGATCAGCGCGGGATAGAGGACGTTGACCACCAGCTTGAGCAGGCTGGCATCGGCCTCGGCGTTGAGCCACTGGATGCGGCGCAGCGCGACCCCGGTGCCCATGAGTGCAAACACCGGCAGAATCAAAAGCAGCAGCGCCGAGTAATTTGTCGCCATCAGGTCGCCCCACCAGCCATCGCCTGCCCGGCCAGCCAGCCGGTCGTCCACGCGGACTGGAAATTGAAACCACCGGTGATGCCGTCGATGTCGAGCACCTCGCCGGCGAAATGCAGGCCGGGACACAGCCGACTCTCCATCGTCTTGAAATCGACCTCGCGGAGCCGCACGCCGCCGCAGGTCACGAACTCCTCCTTGTTCATGCTTTTGCCAACCACGTTGAACTCCGCACCCGTGAGTTGGGCCGCCAAGGCAACCAGCGCGGCATTGGCCACCCCGGCCCATTGCGTGGCCGGAGCAATGCCCACGGTTGTGAGCAGCCGCTCCCAAAAGCGGGCGGGCAGGCCAAAGGGATTCCAAGTGGCGAGTTGCTTGCGCGGATGCTCGCCGCGCACGGTTGCGAATGCCTGCAACAGCGATTCGCGCGAGTGCGGCGGCACGAAATTAACCCGCACCGAGAACTCGTAATTCGCGGCCGCAAGCTCGCGCGCGCCCCACGCCGAGAGCTTCAGGATCGCCGGACCGCTCAACCCCCAATGGGTGATGAGCAGCGGCCCACTCTCCTTCAACTTGGTGGCGGGGACACTCGTCACGACATTTTCCACCGAAATGCCGGAGAGGCCTTCGAGCCGTTTGTCGTCGATGTGGAATGTAAAGAGTGAGGGCGCGAGCGATTCAATGGTGTGGCCCAAGGCCGCCGCGATGGTGAGTCCGGCTGAAGACCGGTTGCCGCCCGTCGCAAGCAGCAAGCGATCGCAACGGAGCTCCGTGTTGTCGGTGAGGGTGAGCCAGAAAGCCGGCGCGGCCGCCGTGCCGGCTGACTCCACCTTGCGCACGCCCAGACTGGTTCGCACCTCGACGCCGGCTTGGGCTGCAGCCGTGACGAGACAATCCACGATGGTCGCCGAATCGTCGGTGATCGGAAACATGCGCCCATCAGCCTCGGTCTTGAGCTCCACCCCGCGCGCCGCGAACCACGCGATCGTGTCGCGCGACGACCAGCGATGAAACGCCCCCAGCAGTTCCCGGCCACCGCGCGGGTAGCGTTTGACCAGTTCACGCGGCTCGAAGCAGGCGTGGGTGACATTGCAACGGCCGCCCCCCGAGATGCGGACCTTCGCCAGCGGATGCGCTGTGGCCTCATAAAGCGTGACCGCCGCCGACGGATTTTGCTCCGCGCATGCAATGGCGGCGAAAAATCCCGCTGCCCCGCCGCCAACGATGACCACCCGGAGATTGCTCATTCCCCACAACGTGCGGAGCCGCCAGCCAAGCGTCGAAGCCAAAAACACACCCACCCGTTTGTCATCTATTAGATGACAAACAAGTGGGCCGCCACTACCTGTCCGAAAACCTATACCCCCAAGGACGGACTGAGGAATATGGAGGGCTCGCGTCCTGCGGGCCGGGGCTCGGCTCGCAGGGACGCGAACCCTCCACTAGCAAGGTTTTCGGATAGGCCGCTAAGCCCGGGCTAGACGGCGGGCCGCACAACGCCTTACATCGCGGCTGTGACCCTCGACGAACTCAGCCTGTTGGCGGAAAAATCCGTCACCGCCACCCAAAGGCGATTGCCCCGGGAAATTCGCCCGCTGGCCGAGGCGGTGCCAGTGCATTTTGAGGCAGTGCCGAACGAGGACCTGCTCGCGGAGGGCTTTGAGCCGGATATCCTAGGACTTTTCACCGGCAACTCCCACGGGACTGAGATCACCCAAAACCACCCCGCCCCGCCCCAAATTCTGCTCTACCTCGACAACCTCTGGGACTTTGTCGAAGGCGACCCCCAGGTCTTCTGCGAGGAGGTGCGCCTGACCTATTTGCACGAACTCGGCCACTATCTGGGCTGGGACGAAGAAGAACTGACTGCCCGCGGGTTGGATTGATCAGGGGAACCGTCTGCAATCCGCGCTTTCCAAGGGGGCACGGCCCTGCTTAGCTGGCGGGCAGTCCATCTGTGTCCTCATGAAAAAATTCCTGTCCCTTTCTCTTGTTACCGCGCTGCTTGCCACCGTCGCGGTCGCTGCCCCGCGCAGCGAATACGTCGTGCGCATCGAATCCTGCGAGGCCATCCTGCGCGAATTCATGGCTGATCCCGCCACCGCGATCCCCGTCGAGGTCCTCCAGCGCGCGCGCGCGCTCGTGATCGTGAACCAGGCCCGCGGCGGGTTCATCATCGGAGTGAAAGACGGCTACGCTACCGTGATGGTGAAGCGCCGCGACAACACTTGGAGCGTGCCGGTATTGATGACCGCCGGCGAAACCAATCTCGGCGTACTGATCGGTTTCACCAAGATTGAGACCATCTACGTCATCACGGATGACGAGACTCCCCGCCTGTTTTTCAAAAATCGTTTCCTCACCGGCGTGGACGCCAAAGCCGTGGCCGGTCCGCGCGTCGCCGAGCGTGAGCACCTCAACGATGGGATGCTTTCCACTCCCGTGCTGGTTTATTCCAAGAACCGCGGGCTCTACGCCGGCTTCTCCTTCAAGGGCGGCTACATCAGTCGGCACGACGATGCCAATCGCAGCCTTTACGCCACGAATTACACTCTGCCGGAGATTCTCTACAGCAACTGGGTGCAGCCACCGGTGGAAGTGCAGCCTTTGATGCGTTACGTCCAGCAGATCGCCCCCTGAGCCGGCGACCATGGCGACCAACGCGATCCTCGGCGGCGGCGGGTTTCACCATGTGTGCATGAAGACCCGCGACTGGGCGGGCACGCTGCGTTTTTATCAGGAAGGGCTGGGCTGCACGGTGAAAATCGCCTGGCAGGAGGCGCCGAAGCGCGCGGTCATGCTCGATGCCGGTGACGGGGACTACATCGAAATCTTCGAGGATCTCGCTTGGGCACCAGCGCCCACGGGTCCGATCTACCATTTTGCCCTGCGCACCACGCGGCTCGACGCAGTCGTCACGCACCTGCGCACCATGGGCGTTAAAATCACGGTCGAACCACGCGATGTCACCATCCACACGAACAACGGGGTCGGCGACGTGCCGGCCCGCCTAGCCTTTTGCGAGGGACCGAACGGCGAGAGCATCGAGTTTCTGCAAAACACCTTGATATGAAACCAGAGCCGGCGACGCCTCCACCCGCCGCGGCGCGTGGTGCCTTGATTTTAGGCGGTGCACTCGTGCTGGCGGGCACCGGACTATTTCTAGTCGGCATGATCGCAGGTCTCAGGGCCGACGGACCGGCCCGGGAAGCCGTCGTGTTGGGCTTCGCCGCCTGGCAGGTGGCCGGGGCCGGCTTTCTGTGCACCCTCGCTGGCGGCCTTTGGCTGCAACGGCTGGTAAAATAAGTCAGCGGCGTTCCGCCCGCAGCCAGTCCACCAACGCCGTCAGCGTGGCCGAAGTCACCGCTTCCTGCACGCCGACCCGCGATAGCCCGGGGCAATCCACCCGGCCATGACGGAGCAGCACGTTACCCTCCGGTTGCCTCCACGCCAATGCCCACCACGCGAAGGGCACCGTCACCTTGGGGACCGTAGCCGGTTCCGCGTAGCCGGTAGTCGCAACCGCCAGATCGCTACCAAACATCGTCAACGCGCCCCGAGCCATTTGCCCAGCCACTTCAGCCGACACGCAGTCCACCGTCGACGCCGCTAGCCGATCAACTCCGAGATGTTTTACCTTTTGCTCCAAGGTATAGGCCGTGACCCCACCGAGAAAAAATTCGGAGGCACCCGTGACTGAGGCAATGCGCGCCTGCACGTGGCCGGCGGTCAGGCTTTCCGCTGTCGCCAGCCTCAGCCGTGGGGCCCGGAGCAAGAGGCTTTTAAGTTCATTCATGGTCAGATTTGGCGGCGGGCAGTTTGGGCAGCGGATTGCCCGGCACGATTAACGGACCCGGTGCAAAGACCGCCACCGAGGCCGGATCCACCAGCACCAGCACCGCGTGGACGTCACGCGCACCGAAGGTCTCTAGTCGCGTGAGGTTGGGTATCGGCGGCAGATCGTGCGCGATGGCCACACCCTGTTCGTGCCGGTATAAATGCTCATCGGCGTGCACCAGCAGCACCGGCCGGCCAAATGCGCGGACCGCTTCTTCCAAGGCGCGCAGGAACGCCTCAAAGCCCGGCAGGAATCCCTCATGATTCCACACATAACCAAAAGGCTGGGCCTGCATGAAGAGCGCCACGCCCGGCGCATGGGTCGTGCGCGCCTCGGCAAACACCGCTTGCAGCCATGCGATATTCGCCGCATCGCGCTCGGCAAACTCTGCCGCAGCACCCGGAATCTCCGGTTGCAGGTTATTATTGCTGCCCACCACGTGCACGGTCGCGAAAACCACCCCGTGCACCGTCCAGCGGGCGTTCTCCACGAATTTCCCGAAACCAGGCAGAGACCGTTGGGTGATTAAATCCATTGGTCTGGCGCCGCGGCTGCGCTCCTCGGCGAAGAACAGCTCGCGTAGTTTAGCCAGCCGCTCTTGCGGCTCATAGCGACCCACGGACTCGCGGTGGGCATCGGTCCACTCGTTATCGCCTGGGGTGTAGATGAGGGGATGGTTGAAGGCATCAAACCAGTCGCGCACCGCGAGGAACCGCGCGTCACTCGCCGGCTCGCCGCCACTGTGGATATCGCCACAGTGCACCGTAAAGGCCGGTTGCAGCCGGTTGATCTCCGCGGTCAGCCGCTGAGTGCGTGCCTCGATATCAGACACGTAGCGATAAGGCATACAGCCAATGGCCACGAAGGTGAACGTCTCCGCACCGGCGCGTGCGATCAGGAGGGTGAGAACCAATAACAGGCGGAAAGACATGGCCCTGGAGCGTGACTCCGCCGGGGATGCGGCGGAAGCCTGATTTTCAAACGGTCGCCGACTGCCGGGCCTGCGCCAATATCCGCCTGACCCGCCAGCGTTGAGTCTGCTTCACAATGTAGCCAGCGCAGATGGCCGTGCCGCAACGGCAAGGGTGCTCCCGCCAGTCGGTGAAATCAAAGCCATAGTCGTAGCCCAACTCTTGCCCGGCCGCGATGTCGCGTAGGGCGGTAATCCAGATACGCCCACGGATGACCTGCGGTTCGCAATTCGCGGCGCAGGTATGGTTGATCAAGCGGGCGGGATTCCACGACACATTACCGTCAATGTCGTGGCGGGCATTGAGTTCGAAAACATAAACGCAGCCGTCAAGGCCAGCGTCGCGGTGTGCGAGCCGCGCCCGCTCGCGGCGGTCAGCCTCGGCTTTCGTGATACGTTCGCCGACATACTCGATGATGCGCGTGCCCGCCGGAATGGCGCAGGCGGCCACCAGCCCGGAACCGTGGATGGCAGAACGCCGGCGACGCACCCACCGAAGTGCCGCCGACCCCGCGGGGCGGGGAACAGGACGGGATCTCATTTTAACTCAAGTCCGACCGGACAATGGTCGCTCCCGGGCACCTGCGATTCGATCCACGCCCGCTTGAGACGAGGGCGTAAGGCCGCCGACGCCATCACATAATCGATCCGCCAGCCGACATTGTGGGCGCGGGCGTTTGCGCGGTAGGTCCACCAGCTGTAATGACCCGGCCCCGTCTCAAACTGCCGGAAGGTGTCGATGAAACCGGCCGCGAGATAATCGCGGAAGCCCGCGCGTTCCTGATCGGAGAAACCGGGATTGCCGATATTTTGCTTGGGGCGTGCAAGGTCGATTTCCTCGTGCGCCACATTGAGGTCGCCGCAAAAGAGCACCGGTTTTTTCGCCTCCAGTTTCTTCACATACGCCAGCAGCGCCCGATCCCAAGCTTGCCGAAAGTCCAGCCGGGCCAGCTCAGGTTGCGCGTTGGGCACATAGACGCCGACGACATAGCAGTCCTCAAATTCAGCCGTGATCGCCCGCCCTTCGGCATCATGGGCGGGTGAACCGAGCCCTAGGGTGACATTCAGCGGTTTCCGACGCATGAAAAGCGCGGTGCCGCTGTAGCCTTTTTTTTCGGCCGGATTCCACACGATCTCATAACCTTTGGGCCAAGTCACATGCTGCACATCGCCCGGCGTGGCCTTGATTTCCTGCAAGCAGATGACGTCGGCTTGGGCCGCGCTCATCCAATCGAACAAGCCCTTGCCCAAGGCGGCCCGGAGGCCGTTGACGTTCCACGCTACTAATTTCATGCGTCGCCAGATTCAGGACCCGCCGCGCGAGGGCGATGTTTTTTTGCGGCCCACCCGCCCCGGCCCGCCCGCTCCGGTCTGCGTGCACCTGGGACCGGGGCTATGACAGGCTTGGGCCACCTTCGGGTTGCGTCGCCAGTCGGGAGCGGCGAGGCTGAGGGACTAGCCTCCATGTCAGTCTTCACCCAGCTTCCCCTCGGTCGCCCGATTCCCGACAGCCCGCACGCGGTGTCATGCAGTTTGCCGACCATGCGCAGCGTGCGGGGCTACGAGGAAAAGGATCCCGAGGTGACCCGACAGCTTGCGTCGGGCTATCCGCGCTTTGTGGTGCATCCCTTTGCGCGGCGTTTGACCGAACACTGCCTCCAACAATCTGGATTGAGCGGGCGCGCCCTTTGGCTCACTTCGTCCGCCCGTATGGCCACCGCTCTGGCCGAGCACCTAGGCGCGAACCACGCTACGGTTTTCGCCCAAGCCGGCATCTACGGGGTCACCCATGTCGCCGCGTCCGACCTCGCTGCCCGCGCGAAGGTTTTCCTCCAAAACCGCGGCGGCTTCCTCTCCTCGCGCGAAGCCGAGGATCACTTGGTGCGACGGGGACTGCTGGCGGCCCCAGCACCGGAGGCATACTTCGCCGGCGATGCCACGGTCGAGGTGCGTCACCATTTGCAACGCGCACTACCGACGGCGGCCCCGACCGACCTGATCCTCGCCAACTGCGGCATGAGCGCCATCTGGGCGGCATTCCACGCCGTGGCCGAACTGCAGGCCACGCGCGGGCGGACCATCTGGCTGCAACTCGGCTGGCTCTACCTCGATACCATCGCCTTGCTGCAAAAATTCACTGCCGCGCCGGCCGACTATGTTTACATCCGCGATGTCTTCGACCTCGACGCGTTGACGCGTATTTTTGCCGCCCATGGTTCCAAGATCGGCGGCGTGGTCGCCGAGGTGCCCACTAATCCGCTCATCCAGACCCCGGATCTGCCCGCGCTCGCCACCCTGTGCCAGCAGCACGGCGCGCGGCTGCTCGTGGATCCGTCCATCTCCTCGGTCTTCAATGTCGATGTGCTCCCGCATGCCGACGTCGTGGTCTCCAGCCTCACGAAATATACCGCCAGCGAAGGCGACCTCACCGCCGGCCTCTGCGCGGTGAATCCCGCCGGGCCGGATGCCGCAGAATTGCGCTCGCGTATCGCCGCCGAGGTTGAGCCGATTTACCCGCGTGATCTCGCCCGACTCGCCGCGCAGATCGGGCGCACTGCTGCCGTGCTCGCCCAAATCCATGTCGCCACGACCCGGGTCGCGGCATTCCTATCGACGCACCCCGCCGTGAAGGAGGTGTATTGGGCGCTCCAGCCAAGCAGCGCGGCCAATTACCGCCAGCTCGCCCGCACACCCGATGGCACGGGCGGCATGATCACCTTTACCCTCAAAAAAATCGGTGGACTAGAATCATTCTACGACCGGCTACGATTGCCCAAGGGCCCGAGTTTCGGCATGACCACCACATTGATCTGCCCTTTCATGTATCTCGCGCACTACGATCTCGTGACAAGCCCCGCGGGTCTCGCCGAGCTCGGCGCGAGCAAGCTCGATCCAGACCTACTCCGCCTCTGCGTCGGCACGGAGCCGGTCGAGGACATCATCGCCACCCTCGCCGAGGCGCTGGCTTAAGCCATTACTTTCCTATAGGTCGTATGAAGGCCCCAGCGAAACCCTGACTTTCATCCGCCGGTGCAGCCGGCCTTGGTTCAGCGAATTGAAGGGGTGGTCCTTGAGCTCCCCACACGGACTGCCGCCATGCAGGTGGCGCGCGCGGACGCTGATCAAGTCGTGGTCTCCTGCGAAGTAATCCCCTAGCAACAACGACGGCACCAACGGCCGTGCGTGCCAGTGCAATGCCGGTCAGAAAACCCGCCAGTGGGACGGCCGCAGGGCACAGCCGTTTTTCGCGCACTAAAGTTCAGCAAAGTTTGCCATGAAAAGCCCCGCGCGACGGCGGGGCGGATGTGAACCGGCAGTCATTTGCTGGCGAGTGGCCGGCCCACCGTCATCTGATCGTCCACGACCTCCACGCGGGACGCCGCGACGGCAATGCCCATGATCCGCGCCTTGTCCTCCGCGTTGTAGGTCCAACCGCGCAGGGTCACTCGGCCGTTGATGGTGCCGATTTCCACATGTCGGTTGTTGATTTTCGCCGTGCGGATGGCGCGGTCAATGGCGACCGTCCGGTCGATGTCGAAGTAGCTGCTGCCCTGCTCCAGCGGACCGGTGGTGTATCCGCCCTTGTAAAGTTCCTGCTGAGAGTAAGCTTCGTTGCCGTAAGCCGCCTCGGTGTATAGGTAGCGCGGCTGGTCCGCATATTCCTCGACGCTGTCATCTAGTAAAAGCCCGTCCCGCGCGGAATTGAAAGCCAGAGCCATGGGCGGAACGACGCTCTTCGTCTCGAAATTGCCGGGCGCGAGCACGATGACATTCAGGATGCGGCCGGACAAGATATGCATGGTCAGAGACCACACCTTGCCAAATTCTTCGCCTTGGTAATTCCCGACCGGCATGCCGAGCAGCTGGTTGCAACGCTCGACGTAACCGAGCGACACCTTGGGGCGGCGCTCGGTCGTGCTGGCGGCGTCTCCTTCCTCGAGAAAATAGGGCTCTTGGCCGAACAGGCGGTAGGCAGCGGCGACGCGATCGCTGCGACCGGCATCGGTCCACTGCGTGAGATCAATCGCCGCCGCGGTCTTAAACGCCGCGGTGCTCACATTGAGCCGGTAGACTCGGCTCGATGGATCGGCCTGCAGGGCGAGCGGCGGCACGGCCACGATCTTGTTGTCGACGCCAAGCGAGCTGTCCGACTCGACCAGCACCTCGACGATGCGGCCGTTGGCGAGATCGATGCCTAGGTCGACGATGCGACCCAAGCTCTCATCCTGAAAATTCTTGATCACGATCTGAATGAACGGAACGGTGGTTTTCTCCGCGCCGAGGGTCGGGGGGAGCGATTCGGGCATGGCGGCTAAGGCGCTGAAAGCAAGGGTGCTGGTAAAGGCCGCACCGAGGAGGATTTGATAGGTTTTCATGGAATGTTTAGGGATTGTAATCTGCGAAGTTTTTGGGAGCGATGGGACACACTGGAGTTGTGTCATTGGGTAGCCGTAGTATGCAGCCCGGCCGGAAACCGCGCCATGGGGTTTAACCCTATGCCTAGTTCACCACGTCCGGTCTCGCCATCCCTGCAGAAACGCCGCGAGGTCCGACTTTTCCTCCGCGGCGCGCCGGGGTCGGAGATGCAGGTTAAAAACCCGACTAGGTCGGCAGTCGTGGGCTGAGTGCCAAGGAGCCGGTTAAAAACCCGACCGAATCTGCGGCCGCTCATCAGCCCCAGCCACCGGCTGGTCAGGGCAATACCCCATATCAATATCCGCCGCTGCTGCTAACATGGGGGATGGACCTCACGCGCCCATTCGTATCATTGCCTAGCCTCGCCTGCTCCGCGCTGCTCCTCGCCCCGTTCACAGGAACTGCCCAGGTCCTGCTGACTGCCTCCGACTATGTGCTGCTTGCCGGCGCCGCCGTGAGTGTGAGCGGTTCCGGCGGCTCCTTTCTCAACGGCCACGTTCATGGCGACACCGGCACCACCGGGTTTCCTCCAGGCACCGTCAGCGGCATCACTCTCAGCGGCCCGGCCGCCTCCGTGATCGCGGGCAACAATGCTGCCACCACGCAGGCTCAGACGGACCGCCTCACCGCTCACACCGCCCTGACGAATATGGTGGCCCCCCCCGCCAACATCCTGAGCAGCGTGCAGACTTTCGGCAGCAACACGGTGTATGCACCGGGGGTCTACCAGTTCACCAGCTCGGCCAACCAGCTCGGCGCAGTCGTCCTTGATGCGAATTTCCAAAACGGGGTGTTCTGGGTTTTCAATATTGGCACCGCCCTCACTACCGCGGCATCGTCCACGGTCAGCATCATCAATTATGGCACCAACGGCGGCAGTGACCTCGGCGTCTACTGGAATGCCGTCACGTCGATCACGATCGGCGACAACAATACGGTCCTCGGCAACTACATCGCGGGCGCCGGCATCTCCTTCACCGGCGCCACCAACACGGATGCCAGCGGCGGTTTCCGCGCTCTGGCCGGGACCGCGGTCTCGTTCGCGGGTGCCGGAGTCATCGGCAACGCCCTCGGCGGTCCCAGCGGCGGCGACATGGATGGCGGCCTGATGTATGATAGCGGCGGCGCGCTGGTGCCGATTCCCGAGCCCTCCACATATGCACTGCTCGCGGGCCTCGTGACCTTGGCTGTGGTGGCCGTCAGGCGGCGCTTCGCGCCCGCGACTCAGCAGTAGTTTCAACCGATGAAGGGCCAAGACACGATTCACGCCCGGTATTAAATCCCCAGATCCCGCCTTCGAACGAGCCACCGGCCGTCAAGCAGGATTCGTTGGGTGCGGTCTGCCTAGTCAAGGTCCTCGACCCCTTTGTCATCTAATAGATGACAATGGGGGCGAGGCCGTCTTCCGATAGAAGCGCCACGCCAACAGCAAGGCGGCGGCGGCCAGGCCGACGGCCAGTGCGCCCCACACGCCAATTGGTCCATGCGGCCCACGCACGCCAAACCAATAGCCGCCCGGCAGCGCGATCAACCAATAGGCCACGAAGGTGATGACCACGGGCACCTTGACGTCCGCCATCCCGCGCAGCGCCCCTGAGGCGATCACCTGGCCGCCATCAAACACCTGAAATATGGCCGCCACCACCAACAGTTGTGCCGCCAAGTTCATCACTTCCGGTTCACTGGAGAAGCCGGCGACGATCAGATGCCCGGCCAGCAGGAACCCCAAGGCGCAGCCCAGCATGATGACGGTGCCGGCGCCGAGCGCCCCAAAACCGATCGCGCGCAACGCACCGATCTGGCCCTCTCCCACTGCGCGGCCGATGCGCACGGAAACCGCGATGGAAATCCCCAGCGGAAGCATGAAGGTCAACCCCGCGCAGGTAAGCGCGACATGATGCGCCGCGAGCGCCACCGTGCCCAGCAGACCTATCATCAACGCCGCCGCGCTGAAAGCGCCCACCTCGAACACCAAGTAGATCGCGGCCGGCCCGCCGATGCGAAGCATCTCGCGCACTCGCACCCGGCTCAGCGGTGCCAACCAGGCGTGCTGCAAAACGGCCGACGGCCACTCCGCCCGGATTTCCGGCCGGCGCGCCAGCCACCACCAGAGCAAGACCGCGGCCAACACCCGCGCAACTAGGGTCGCCCAACCCGCGCCCGCCAGACCCAACGCCGGCGCACCGAGGTTACCATAGATCAGGATCCAGTTGAGCACGACATTCAGCCCCACCCCGCCCAGCAGGATACCCATCGGGGCCCACGGGTGATCGACCGCTTCGCTGAACTGCCGCAGGACCTGAAACACGAGGGTTGGAATGATCGACAGCGCAATCAGTTCAAAATACGGACTCACCTCCGCGACCACTTCCGGGGGCTGGCCGAAATCCGGCAGCCACGGGACGACCGCCAGCATCGCCGCCATCCCCACCGCGCCCAGCCCCACGCCCAGCACCATGCCGTGTTGCAGCAAGGCCGCGCATTCCCGCGATTGCCGCGCCCCGTGCGCCCGCGCCACCAGCACCGAAACCGACATCAGCACCCCGATCGCCACGATGAAAACCAGCATGAACAAGCTGTGCGTGAAGGCCGACGCCGCCAGCGGCACCTTGCCCACCCGCCCGATCATCACCGCATCGGTGACGCCCATCAGCATCTGGCTTACCTGCCCGATGATGATCGGAAAGGCCAACGTCAGGGTCTGACGGAGTTCCTTCATATAGTCAGGACGCGACATGGAAGGACTAGCTCCGCAGAGAATACTTTTCGTTTGAAGCCAAATCTCGCGCCGTGTGCTCAGACTGGTCCCCATGACGCCGCTAGCCCTGATCTTCGGCCTCGCGCCCCTTTTGCCGGTCGCCTACGTGCTCGGGTTGACTGCGCTCACTTTCACGCCGGTCAGTTTGATGACCCCGGCCCGAGGGGTGATCATTGTGTTCAGCGCGTTCATCGGCACGAAAATACTGAATGAGAGCGAGGGGGGCACGCAGGCCCTGGGTCGCGGGAGCCATCGCCCTGAGCTGAAGCGGGGTGGTTGCTTGTTGCCATGTTGGCGGTCGCGGCAATCATTGCCTGATGAAATTCCGGCGCTATCTGGCCCTGTCGATTGTCGTGTTGCTCGCCGTTTTTGCCCTGCAAAACTTCAATGTCCTCACGGTGAGATTTTTCGCCTGGTCCTTTCAGATTCCGCAGGCTCTGCTCATCGCCTTCAGCGGTTTGCTTGGCCTGCTGGTCGGCTGGTTGTTTGGCGCAACGCGACCGAGCTCGAAATAGCTTGATCGGCTTTCCCACCCCAGCCTCACGATTTTACCGCCGGTCATCTGACCAACCCAAAGCCGTCATTTTGCAATGAAACGCCGGATGCTACTCTTGCTCACGGGCCTCCTGATTGGAATGGCGGGCAGCTATTGGGTGCTACACCACCGGGAGCGTCCGGTCGGCTCGCTGACACCGGCCGCGGATGTCCCGCCCACCGTCACCATCAAGGACGGCAAGACGATTGATTTTTCCAAAGGCCAAGCCGAGGTCCGCGACACGCCGGAGGACCGGGCCGCCATGGCGCAAGCGCTGCGCGAGATGGAGGCAGCCGCCGAGGGGGTGACCTTCGGGCCTTCCCCACCGCTCCCACCACCGCCCTGACCACATTCAGCAGGCCAGATCAGCGGACTTGGGCAGGTTACTGACAATGCCTGCGGTCACGTCATCCATGATAATGGAAAATACCGTGCACCGGGTGTTCGAGCCAAAGCACAGCCGACCACCCATGCGTTCGGCGCAGGTCTGCGCGATGTAGAGGCCCAGGCCCATGCCGCCGCGGGCGTTTTTCTTGCCGGGCTCGAAGAGTCGCCGTTGCAGCTCGGAAGGTATCCTGGGACCGCGATTAAGCACATGAATCCAATGGCGCGAACCGCGCCGGCCGATTGTGATCTGGATAGATGAACCGGGCGTGCTGTAGCGTAGCGCATTGCGCATGAGATTGCCGAGGGCATGCCGCAGCAGCGTTGGCGAGATGCGCCAGGTGACCAACGGCTGGCGCAATTGCAGCCGCACCCGCCGGCTGTCATCACGGCTTACCACCACGGGGTCGCCGGTCAGTTCCTGCACAAATTCCATGACGTTGACGTCCTCGTTAGTCGGCGGCGTGCCCGTGCTGTCGATCAATACCCGCAAGCCGGCGAGCAGCTGTCGCAGGCTGTAAGCGCCCTGCTGCAGCTTTTGGAGGGCGGTGGCATAGGCCGGCGTGCCAGGCGGCACTAAATTGACCAGATCCACGCCGCCGGTGACGATCGACGCCGCATTCGACAGTTCATGCAGAATGATGCCGCTCACCCAGTCCCGCTGCTGCAGAAGGATGCGCTCGCGTTGCAGGGCTTCGAGCAGCGCAATCTCCGTCCTAGTCAGGCCGTCGTTCATTCCCGGCTGTAGGGAAAGCGCGAACCACCGGGGGCGCGGGCACAAAGGCTGTTTAAGAAATCGCCCGAGCGAGCGCGCAAGGCGAGGAAGACTTCGGGCACATCGAGCGCGTCAATGTGCCCGGCCTCGAACGCGAGGCGGGTGGCTTGAGCGGCATCCGCCGGGCCCGAGCAGTCGAGTAGATGGCGGATATGGAGGAGGGTTTCGGCGCGTGCGATCATGGTTACCAGAAGAAGAAGTTGGAGTGCGGGTTGAGATATTCGTCGGTGGGCATCGCCACAGCGTGGCGCCAGACTGTGGCCCAGCGGGACCAAGGTCCCGGGATTTCGCCATCAAAGGCGGGCGCCCACTTCGGCACCGCCTGATGGGGGCGAGCCTGCAGGTGCCGCTGGAAATCCTCGTGGCCTTCATCGGTGGCGAAATAGAGCGCGCGACGTTCGAAGAAATTGGCCGCCTGCACCAAGGCGCCTTTGGCGCGGTGCGCGGAGATGACAAACGCATTGCGCGCCAGCTCGACGGCGGCCTTGTATGCGGCCGATCGCACCGTGCGACCGGCCGCATGTCCATAGGCCACACCCGCCCGCGAACGCTGCACGAGGATGACCACCTCACCCTCGCCCGCGTTGTGATGGATGCGCACCAAATCAACCCCCGGAAATGGCGAACCCGTTACCTCGGCCGGCAACCGACCGTCCCACCAAGAAATCAGCGCGTAACGCTCCAGCGCCTCAAGGCGGGCCCGGCGGGCCGCTTGGGAGCGGAATATCCCGGGATAAGCCGCCATCCCGTTCGAGCTGCGGTCCACGTCGAAGCCGTATTTGGCACCCTCTGGCCGGTTGTGGGTGGCAAGAAAGGCCCAGCGCTCCAGCGCCTCCGAGATCGCCATGTGGCAGGCCACGGATGCGGAGGGTGCCGAGCCGGTGCCATCGGCCTGACCGTAGATGGCGTGGGGCGACTTGCCGCTCGTGAGTTCAGGCTTGAGGAAGGCGTTGGCCTGCTGGTGGGGCTTGCCGAGGATGTTGAACTCCCCCGTCAGCACACGCTCGATCGGCCCGCCGTCTTGGGTGAACACATCCCGATAGCGCAAGGCCGCGAGTGAAAGCATGGCACAACTCCTCTAAAAATCAGGAGAAAATCGAGGGAGGAGGATTGCCGCCACCACCACCGGGCTCACCAGCCGTGCAAGACAAACAGGGCATGGAAGCGATGTCACCGGTCTGCATGGTGGAAATCGGCAGCGATTTTTGCGCCACGGGATCCATTTTTTGGGCCGCTTCGTTGAGACCGACGGCGAGGAGGAGCGTCGCCGCGGCGCCGCTGCAAAGAATCAGGAGGGAGGTGAGCTTTTTCATACCCTCACAGTATCGCGTTGCCCCGGCCCCGAAGCTCTGCAAAAAACTACCCTTCTAGGGATGACTCCTTACCCCTAAAAATGGGTGGTTTTTATGCTTGCGGTCGGCTTTTTAGCCCTCCGCGTCGCCGCCTTTGAGCCCCTCGGGACCGAGCTTACTTTGCCTTCTGCACTGCGCGGTAAACCCATTTGGACGGTCGAAACCCTCACTTCAGGCCAACTGGCCGTGGGGTTTGAAGGCGGCGTGGCCATCGGTTCTCCCGGTGGTGATTGGCAGCTATTTGCACCACCCAATGGTCAGGTTGTGCGGGCTATCAGCGAAGCCCATGGACGAATACTGACTGCGGGGCATGGCTTTGTTGCTTATCTTGCTGGAGAGAGTCTTCAGCCTCTTCCAAACTTAGCTGGTGAGTTTCTTCACACTCAATCTGTATCTGACGGGTGGCTAGCAAGTGGAAGCTCAGGGATTTGGCATGTAGATGTATTGGGCACGATTAAGGAATTACCAATCAGCTTAGATAAAGTTTTGGGACCTATTCGTCTGTGCGCAGTAAATGAAAGCATAGTAGTCAGTGCCATTGGCATAAATCCATTGGTTTGGGATGGCACAAATTTAGCCATGTCTAATGAAAACCTTTCGTTTTCCGACCATGAAATCGGTTACATTTCAGGCCAATTGCGAGCAACGAACCATGGGCTAGTTGATCTCAACCGTAACTCCACAATTGATGATTCAGTTAATAACCTCCTTCTGCAGGCCGGCATCGTCGGTCTCGCAGAGTCCGGGCCTTGGATTCTGGTTCCGACTTTCAACGAGGGTCTGGTCGCCATTGATCGCGCCAGCGGTGAGCTCGCCTGGAAGTCGAAGAAGTTTGGCGACATCTACTATACCAAGCACACCGCTGACGGTTTTCTGTTCGGCACCTCCCGTGGGCTGTATTCCGTCAGCGATCCGGCACAGGTCGAAACCTCGCCACTGGATGGCAAAGCCGTGTTCGGGCTGCAAACCCTCTCATCTGATACCGTGGCGGTGGTTACATCGGCCGGCACAAAAGTGCTGTCGCATGATGATGAACTCAACGCCGCTATTCTCTGGCCCGCAAACCCGGCCGGGGCCGGCGTCACCAATCCTGATTTCCTTTTTGGTGATGAGAAAGTCCGCCTACTCACCCGCTTCGTCTATGGTCTGGCCGTCACCGGCGACACCGCCGCCATTGCGCAGGATCAGGGGCTGACCTTCCTCGATCGTGATCGGGGCACCTATTTCACCCCCATCCCCGCGCTACCCAATTCGCTCGCCAGCGACGGGCGGAGTTTTCTCGTCGGCACCTCCACGCAGGGCGTGCAGGTCGTCGCGCCCGACGGCACGGTCACCGGCAGTCTGGGCACCGGCCGGGCCACGGTCCGCGAAGTGCGCCCGGGCAAGGTCGCCCTGCTCTTCTGGGATGGCACCATTCTCGACTCCGACGCCAGCACGCTGGGTCGCATCACTTGGGGCAACCCGCGCGATGCCGCGTATGTGCAGGGGCGGCTGGCCGTCCTTGTCACCCGGCCGGATCGCGATCCTGTCGTGGGGCTCCTCGAGGGCGACACCTGGCAGCCGCTCGAAATCCCCGGTCTCGCCGAGATCGGCGCGGAAAAAATCACCGCCACCGCTGAGTTTCTTTTCGCCGCCGGCCCGCGCGGGGTGATCCGTGCCCGCCTGCCCCTCGTGCGCTCAACCCCGCCAAAGCCTAATTGGACTTGGAGCAACCCCACCGCCGGCCGCGAAGTGCGGCTCGGGTCGGCGGCCCAAGAATACGCAGGACTCCGCGCCCGGTCCTTCAATTACGCCCCGGCTCCAGCCACCTTCCTCCGAGTGCAAAAATCCGGCGGCACTTGGGAAACCGTGCTACCCGGCGCCGAGTTTCAGCTCGCCGTCGGCTGGGGTCTCATCCCCGTCACGGTGCAGGCAGAGCGGAACGGCCTGCGCACCGAGGAGACTTTCATCGTCAGCCGACCCTGGCCATGGTGGCTGCGCGGCTGGGCCTGGCCGCTGCACGCCGTCGCGCTCGGCGGCATCGTGTTCGGGTTAGTGCGCTGGCGCACCCGCACTCTCCAGCGGCGAAACCGCGAGCTGGAGAACCACGTCAACGAGCGCACCGCGCAGTTGCGCAAGGCGAGTGCGGTCAAGGAGGAGTTCCTCGCCAGCATCAGCCACGAGATCCGTAACCCACTCAATGGCGTCGTCGGCATCTGCGCGATGCTCGCCGACATCGACGTCGGCCCACGCGAGAAAAATCTGGTGCGCACCCTCGGCGGCTGCGCGGACCAGTTGCGCTCGATGCTGGACGACATCCTCGACTTCTCCCGCCTTGAACGGGGTCAAGTCGCACTCACCACGTCCGACTTCGAGGTCGGCTCACTCGTCGAGGAGGCCGCGCGCGCCATGGACCCCGAGCTGGCTGAGTGCGCCCTGATGCTGCCTGACCAAGCGGCCTGGCTGCATGGTGATTCCGGCAAACTCCGCCAAATCGTCTGCAACCTGATTTCCAACGCCCTGAAGTATGGCGTGCCGCGCGAGGCCGGTGTGGAAGTGCGCGTGCAACCGGCCGGTGGTGGCCGCTCCCGCCTGCGCCTCGCGGTGCGCAACACCGGCCCCACGCTGGCCCCCGAGGAACTATCCCGCCTCTTCGAATCCTTCCAGCGCGGCACCAACACCGGCAACATCCCCGGCTCGGGGCTCGGCCTTGCGGTCTGCCGGCGGCTCGCGCTCGCGATGGGCGGGACCCTCACCGCCGCCAGCCACGACGGCACCACAGAATTCGCCTTGGAGCTAGTCCTCGCCAACGCCCAGCCCCGCGTCACCGCCGCCGGCAACCCCACCCCCGTCTCCCGCGCCCTCGCCATCGAGGACGAGGACTACAACCGCATCGCTCTGGGTCATGTGCTCCAGCAGCTGGGTTACAACGTGGACTGGGCCGTCGACGGAGCGTCCGCGCTTCAGCTTGCCCGCACCCATCAATACGATCTGGTGCTGACCGATTGGCGCCTGCCCGATACCGACGGTGCCGAACTCTGCCGCCAGCTCGTGCAAATCCTTCCCCGCCCCACCCCACCGATCATCGCGGTCACCGCCTATTCCACCAAAGAGAAGGTCGTCGAGGCGCAGGCGGCGGGCATGACCGGTTTCATCACCAAGCCGGTGACCAAGGATAAACTTGAGCGCGTCATTCGCGGCCTCTCCGAGGGCTTGCAACCAAAACGCTCGCTCGACACCCACACGGCCGCCCTCGCCAAAAATCCCCTTACCTCGCTCAGTGATCTCGCCCCCACCGGCGAACAACTGGCCGCCATCATCGCCCACAAGTGGCAGTCGGTCTCCACCTTGGCACGCCTGCGTGACCCGCGCACCGCCTCCGAAGCCCACAGCCTGCTCGGACACCTGCGCTCCACCGCCGGGGAGGCCGCTTTGGAACAGATCTTGCTCTTGGAGGAGGCCGCCAGGCGCAGCGACTGGCCTGCCGTCGATCGCCTGTTGCCTTTCGCGGAGGAGGCACTGGGGGCGGCCCGAGCGCGGCTCACGGCCTGAGTCGGCGGTTTTTCGCGGCTGCGGCGGTGGAGTCGAAGACCAGTCCATGCTGGATAGCGCATTCGATCAGTTGCTCAATGTTGTGCAGCTCCAACTTGCGCATGATGCGCTTGCGATGGTCGGCTACGGTGATCGGCGCGCAACCGATGACGGCCGCGATGTCGTCGTTGGAAAGGCGTTGGCCCAGCAGACCGAGCACCTGCTGCTCCCGGGGGCCGAGCAGTTTCAGCGGCGAATTCGGATCACGGGCCCCGGCATTGATCACCGCCATCGCGCGTCGCGAGATTACCACGGCTCCGGCCAGTGCCCGCTGGATCACATCCACCAACTCCTTCTCGCTGTCGTTTTTGTGGGCAATGCTGATACCACCGGCTTGCAGCTTCTTGAAGGGAAACTGGCTGCTGATGGAACTCACCGCCACCAAGACCCCGGGGTTCGGCTGGGTGCCGCGATTCAAGGCCCAGTCGAGCGTGGTGCCGTCACCAAGATCAATGTCGAGTAGGATGAGCGCGGCGTCTTTGAGTTCGTCTCCGCGTTTGTTCAGCTCCTGCATGGAGCCAATCGCGACGACGGCCGTCGCCCCGCAATGCTTGCGCAGTAACGCGACGAGGTAGTCACGCATTAATGTTTGATCTTCAATGACTGCCGCCTGCATTGCACGAGCCGTAAGCAGGGGTCCTACCTAACTCAAGTCTCCGCCCCTAGGTAATTAACCTCACTTCATCCGCACTTACCGGGATTAATCAGTGGCTAGGTATTCCATTTTTGGCGCTACCAAAACGTGTCCCCGCGGACGACCTATTCACGTATGTCCACCCGCCATTGGACTTCGCGGGGAGTTTACCGCCTATGGCTTGAGGTGGGCGGGCAGGTCCCTCTGCCGGTGTGGCGTGTTCGCCGTGCAGAGCGACCTGCGCATCCACCCAACCGCATTCCACCTAAAGGATGGCTTGGCGGGTTAACGGAACTCAACGCGCGTGCCGCACGCGCACGGTGAATTTTTTCGCCGCCGGCGTGGCGGCGGTGAATCGCACGGCCTCGGTCGCGCCCGGCGCGAGCGTAGTGGTTTGAAACGCGGTTTCGTCACCAACGGAAAATCCCTGCATGTCCTTGAACACACAATTGAGCTGCACCTTGACCGCCTGCTCCTGCCGGTTCTTCACCATCGCCACGACTTCCAGCCGACCATCGGGCAACACCCGCTCCTGCAAGCCCGTGCAGATAATCGCTTCCTGCACCGTCCGATCCAACAAGGTGAGCTTTTCCGTGCTTTCGATGTTATATTTGGTGGATTCCAGTGCCATCGACGAGGTCGGGTTGGTCGCGCAACCCGCCAGCCAGACAAGGGTGGTCCCGGCGAGGAAGCTGCAAATCAATACTTGTTTCTTCATGGTGTCGGTGGGCGGTGTGACCGCCGGGAGCAGATTTAGTTCGCGAATAGTGACACCCATCGAACCGGAGCCAAGCCCCGAGCGCAGCCAACATGCGGGCTTGGCCTACCGTCACCCACCCTGCAAGCTGCCGGCATGCCCCGCTATGTCCTAGCCTTGGACCAAGGCACCACCTCGTCACGCGCCATCGTGTTTGACCGCCGTGGACGCCCCCGAGCCACCGCCCAGCAGGAATTCACCCAACACTATCCAGAACCTGGTCAAGTCGAGCACGACCCGCGCGATCTCTGGGAGTCCACCCGCCGGACCGCGCTTGGTGCCCTCGCGGAAGCCAACCTGACGGCACGCGATATCGCTGCCATCGGTCTGACCAATCAGCGCGAAACCATCCTCCTCTGGGAGCGCCGCACCGGCCGCCCACTGCATCGAGCCATCGTCTGGCAGGACCGCCGGACCGCCTCCCGCTGTGCCCAACTCAAGCGCGACGGCCTCGAACCCTTCATCCGCCGTAAAACCGGCTTGCTGCTCGATCCCTATTTTTCCGCCACCAAACTCGGCTGGTTGCTCGATCATATCCCGGGGGCCCGGCGCCGGGCCGCCCGCGGGGAACTCGCCGCCGGCACCGTGGACACGTGGCTACTCTGGCAACTCACCGGTGGCACGGTTCACGCCACCGACGTGACCAATGCCGCCCGCACGCTGCTGTTGAATCTTCACTCCGGCGATTGGGATGATGAGCTGCTCCGTCTCTTTCCCATCCCCCGCGAACTCCTACCCGCCGTGCGCGGCAACAGTGAAGTGCTCGGCGAGGTCTCCACCGTGCCCGCCCTGCGCGGCGTCCCCATCGCCGGCATGGCCGGTGACCAGCAAGCCGCCCTTTTTGGCCAGGCCTGCTGGCGACCCGGCATGGCCAAAAACACCTATGGCACGGGTTGTTTCCTGCTCATGCACACCGGTGACCAACCAGTTTTTTCAAAAAATAATCTGATTAC